>NZ_JAHEHZ010000189.1 GCF_024639605.1 Roseobacter sp. | reverse complement strand
AAATGCCAGGCTGGCAGGAGAATATCGCCCGCGCCCGGTCGGTTGTTGATGCCGCCCATGACAACGATATTCCGGTGACCTTTTTCCAGGAAATCCACCGCCGCGATATGGTCGATTTCGGCCGGGAGCTTGACGGGGATGAGGACATTCACTGCATGGAAGACAATCCCGGCACACCCGTCGCCGCCGAAGAGATGGACATGCGCGATACCGATTACTTTGTGCACAAACGGCGGTATTCATGCTTTTTCGGGACCGAGACGGAAATTCTGCTGAAAGGGCTCAGGGCGCAGACGCTGATCCTTGTGGGCTGTCAGACGGATGTCTGCGTACATTACACGTTCGTCGATGCGCATCAGCATGATTACCACTGCCGGGTGGTGCAGGACTGTGTCGGCGGCTCTTCGCCCGAGGCGCATCAGGCCTCGCTCAACGCGATGGAATATCTGCAGACCGGCGCGCTGCAGAACGCCGATGCGATCATCGCGGCGATGGGGTCCTGGCGGAGGGCCGCGGCATGACCGGTCAGGCGGCATTGCAGGGGCACTGGCGCCGGGAGTGGATCCGCGCGCCAGGGTTTGAGGATCATTCGACGCAGGTGCACTGGCTGCAGGCAGGTGATCTCTTTGCGGATCTGCGTATTCCTGCCGAGCGGCCCGATGTACGCGGTCTGAGTGCGCTTTCCGAGCTGCCGGCCCGTGATCTGAGCCGCCTGCTGGAGGCCGAAGGGTTTGCGGGCCACACCACGGTGCAGGACGGCCGGTGCACCTGGCACCGGCATATCAACTGGCATGGTGTGCCGCCGCAGGCTGATATCGGGCAGATGTCATGGGACGCGGACGGCGCGCTCATCGAGGATGGCGTGCTCTCGGAATACCGTGAGCTCTGGCGGCGCGAAGAGATGCCGGTGCCGCAGGTTCACCCGGTACGCGCGGGGGCACAGACGGGTCTGCTGATCGACAGCGGATCGCTCTTTGTGCTTGCGATGGGCCCCGCACCTGCGGGCGACACAACCGCATTTCGCGCGGCACTTGCAGCCGGCGAGCGTGATGAGGCGGCCCTGCACGCGCAGTTCGAGAGCGAATATCTTCTGGGTCACTGGGATGGCCGGTTTGGCATTGCAGCCCTGTCGACCAATCCGCTGCACGAGGGCCATGTAGCTCTGGAACGGGGCGATGAATTCACATGGCATGCTCTGGCCTTTGACGGGCGCGAGACGGCGCGGTCTCTTGATCCTGTGCAGGTGCCGGTAGACGCCTGATCCATCCGTCCCGGGCAGTCTCCAGGCCGCCCGTCCCGGGCGAGCGATAAACCACCCGCGCCTCACACGCCCCAGCGCTCCAGGTACTCCTGCACAATCTCATCCAGACGCGCTTTGCCGAACTCCGGGTCATGCCCGCCGTGCACCCGGGTCACCGGCAGAGCCGCAATGCGCCGCAGCGTGGCGGCATAGTCGGGGATGCTCATGCCGGGCCCGTCGTAAATGAGCGGCCCGTCATAGATCGCATCCGCCCCGAAAAGCGTGCCGCTGTCATGATGGAAAAGCCCGACCTGCCCCGGTGAGTGGCCGGGCAGATGCAGGACTTCGGCCTGCCAGTCGCCCAGATCGATGACATCGCCGTCGTTCACCTTCCCCGTGTGGTCAGCACCCTGCAACCGCCAGGCGTCAGGGTCGTATCCTTTGTGCGGGACGGCATCGATCAGCAGCGGCCAGAGCGGTGCATATCCCGCCTCCTCAAAAAGCGCACGGAAGCGCGCGGGGATGGCATCACTGCGCAGCGAATAGTCCGACGGCGCCTCCATCTCTGCCGCCTCAAGCGGATGTACCAGACGAATGGCGAATTCATGCGCGGCGCCGATGTGATCGACATGGGTATGGGTGGACAGCAGGATCAGCGGCTTATCCGGCTCCGGCCGCTGCGCATCCACAAAAGGCTTCAACGGGGCTACCCCCATGCCACTGTCGATCAGCAGATCTTTGTCGCGGCCCAGAACCAGGTGCATGTTGGCCGAAAAAACCGGGTGCACGCGCGGCTCCGTAATCAGAACTGTGCGCGCATCAAGCTGTTCGTGACGGTACCAGTCTGCGTCAACGGGAAGCGACATCTCAGCCCTCCTTTCCGACGGCGCGGCCGGCGCGCACTTCGGCCAGCAGGCACAGAATTTCATAGGCCAGGGCTGCCCCGGCCAGCGATGTCACACCGCCTGTATCAAAGGGCGGCGAGACCTCTACCATGTCCGCACCGACATAGTTAAGATGGCGCAGGCCCCGCAGCAGGACCTGTGCCTGATGGGTTGTCATCCCGCCGATCTCCGGCGTGCCGGTGCCCGGCGCATAGACCGGATCCAGACTGTCGATGTCATAGGTCAGATAAACAGGCGTATCGCCAACAAGCGCGCGGGCTTCATCAGCGATCGCCTGCGGGCCGCGATCATGAAACTCTTCGCAAAAGACCACACGCATGCCCGCATTTGCCGAGAAATCCCAGCCGTCGGACGTATTCTGCGTGCCGCGAATGCCGATCTGGATGGTTTTTGCGGGATCGATGAGCCCCTCTTCGGTCGCCCGCCGGAAGGGCGCGCCGTGATTGAACTTCGAGCCCTGAAAACTGTCGGTGGTATCGGCATGGGCATCGATATGAATGAGCGCCACCGGCTCTTTTGCTATCGCACGCAGCAGCGGCAGGGTGACAGAGTGATCGCCGCCAATGGCCAGCGGCAACACATTCTCCGCCACCAGCATCGCGGCGAAAGCTTCGATCTCGTCATGCGAGGCCTCGACCTCGAACATACGGGTAAAGGGTACATCGCCCATGTCGCGGATGCGCGCGAGCTCAAACGGGTTGATGCGGGTGGCATGATTGATCGCGCGCATCAGCGTGGACTGGTTGCGCACTTCGCGCGGGCCGTGACGGGTGCCGGGCCGGTTGGTCAGCGCTCCGTCCCAGGGCACGCCGAAAAGACCGATGTCCGCGTCGGCGATGGTCTCTGCCACGGGGACGCGCATAAAAGTGGCGATCTGCGAGAACCGTGGCGCAAACTGATCGGGGGTCGAGGGAGAGGTGTAACGCAAGAGCTGTCCGTTTCTTGTTTGCTGAGATGGGCGCGGGTGGCGGTTTGCCTTGCTTACCCTACCGTCCCGTGCCCGGAAATGTCACGCGAGCCAGGCGGTCATGTGCAGCATTGGCGCGGTTCCGGGCCGTGCTCTGATTAATCGCGCGTCAGTTCAGCAGCCACGGATCACAGAGTGTCACATCAAATGACAGACCCTGACCATGCCCTGGCCATGGACCGGTGGCTGCGAACCGTGCAAGGGTTGCATGCCTGCCTGTCTTTTGCGGCCGGTCAACACTGCGGGAGACACCTCATGAAAACAGCGCTTTATCAGATGCCGGCAGGTATCGCGCCGGACGCGCGTGCAGATGCCATTGAGACGGCACTGCGCGAGGCGGCAGCTGCGGGTGCGGGGCTGCTTGTGGCGCCGGAACTGGCGTTGTCGGGATATGGCCGCGGTCCGGTGCTGCGCGATCTGGCACAGCAGGCCGGTGGCGCCTGGTCGGGGCGGCTGCAAAAGGTCGTGCAGGAAACCGGCACAGCACTCGTTGCCGGATTTCCGGAACGCGCAGGACACACCTGTTACATCAGCGCCATGATCCTTCGCCCTGTCGAAGGCAACACGCCCGCCACGCCACAGGTTTACCGCAAGGCGATGCTCTACGGGGATTACGAGAAAGGCATCTTTGCCAGCGACGGCCCCTCGGCAGTGCTCTTCTCATGGCAGGGCCTGAAAATCGGCGTTCTGATCTGCTTCGACATCGAGTTTCCGGAAAACATCCGCCGCCTGGCCATCGCGGGCGCGGATGTGGTCGTCGTGCCGACCGCCCTGCCGGCAGGTGCGTCGGGAGCCTTCACCGCCACACAGATGATCCCGGTGCGCGCCTTTGAGAACGGTATTTTTGTGGTCTATGCCAATCACTGCGGAACGGACGAGCGTTTTACCTTTCAGGGGATGTCATCGATTACAGCCCCCGATGGCACGGTGATAGCTTCGGCGTCAGCGGACACTGCTGACATGCTTTTTGCTGACATCGATCCTGCAGCATACGATCATGTCCGCAAGGTGAACCCCTACCTGAAAGACATCACAGAGACAGCGCAGTGAGCCTGGCCCGGCAGGCCCGCTTCCCGCGTGACCAGGACCGGAAGGCAAGACCACGGCCGAACTGGCAGGCCGCCCGGAATATAGCTCTGGCAGGAAAGGCGCCCCTTGCCTGGCGACCTCCACGGCGACCCCGGACCGTGCACAGTCTGAACGACCTTTAGTTTGCCGGTACTGGTCCTGATTATTTCGGGCTGCCCGTGGTGGTCAGAACCGGACAGACCCCGGACGGTGACCTGCATTAACACATAAGCAGGACGTATCACGGACCTGCATGGCGGTATCTGCCGCACCTGCAGGGCAGAGGCCAACGATCTGAGCGCCGCGATCCGTCTGACATTTATGACAGACGAAAGCGATCCTGCGGCCAGCAACGGCGGATGACTGCGAACGGCCCGGTCCGGGCGGGCGGGCAGGCCGGCCAGTTACCTTGTGGTTGTCACCTGTAACCAGGCGATTTCGGCGTATTCGGATCAGGTGTCTGTCCCGGCGCCACAGAAGAGGCATATGTGCCCCTGCCCGAAGAGATTTAAGGAGTGACACTCAATGTGGGAATTTTCGCGGGCAGCCCGCCAGAACGCATCACCCCGGCAACGAAAAGCACCGCCAACCGGACATCCGCAAGAATACCTCAGGACCGGGACCACTGGCCGCGGGTCTGATTGACGTACTTTATGCGACGATCACGATCGTCGGCACGTAGCAGGGCGGAAAGCATCCGGGTTGCAGAGGCCGCAAGGGTCATCGAAACAATATAGCGCAAATTCAGAATTGCGCTGGTCAAAAAACGTGCGATCCTGTTCAGGACGATGGCCATGGTCAGGTTCTGCGCGCGGCGGGGACAGAGTTGAACTCCTGCTCTTCCTTCCGGACTGATCGGCGGGTACTGCACCGGTGTCGACCCGTGTCACCAGTCGCATCAGGCTCAGGGGTCAGGCTGTCATCGTGAAACTTTTCTGGCGGGGCTCCGGATGAACGACGGAACCGGGGACAAGATGCCAACCCGCTGGTTTAATGATGCTGCCGCGGGAACTGCCTGCACATTGCGGGCGGGTGTTTAAAATGGGTCTGACGTTTAAGGGAAACTCTCCGGACATGCGCAAACCTGAGTTGCGCAGTGATCGGTGAGCCTGAATAATCTGGTGTCCGGGTAAATGCGACCGCCCCGTGGGTCAGCCAAACCGATGCGGCCGGCGGTACAGGGAATCATCCCCGTCGCGGCGCCCCGGGCGCATGACCATGACGCGGTGATTCTGACGGTCGCAAAGGATGTTTTCCGCAAGGCAGGCCCGGGTGCCGTAAGGTCATATGCCAAGGCAAAACATGTCTTTTTTAACCTTAAGAG
>NZ_JAHEHZ010000188.1 GCF_024639605.1 Roseobacter sp. | reverse complement strand
TTTGCGGACCATGCGCTGCATTTGACCGGCCACAGGCTTTCGACATATCCCGCAGGATCGCTTCGCCCTTCGGTCGCGGCGCGCGCTTCAGCCGATACTGCCCAGGCCTCAGCCGCATCCCTCAGCTTGTCGCGGGTGCCATTCTGGTCGACCCAGCCTGCTGCAACCGAGTAAAGCGCGCCGCACTGCACCATACTTTCACTGATGGGCTGACCTGCAGACAGGGGCGCTGCGCTGCTCAGGACTACACCAGCCAGAAATGACATTCGGTTCACCGGGGCCTCCGTTTCAAGCGCCGGACCGTTTGTATCACATCAAAACGGCAAAATTCTGACCCGTCGCGTCAGACAGTTTTGCCCGTCTGAATCCAGCGGTTTGCCGCAGGCCGCGACGCCGCGCGCAGGCCGACGCTTTCGTGAACCCGCTCTGAACTGTCCTGCATCCGGATCCGTTTGCGGCGTGACACCAGCCATTTGCCGTGGCCCCGGAAAGTGCCCAGCATGGGCGCTGTCGGATCCTGCGGAAACCGCTGCATCCAGCCTTCGGGCAGCGGCAGGCCGCTGGCCTGCGCCCGGCCCAGCAGCCACACCAGCGGGATATTGGCCAGCGGGCGTGCCGCCTCATACCCGCCAAGCTGTCCACCGATGTCGCCATGGGTGCCCGCAAACCACATCTGCTCGACCCTGCCGCCGAAGCCTTCAGGCGTTGACCAGAGCACCGGCGCATAAGCCACGCGTGTCTCATCCATGGCCAGCGCATGGAATCCGGCCCTGACATTGTGGCTGAGCGCGTGGTTGTGAAAATCGTGCTTCTTGACGCTCAGCCGCCAGAGAAACGGCAGGTTAAGCCCCAGCGATTTGACCGTGTCCCACACTCCTATCATCTCAATTACAACCGTGTCGTGACACCTCGCACCCGAAAAGGCCCGCGCGGCGTCAGTGCCAGGATCGTTTTCATAGTGGCGGTAAATCTCGCGGATATTGCGCTCGGTTGCCTCTTCGGCACGCAGTAATCCCACCAGATCGATGATGCCGGCAAGACTGCGCACCGCATAGGCGCCGCGCGAATAGCCCATCAGGAAAATCCGGTCGCCGGGCTGGTAGCGCGACGCGAGATAACCATAGGCGCGGCGGATCTGGCGGTTGATGCCACGCCCTGCGAACACATCCATCGCCGTGCGCCAGTTGCTCCATTGCAGCCCCGGCTCATAATAGATGGAGACCCGACCGCCCGTCTCGCGCATCAGCTTATAGGTAATCCCGGCGTGCGTTTCATACCCGGGCTCCAGCGAGGACATCGTTCCGTCGAGAATGATCACATGGGTGACAGTCCCGCGGCGCGGCGCAAAATCGCTGGCCGGACGGCGCCATATCCTGCCCCGCAGCCAGCCAAGCAGGCCCTTATTGCGCTGCGATGTCCTCACTTCTGATCAGCTCCCAGACGTTATGAGGGGTGAAGGGCATGTCTGCCTGCCGCACGCCCCGCTCCCAGAGTGCATCCTGTACCGCATTGGCGACAGCAGCCAGCGCACCGACGGTGCCTGCCTCGCCACAGCCCTTCATACCCATGATATTGGCGGTCGAAGGTACCGGCTCGGAGGTGAAACTTATATGGGGAATGTCGCCCGCCCGCGGCAAGGCGTAATCCATAAACGATGCCGTGAGCAATTGTCCTTCGGTGTCGTACACAACCTGCTCGGTGATCGCCTGCCCGATGCCCTGAACAACCCCGCCATGCACCTGGCCTTCGGCCAGCATCGGGTTGATAAGGTTGCCAAAATCGTCAACGACGCAATAGCGGTCCACAGTGGTCACTCCGGTTTCGGGATCAATCACTACCTCAGAAATATGGCAACCGTTGGGAAAGCTGCGCGCGGGCAGTTTTGCGCGGGCCTCATGGCTCAGCAGGTCCTCGCGGCCGGCCGCGCGGGCCATTTCAGCAACCTCCAGCATCGTCGGCGTCAGGTTCGAGCCCTCCGCCCGGAACCGCTCGTCATCAAAGCTGATCTCAGCGGCCGGCACCCCCATTTCATCGGCAAGAAAGGCCTTGAAGGCTTCCGTCATCACATCCACGGCAGCCAGTGTCGCGTTGTTCTGCACGGTCACGGACCGCGACCCCCCGGTGCCGCCGCCTTTGGCAATCCGGTCGCTGTCACCCTGCACAACTTCAATGAGGTCAGCGGGAATACCCGTCTGATCCGACAGGAAACCGGCATAGACCGTCTCGTGCCCCTGACCTGTGCTCTGTGTGCCGACAAAGATCGTCACAGTACCATCCTCATTGAACGCAACACGCGCGCCTTCCGAAGGATCGCCCAAAATACTTTCAATATAGTAACAGATGCCAATGCCGCGCATCAGACCCTTCCCGGCATCTTCGGCACGGCGCGCGTCAAAGCCTGCAACATCCGCTTCCGCCGCCCCCCGCGCCATCACACGCGCGAAATCGCCCACGTCATAGGTCTCCCCTGTAGCCGTGTCATAAGGAAACTGGTCCGGTTTGATGAAATTGATCCGGCGCAGTTCAAAAGGGTCCACGCCAAGCTCGCGCGCGGCACGGTCCATCAGCCGCTCCAGCACATAAATCGCCTCAGGTCTCCCCGCCCCCCGATAGGCGTCGATCTGCACCGTGTTGGTGTAATAACCTTCGACCTGCAGCCAGGTGGTCTGCACATCATAGCACCCCATCAGCACCCGGCTGAAAAGCTGCGTCTGGATGGGCTGACCAAACTGCGAATTATAGGCGCCGAGGTTGCATTTGGTGCGCACCCGATAGGCGGTGATTTTGTTATTTTCGTCGAACGCAAATTCCGCCAGCGAAGTCAGATCGCGTCCGCCGTTGTCGCTCAGCATCGCTTCGGTGCGGTCCGACATCCAGGCGACCGGTGTCCCGAGGTCGCGCGTCGCATGGGCGCAGAGAAAATACTCCGGATAGGCAAAGGCCTTCATGCCGAACCCGCCGCCCACGTCCGGAATTGTCACATGTACCGCTTCCGGATCGAGGTTCAGGGCCTGCGCGATCTGCGCCTTATGCGCCCAGACGCCCTGCGCGCCCAGTGCCACATGCAGACGGCTTCCGTCCCATTCTGCCAGACATCCGCGCGGCTCCATCGCGTTGCAGATGATGCGGTTGTCACCGACGTCCAGCGAGACGCGTCGGGCGGCTTTGGCAAAGGCCGCCTCGGTGGCCGCTTCATCGCCCATGCCCCAGTCAAAGGCGCGGTTTTCCGGTGCCTCGGGGTGCACCAGCGGTCCGCCGGGCCCGAGATCGGTTTTGACGTCAAGATCATCATACTCAAGCTCAATGAGCTCTGCGGCATCCCGGGCGTTCTCCATGCTGTCGGCCACCACAAAGGCCACAGGCTCCCCGACAAAACGCATCCGTTCTTTGGCAAGAACCGGGCGCCTGGGGGCTGCCCCGTCTGTACCATCGCGATTTTTCACAACGGTCGCGTTCATGTTGATGTTGAGCCCTGCCGCTTCAAGATCGTCCACGGTATATACGGCGCGCACGCCCTTTGCCTCACGCGCGGCACTCACATCAAGGCCGGTGATCACGCCATGCGCAACCGGTGCGCGGAATACGACGCCCCGCAATGTACCCTGTGGGGCAATATCATCCACATAGCGGCCCTGACCGGTCAGAAACCGAACGTCTTCAACCCGTTTGACAGGCTGCGATTTGCCGAATTTGTCCATGGAAGAGATCCTTTTCAGGGGGAGAAGACTGTGCAGCGAACAGTAGCCTGGCACCAGCCCTTGTCCAGTCCGCCGGGCACTCAAAAGCGGAGCGATGGTGAAACCGGAACAGACCGACTGCATAATGGTCAGTGCCTACCTGCGGCAGGACTTGCGTTACGACGGAACTGACGACATTTCACCCCCGGCCAGGTCGGATGTCATTATTCAGGCGGGGGTTTTTCCCCGGACGCGTGGATAACCTTCGATGAGGACCCGGCACCGGCCGCGCAGGCTGCTTTCCGTCAACTGATGCACCCGAAGGGCTCTTTACGCCCGCCGCACTCGCAAACTAGGGTGTAAGCCGTGCAGCCCGGACGAAAGTCACTTTGGCGGGGTCTGCCAGTTGCGAGAGGGGTCTGCACATGAGCGACGCGAAAACCGGCCACGTGAGCTTCACGCAGATGAAAGACGGCACGGCGGAAGATTACGCCTTTCTGACTGAACACGAAGTTGAATATTCCAAGGGCACGGCATCGCGGCTTCTGAAAGCGCTGGTGAGCCTTGATGAGAGCCTGTCGGGCTATCAGATCACGCGTCTGGGCCACTCGCTGCAATCGGCCACGCGCGCCGAGCGCGACGGGGCGGATACCGACTGGATCGTCTCGGCGCTGCTGCACGACATCGGCGATATCTTTGCGCCTTATAATCACGACGAATATGCGGCGACGATCCTTCGGCCATTTGTGCGCGAGCAATGCGCCTGGGTGGTGGAAAAGCACGGCGATTTCCAGATGATCTATTACGGGCATCATGTCGGCGGCAATCCCGACAAGCGCGACGCTTACGAAGGGCATGTGTATTTCCACGACTGTGCGGAATTCTGCGAGCGCTGGGATCAGGCAAGCTTTGATCCGGGGTATGACACGCTGCCACTTGAGCATTTTGCAGCCCGGGTCGGGGAGATTTTCGCCAGAACGCCCTGGGACCCGGACGTGCTGCGCCCCGGTGTACGGGTGCCGCTCGTCGCCGGCTGAGGCGCAGGTGGCAGGGCAAGCCTCCGACCGGCCATCGAGGCCTGCCGGAGGCTGCCCGGCTCCGCCGCGCCCGGCGCAATACCGAAAACGCGATACGCGACCTTTCCCTTTGCGTTCTGCTCGGCTAGATCAGCGCTCAACATGTAGATGAGGGTGCGATCATGGCGCTGGACAAAACATTTGACGCAAAAGAGGCCGAAGACCGCCTCTATGCCGCCTGGGAAAAGGCCGGCGCCTTCGCAGCCGGGGCCAATGCCTCACGGACTGACACTTTCTCCATCATGATCCCGCCGCCCAATGTGACAGGTTCTCTGCATATGGGGCACGCTTTTAACAACACCCTGCAGGACATCCTGACGCGCTGGCACCGGATGCGCGGTTTCGACGTTCTCTGGCAGCCCGGAACCGACCACGCCGGCATCGCCACGCAGATGGTGACCGAACGCGAAATGGCCGCCAACGGTGAGCCCACACGTGCCGAGATGGGCCGCGAGAAATTCCTCGCCCGCGTCTGGGAGCAAAAGGTAAAATCCCGCGGCACCATCATCGGACAGCTCAAACGTCTGGGGGCCTCCTGTGACTGGTCGCGCGAGGCTTTCACCATGGGTGGAGCACCAGGGGACCCCGAGACAGGCCAGGGGCCCGATTTCCACGACGCGGTGATCAAGGTCTTTGTCGATATGTATAACAAGGGCCTGATTTACCGCGGCAAGCGCCTCGTGAACTGGGACCCGCAGTTCGAGACGGCGATCTCCGATCTTGAGGTCGAGAACATCGAAACCGACGGCTTTATGTGGCACTTTAAATACCC
>NZ_JAHEHZ010000187.1 GCF_024639605.1 Roseobacter sp. | reverse complement strand
CGGGTATATCGCGTCGGTTTCTGCGCGATTCAGCATAGTTTGCAGCGGGCTCTTTTCGGCCGATCGCTGCATGCGACAGGAAGGTCGGGTCTAGCGGGTTTTCAGACAGCATCAGTGCGTAATAGCTTGGCTCCTATTCCCCGGTGCTTGGGCGCGACATGGACCGCGCCGGGGCCGCGTCTCACAGAGGCGCGGCCTTTCTCTATCGCTTCGCCATTTGCTTGCGCAGTTTTTCAAGTTCTTCGGCAATGTGGTGCGGCCCCTTGGTATTCCAGCCACCGCGAAAGCCGTCCTTAGGTTCGATTTTGTACGAAAGCGTTTCTCGCGATTCTGCGCCGGGCATAGCAGCCCAACTAACCTTCATATCGAAGACTTTCCCGTAAACTTCTGTCCCCATTACGCCCTGAATCTGCAACGCTTGGTCGGGCGGTAGTAGCGATATTTCGTGCGTCGGAAGTGTTTCGTCGTCTGGCTTGTCACCGTTCGGCTTTGGTAATGCGGGCGACATTTCTAGCTTGATATCGAAGGCGGTTGCGTTGCCTGTGTTTCTCAATGCCAAGTTTAATGCAACGGCGCTTGCGCCGCTCGACTCAAGGGCGCAAACGACAAAAGGCCGCGAGGTCATTTTGGCCAAGGCCGACGTTTCGACGGCAAGCACGCGTGTCACACGCCAGAGCGCCAAGGTGGCTAATGCGGTTACAAGTGCGACCGCGACTTGAGCCGCCGCTAGAGAATTCTCGCCGTCTGATAACCATACAATGATTGCGTCGAATGACACGTTTGAATACCCCCAACAACTGCTTGCCTACGCTTTGGATATGTTGATTGGCGTGCTACGACGCAACATATAGATTCCCGCTTTTGTGATAAATTGCGGCACTGAACACTCTGCCAGTTCATTAGGCGACGGTTAGGCAGCAATGCGATTTCTAAAAATTATCCAATGAAATAAAAGGATAATGGTGGGCGACCCTGGAATCGAACCAGGCGTGCGTCTCCGCGAGGGAGTTACAGTCCCCTGCCACACCTTGCGGCCTGTCGCCCACGTTGCCCATGCATTGCATCAGCAGTGAAGGCGTGATTACTAGCGGACCTGACAGGCGTCAAGACGAAAACCTTACCTTTTGCACGCCCCTGAAGAGCGGGAAAATCCGATGAAAAAACCTAAATGGGTGGTCAGGAAAGAGCAGGACAAAAAAGCCGGCGGGCGCGAGACAGTCTGGCTTTTTGGTCTGCATGCTGTGCGCGATGCGCTGCGGAACCCGAGGCGCGAAAAGATCCGGCTCGTCGTGACGCTGAACGCGCAGGGCCGTCTGGAAGATGCGATCGCACAGAGCGGCATAGAGCCCGAGGTGGTGGACCCGCGCAAATTCAGCGCCCCTCTGGACCCGGGATCGGTCCATCAGGGTGCCGCACTTGAGGTGAAACCGCTGGACTGGGGCAGGCTTGAGGATGTGTGCATCGGGGACGCGGCCCCAAGGGTGATGCTGCTCGACAGGGTCACTGATCCTCATAATGTGGGCGCCATTCTGCGTTCGGCTGAGGTGCTGGGTGCCTCTGCGGTGATCGGCACGCGACACCATTCGGCGCCCGAAACCGGCGCGCTGGCAAAAACCGCCAGCGGTGCTTTGGAGCGGCAACCCTATCTGCGGGTGCGGAACCTTTCGGATGCCATGCGTGCTCTTCAGAATATGGGGTATCTGGTTCTGGGTCTCGACGGAGAGGCGGAGATGACAATCGAGGCCGCCGTTGCCGGTAAGGAAGACCGTCCCGTTGCGCTGGTTCTGGGGGCAGAGGGTCCGGGGCTGCGCGAAAAAACCAAAGAGACCGCAGATCATCTCGTCAGAATTGATGCCTCCGGTGGCTTCGGCTCGCTCAACGTGTCGAACGCGGCTGCCATAGCACTTTATGCCAGCCGAGGCGCCCGGCAGGCGGGGGCGCCGGACACATGATCCATACCGCCAAAATCGCAACCTGCTGTTATTGCGGCGCGCGCGCGGCACTGGTGCTGGAGCCAGGACGACACGAACTCAGTTGTTCAACCTGCGGGGCGCCGCTGCACGAACTCAAGCGGTTGCCCACCAGTCATCCCGGGCGGTCTTATCCTGTGCGGGGCAGGCCGGAACGGCGCGATGCCGCGAAAAAGCAGTACCTGTCTGGTGAAAAGCGCCGCCGGAAATCGCCTCCGCGCAAAAAAAGACGCAGCAGTTTTATGAAGGACCTGATCGAAGAGGCCTTTGATGTCATTGAGGATATTTTCGACTGACGCAGCACAGGGTGTTTGCGCGCCACAGCCGCCTGTTCACAGATTTGCGAGGCTCTCTGGTCTGACAGGAGATGATACCTATCTCACACTGTGACCGGTTGGCCCGGAACGCCGACCGGTGACGTTACTGTCCCTCGTTCCGTACCTTGCAGCGCCCTTGCCCCCGCGGGTAACGGGCGCTCTTTTTTTCCTCTGCTACCCGACATAGGGTCGTCGCATGAGCTACAGCCATTCCCATCTGAAAGACATTCTGACCCGCACGCGCTCAATTGCGGTTGTGGGGGTGTCCGTTAACCCTGTTCGCCCCAGTTACTATGTGGCGCGGTATCTTACGCTCAAGGGCTTCACTGTGGTGCCGGTCAATCCGATGCACGCCGGCGAGACGCTGTTCGGCCGTGAGGTCGTTGCCAGTCTGAGCGGGATCGGAGGCGGGATTGATATGGTCGATATCTTTCGTCGCTCAGAGGCGGTGCCTGAGATTGTGGACGAGGCGCTTGACGAGCTGCCGGGCCTTCAGACGATCTGGATGCAGATCGGGGTGAGCCATGCGGCCGCCGCCGCAAAGGCTCAGGCACGCGGCATAACCGTTGTCCAGAACCGGTGCCCGAAAATTGAATATCAGCGGCTTTTCGGCGAATTGCGCATGGGTGGTTTTGCGACCGGCGTGATTTCTTCAAAGCTCTGACGCAGGTTCAGCGTCGTGCTGCTTTTTCGGCCAGGCCGGACTGTGCCTGACGCCTGTCCAGTTCCGCCATCACATCTGACAGCGCCACATCGCGTGCGGCCAGCATGACCAACAGGTGATACAAAACATCTGCGGCCTCCCGCGTCAGGGCGGCCCGGTCCCCTCTGACGGCCTCGATAATGGCCTCGATTGCCTCCTCACCGAACTTTTCGGCGCATCTTTCAGGCCCTTTGCTCAGCAGCTTTGCGGTCCATGAATTGTCGGCATCAGCAGTCCTGCGCCCGGTGATCGTCGCGTAAAGATCGTCCAGTGTCATGTGAGCCTCATCGGTATGCCTGCTGCTGCCATATGCTGTTTGGCCTGTGCGATGGTATAGTCTCCGAAGTGGAAGATCGAGGCGGCCAGTACCGCCGAAGCACCTCCCTCGGTGACACCCTCGACAAGGTGATCCAGGGTACCCACGCCGCCTGAGGCAATCACCGGTACCTCGACCGCATCGGAAATCGCCCTGGTGAGTGGCAGGTTGAAACCTGCGCGGGTGCCGTCGCGGTCCATGGAAGTCAGCAGTATTTCACCCGCACCTTTGGAGACCACGATACGCGCGAATTCAACCGCGTCGATGCCCGTTGGCTTGCGTCCGCCATGGGTGAATATCTCCCATTTTCCGGGGCTTACAGTTTTGGCGTCGATGGCCACGACAATGCACTGGCTTCCGAACTGATCCGCGGCTTCTGCCACGACGTCAGGGTTGGCCACCGCCGCGGAGTTGAACGAGACTTTATCGGCACCCGCCAGAAGCAGTGCGCGAACATCGGCCACCGTGCGCACGCCGCCGCCCACCGTCAGCGGGATATAGCAGTGCTCGGCCGTTCGCGTTACCACGTCAAACATGGTGCCACGGTTTTCATGGGTTGCAGTGATATCCAGAAAGCAAAGCTCGTCCGCGCCCGCTGCGTCATAGGCGATCGCTGCATCGACCGGGTCGCCGGCATCGCGCAGATCGACGAAGTTGACACCTTTCACAACGCGTCCTTCGGCGACATCGAGGCAGGGAATGATGCGGGTTTTCAGCATGAATCCGGTTTATGAGGTTCGGAAGGGCGGGGCAAGACAGTGAAACGGCCCTTCGGGGAGGATATTTTTGAGCCAGAGAAGCATCCAGGAGTTGCACAGGGTAAGCCGTCGCAATGGCTCAGGCCGGTTCTTTCAGGACGCGCAGCGCCTCTGGCAGATCAATAGCGCCGTCATAGAGTGCGCGGCCCGAGATAGCGCCGGAAATGACACCGGTGTCACGCAGCGCAATGAGGTCCGCCAGCGAAGAGACACCGCCCGAGGCAATCACCGGCAGCGACACGGCGCGCGCCAGTGCTTCGGTGGCGGCGACGTTGGGCCCACTCATCGCGCCGTCGCGCAGAATATCGGTATAGATGATCGCAGCGACACCCGCGTCCTCAAAAGACCGGGCGAGATCAGTGACCCGCACGGTGGTCTCTTCGGCCCAGCCCCTGGTTGCGACAAAGCCGTTTCGGGCGTCGATGCCGACGGCAACCTGTCCGGGAAAAGCGCGTGCGGCGGTACGCACCAGATCGGGATCTTCCACTGCAACCGTGCCCAGAATGACCCGCGCAAGCCCTTTTTTCAGCCATCCTTCGATGGTCTGCATATCCCGGATGCCGCCACCAAGCTGTGCCGGCACATTGCAGGTCTCCAGGATCGCCCCGACCGGGCCCGCATTCACGGGCATGCCGGCAAAGGCCCCGTTGAGATCTACCAGGTGCAGCCATTCACAGCCCGCATCCACAAAAGACTGCGCCTGGGCTGCGGGGTCATCGCTGAAAACCGTCGATTGCTGCATGTCTCCGTGCACAAGTCGGACGGCCTGCCCGTCTTTTAGATCAATTGCGGGATAAAGGATCATCGGCGGACTTTCTTTGGTGAGGTGTCGGCTGCGGCAGGTTCGTATGCCCGCGCGGCGTTCATGCACGCAAGTGTCATGAAATGCAACGCAGCGACACGTCACTTCGCGACGTACGGTCACGCTTGCGATGCGTTCGGGGCGCGAGGCAGGGTGCGCGCAGTTTGACGGGAGGAAAACATGAAACGAGTTACAATATTTGCAGCCCTGGTGGCGATGACAGCCGGAGCGGTCGCTGCGGATCCCCTGGAAGGGGTCTGGCAGACTGAGCCGGATGAGGGGGCCTATGCCCATGTCATGATCGAGCCCTGTGGTGCGAATTTCTGCGGAAAAATCGCACGTACCTTCAAGGATGGTGCTGAGTATCAGTCGCCCAATCTTGGCAAAGCGCTGGTGATAGATATGACCCCTGAGGGCGACGGCAATTATCGCGGGCAGGTCTGGCGTCCGAGCAACGACAAGATTTATCTTGGAAAGATTGCGCTGAGCGGGGACCGTATGAAGCTTTCAGGCTGCGTGGCGGGTGGGCTGATCTGTTCAAAACAGACCTGGGCGCGCATTCAGTAAGTAACTGACCGGGCAGAAAAAACGGCGCATCAAAGAGGTGCCGTTTTATTTTTATCCGACGCGCCGGTTCAGGCCGCTTTGCGCTTGCGCCTTACGACTGCA
>NZ_JAHEHZ010000075.1 GCF_024639605.1 Roseobacter sp. | reverse complement strand
TCCGAGCGGCTGCCGCTCGATCCGCTGGTGATTGATCTGGAAGCCAAGGGACGTACCTTCGGCAAACAGGGCGGCACCCTGCGGACGCTGGTTTCGCGTTCCAAGGACGTCCGGCAGATGGTGGTTTACGGCTACTCGCGGCTTGTCGGATACGATCAGAACTATGAGCTTTACCCGGACCTGTTGCGCGATGTCGAGGTGGAAGAGGGTCGCAAATTCACCCTGCATCTCAGACGCGGACATCGCTGGTCGGACGGGCATCCGTTCACCTCGGCCGATTTTGAGTATTACTGGAAACACATCGCCCTGAATGAGGAACTGAGCCCCGCCGGCCCGTCCCAGAGCCTTTACGTCGACGGCGTTCTGGCCGAGGTCAGCTTTCCCGACGCGCATACGGTGGTTTACGAATGGCCGCGCGCAAATGCGCAGTTTCTGCAGCTGCTGGCGCAGGCCAGCCCGCTGATCATCTACCGCCCTGCGCATTACCTTAAACAGTTCCATGCCGATTTTACCGATGCGAAAACGCTGAAACGCGCAATCAAGAAAGCGCGTGTGCGGGCCTGGGCCGCGCTGCACAATGATAAAGACAACATGTACAAGTTCGACAATCCGAACCTGCCTACGTTGCAGCCCTGGCTGAATGCCTCGGCGGCAAAATCGAGCCGGCATCTTTTTGTACGCAACCCGTATTATCACCGGATCGACAGCCGCGGTGTGCAGCTTCCTTATATCGACGTCGTCGAGATGACCGTTGTGGGAGGTGGCCTGATTGCGGCCAAGGCCAATGCCGGCGAGGTCGATCTTCAGGCCCGCGGGCTTAATTTTCCGGACATTTCGATCCTGAAAAAAGGCGAGGTAGACGGGGCCGGATACCGCACTCTGCTCTGGGCCAACGGAGCTGCGAACCAGATCGCGATCTATCCCAACCTCAACTTTGCCGATCCGGTCTGGCGCGAGGTCATTCGCGATGTGCGCTTCCGGCGCGCGCTCAGCATGGGGATTGACCGGCGCATGATCAACCGCGCGCTTTATTTCGGTCTGGCCAAGGAGGGTGGTATGACCGCGCTGGCCAACAGCCCGCTTTTTGACCCGGCAAATCTCTTCCGCTGGTCGATTTATTACCCCGCCAAATCAAATGCACTTCTCGATGAGATGGGGCTGACCGAACGCACCCCCACCGGCATCCGCAAGCTGCCCGACGGGCGGCCGATGGAATTTGTGATCGAAACCGCCGGAGAACGGCAGGAGGTCGAGAATGCGCTGGCTATCGTTACCGACACATGGCGCGAGATCGGCATCAAGCTCATCATGCGTCCGCTTGATCGCGATATCCTGCGCAACCGCGTTTATTCCGGCCTCTCAATGGCGGCGGTCTGGTACGGCTGGGACAACGGGCTGCCCCAGGTTTACACTCCGCCGGAGTACCTCGCGCCCACACATCAGGAGTTCTTTGCCTGGCCGAAATGGGGGCAGTATTACCAGACCGGCGGCGAAGTGGGCGAGCCACCCGACATTCCCGAGGCCGTGCGCCTGATGGAGCTGAGCGAAGCCTGGGACCACAGTGCGGACCCTCAGCGGCGCAAAAAGATCTGGCAGGAAATGCTGGAAATCCATGCAGAACAACAGTTCGGGATCGGCATTCTCGCCGAAGCCCCGCAGCCGGTGGTTGTCTCGGACAAACTGCGCAATGTGCCGGTCGTGGCAAACTGGGCCTGGGATCCGGGCGCGCATTTCGGCATTCACCGCATTGATGAATTTTACTACGAAGATCCGTTTCAGCAGCTCACCCAATGATGTTTCTCAGATACGCCGTTTACCGATTTATCACGATGCTGCTCACGCTCTGGGTCGTGTCGATCCTGGTCTTTGTGATCATCAATCTGCCGCCCGGTGACTATCTGAGCAACCAGATCGCGGAGCTGCGTGCCACCGGTCAGGCCGAGGGCGTGGCCAAGGCGGAATTTCTGCGCACCGAGTATGCGCTCGACCGTCCGATCTGGGAACAGTATCTGATCTGGGTCGGCATGGCGCCCGGGCCACAGGGCTGGTACGGGCTTATTCAGGGCAATTTCGGCTGGTCTTTTGAGTTCGACCGGCCTGTATCAGAGATCGTCGGCGATGCGCTCTGGCTCACAGTTCTGGTCAACCTCGCGGCAGTGCTTTTCGTCTATCTGGTGGCGCTGCCACTGGGCGTTCTGGCGGCGGCGAAATCTGAAACATGGGTTGATTATACAGCGGCATTCGTGGGCTATCTGGGACTTGCCACGCCAAACTTCCTGCTCGCGTTGATGCTGTTTTATTACGGCAACAAGTATTTCAATCTGCCCATCGGCGGACTGATGGCGCCGGAGTTCGAGGGAGAGCCCCTCTCGCTGGAAAAGGTAAATTCCATCCTCATCCACCTCATCGTGCCCACGTTTGTGATCGGCACCTCGGGGGCTGCGGCGATGATGCAACGGCTGCGGGCCAATATGCTTGATGAGCTGTCCAAACCCTATGTCGAGACCGCCAAAGCCAAGGGGCTCGGCCCCTCCAAACTGCTCGCAAAATATCCGCTGCGTATGGCTTTCAACCCCTTTGTCGCCGATATCGGCAACCTGCTGCCCGCGATGGTCTCAGGCTCAGTGCTTGTTTCCGTGGTGCTGGGGTTGCAGACCATCGGACCCTCGCTGCTGACAGCACTGAAATCCCAGGATCAGTTCCTCGCCGGCTTCGTGCTGATGTTTGTTGCTCTGCTCACACTCATAGGCACCATGGTGTCTGATATGCTGCTGGTGCTGCTTGATCCGCGCATCCGCTACGGGGCGCGCGGTTCATGAAGAAACTACCAGACGGCCGCTGGGTTGATGAAGCCCCCTGGAGCGATGACGCGGACCTCTCCGCGCCTGAACGATCAGATATGGATGCGCCCAACTGGGTGCTCGTATGGCGCAAATTCAAGCGGCACAAGCTCGGTCTGATTTCGGGTATCTTTCTGCTGCTCAGCTATCTGATGCTGCCCGTGGCCGGCTTTATCGCGCCCTATACGCCTAACCAGCGCAGCGCCGATTATCTCTATGCCCCGCCGCAGTCGATCAATCTGTGGCACGAAGGCAGCTTTGTCGGACCTTACGTCTATCCGACGACGGCGACGGCCGATCTGCAAAATTTCCGCTGGACCTATCAGACAGATACCTCCCGGCCCATGCCGCTGCAGTTCTTCTGTGAAGGCAACCAGTACAACCTTTTTGGCTTCATTCCCTCCGATACCCATCTTTTCTGTGCGCCTGACGGGGCGACGGTCTTTCTCTGGGGGTCTGACAGGTTGGGGCGCGATGTCTTCAGCCGCATCCTTTACGGCGCGCAGCTGTCACTGACGGTCGGTCTGATCGGGATCACAGTGTCCTTCGCGCTGGGGATCTTCTTTGGCTCCATTGCGGGATATTTCGGAGGCAAGACCGACTGGTTCATCAACCGGATGATCGAGATCCTGCGGTCCCTGCCCGAACTGCCGCTCTGGCTCGCGCTTTCGGCAGCCGTTCCCTCGAACTGGGGGCCGGTATCGGTTTTCTTCATCATCTCGATCATTCTCGGCATCCTGGACTGGCCGGGGCTTGCACGTGCGGTGCGAAGTAAATTTCTGTCCCTGCGCGAAGAGGAATATGTGCGCGCGGCAGAGATGATGGGCGCAAAACCCGGTCGCGTGATCCGGCGCCACCTGCTGCCGAACTTTATGAGCCACCTGATTGCATCTGCCACTCTGTCGATCCCGGCGATGATCCTTGGTGAAACAGCGCTCAGTTTCCTCGGCCTGGGCTTGCGGGCACCGGCGGTGAGCTGGGGTGTGATGCTCAACGATGCGCAGAACCTTGCATCGATCGAGATCTATCCTTGGACAGCCATCCCGATGCTGCCGATCATTTTCGTGGTACTGGCGTTCAATTTCCTCGGTGACGGTCTGCGTGCCTCGCTCGACCCCTACAAGGGATGAGCCCCCGCGGACCGGACTGTACCGCCCTGCCGGGTATCTCCTTACTCGATAAAGTAAGAGGTCATCTTCCCGATGCCTTTGACGTCATGGGTGTGCGCCCGGAAAGTGCGCTCTGACCCGGTCAGTGCCTGCCGTGTGGCGTTCGAAATCTGAATTTTGCCGGCCTCGCCGGTGGATTCCAGCCGGCTGGCAAGATTGACGGTTTCTCCCCAGACATCATAGACCGACCGTTTGCGGCCGATCAGCCCGGCAATCACAGGGCCCGTATGTATCCCGATGCGGATGTCCAGACCGGCACGGTTGACCGCAGGGTCTGACATCGCAATGAGGATATCCTGCGCAAAATCAACAGCTGCGGCGGCATGATCGTCCCGGCGCAGCGGGATGCCCGATGCCGCCATATAGGCGTCTCCGATGGTTTTGATTTTTTCGATATTGTGCCGGTTTACCAGTTCATCGAATGCCGTGAAAACGCTGGAAAGCTCTTTCACCAGATCGTCAGCGTCCATGCGCGCCACCAGCGGTGTGAAATCGACAATATCGGCAAAGATGATGCTGGCTCCGGCAAAGCGGTCGGCGATCCTTGTCTCGCCTTCGTTCAGGCGCCGGATCACAGGCGCGGGCAGCATCGAATAGAGCAGCGCATCCGCACGGTCGCGTTCATACCGGACCTCCTTGATGAACGCGATCTCACGCGCCCGCCACCGCGCCCGGTCCAGACAGGCCTGCACACGCGCATGCAGCAGCACGGGGTCAATCGGCTTTGGCAGGTAATCCTCGGCACCAGCACTGATACAGCGCGCGATAGCGCCTGTCTCCTGCAGCCCTGACACCATCACTACCGGAATTTCCTGCAGCGCAGCGTCAGCCTTCATACGTTCAAGAACCTCGATACCGTTTATATCCGGCATCAGAATATCCAGCAGCACGAGATCAAAGCGGTCCTCAGCCAGCGCATCAAATGTTTCAGCGGCCGAGTTCACCGACGTCACCTCATGGCCACGGCGTTCAAGCTGACGCTTGAGGATTTCGCAGTTGGCCGGTTCATCATCGATAACGAGGATTTTGCCGGCAATGCTTTCGTCGGTGGCGCTGGTGTCGCTCATGCTGCGGATCAGCCCGGTCGCCAGTTGTGTTTCAAGCGCTTTGCCGGCACCACCATCGTCGGGTTCGGCGCCATCGACCACCTCGTCAATCCTGATAGCAAGCCGGCGGGCTTCAGACAGGATGGCCCCGATGTCACCCGTGGCTGAGGGGGCAAGCTCGTCTCCGAAATCCTCAATTGTCATCTCGCAATAGCCGATGATCGCATTGATCGGAGAGCGCAGATCGTGGCGCAAACGCGCCTGCAGTTCGGCGTCACCGGCAATATCACGCGGGTCGCCGGCGAGCTTACGCACCATCTCGCTCAGGCGCAGGGCCGCCACCTCAACCTTATTCAGATCCTCGAGCGCGTCCTCAGGGCCGCTGCGCGCCACCTCCTCCAGCAAAAGCGTCAGAAAGCCGATGATCGCCTCTGACGGGCCGTTCAGCTTTTGCGAAATACGGGCCGCAAAGGCGAGTTTTTCATTGCGACCTGACGGCTCCATCTCATGCTACCGGGACAGAAGATCTGAGATGATGTCCAGCAAACCGGGAAGCTCAATCGGCTTGGTGTAAAAGGCATCGCATCCTGCATCCATCGCCTTTTCGCGGTCGCTCGCCATGGCATGCGCAGTGAGCGCAACCACCGGGATACCGGCAGTTTCGGGGTTTGATTTGATCACCCGCGTGGCTTCCCAGCCGTCAAGCACCGGCAGGCTCATGTCCATCAGGATCAGATCGGGCTTGTCCGCAGCTGCACGGTCAACCCCCGTCTGTCCGTCTCTCGCATCCAGAATATCATAACCTTTGCGCTTCAGGCGTCGCGACAGCATGTCGAGGTTCATATCATTGTCTTCAACAATCAGGATCACGGCCATTAGATACGCTCTTTTCTGTTCAGGATCTGTGATCCAGATGACGTTTCAGTGCCGCAAGCAGATCACTGCGGCCGGTATCGCCTTTGCGGATTACCTCGCCGGCATTTTCCTTGAGCCAGGACATCTCGTCGCGCGTCAGGTCTTTTGACGTGGCCACAATCACCGGCAGATCGGCAAGGGTTTCATTTGCCCGGATTGATTTCAGGACGTCAAAACCGTCCACGTTGGGCATCATAATGTCCAGCACCATCAGCGTCGGGCGCCGGGTTTCCAGCTGCGCCAGCGCGCGTTTGCCGTCTGAGGCCTCACGCACGTTCCATCCTTCGCGGGTCAGGATGCGGCGGAAGAGATTGCGGGTGGCGACGTCATCATCGACGATCAGCACGTCTTTTTCCCGCCCGTCGGCAATGGCGTCAAGCGTGGCGATCAGTCTGGACGGCTCCACAGGTTTGGTCAGGTGCTCGACCGCGCCAAAGGCAAGCCCCATCTCGCGGTCCGCCACGATGGTCGCAAGGATCACCGGCATCTCGCAAAGCACGGGATCGGACTTCATTTCCTTGAGCATGGACCAGCCGTCGCGCTCGGGCATGATAACGTCCAGCACCACCGCATCGGGTTGCTGTTCGCGCGCGATGCGCAGCCCCTCTTCGGCAGTGCCCGCCATGAGCACGTGATACCCTTCGGCACGCACGATTCCGGCCGCAGCGGATCGGGCGGTATCTTCGTCATCGACAATCAGGATCGAGCCCTGTGACGGCCTGCGGTCAGGCGCGGTTACATCTGCACCTGGCTCCGTTACCCCCTCAAAGGTCGCTGGGATCTCGAAACTGAAGACCGATCCCACGCCCTCTTCGCTCTGCACAGAGATCCGGCCCCCCATCATCCGGGTAAACTGCTGGGCAATCGCCAGACCCAGCCCGGTGCCGCCAAAGTTGCGGGTGGTGGACTGATCCGCCTGAACAAACGCCTGAAAGAGCTTGTCGCTCTGCTCAGGCGTCATGCCTATCCCTTCATCTGTCACTGAAAAGCTGAAATAGTCTTTTCCGTCATTGTGACGGCCACTCACATCCAGCGTGATTTTGCCGTTTTCGGTGAATTTTGCCGCGTTTGAAAGCAGGTTGAAGAGGTTCTGCCGCAGTTTGGTCTTATCGGTCTCGATCTGCGGGTTGCTGAAATTCGTATTCAGCACCAGCTCGTTGCCGTTTTTCGACACCAGCGGCGCCACGGTGGCGACGACCTCATCCAGCAGTGGTCCCAGATCAAAGCTCTCGACATAGACTTCCATCTTGCCCGCTTCGATCTTTGAAAGATCAAGCACATCGTTGATCAGCGACAGTAAATGACGGCCCGATGCCATGATCTTTTCAAGGTCTTCGGTGGCGGTGTCAAAGCCCATGTCCTGAGCATCTTCAGACAGCATTTCGCTGTAGCCTATGATTGCATTCAGGGGTGTGCGCAATTCATGGCTCATCGACGCGAGAAACTGGCTTTTCGCTGAGCTGGCCGCAAGCGCCTGGTCGTTAGCATCCTCGAGCTGCGCCTGTTTTTTCTTGAGGTCCGTGATGTCACTGTAGACCGCAACCGTGCCGCCATCGGGCGTTTTGCGTTTGGCGATCTGGATCCATGCCCCGCCCATCCGGACTTCCTGGCGGCTGTCGGGCGGATTTTTGTGTCGCGCGACCTGGTGGGCAATCCAGTCTTCGGCAGGCATATCCTGCAGATCGACAGTGTCACGGTCGATCTGAGTTCTGAGGATATCCTCAAAACCGGTGCCGGTCTCGATGATATCCTTTATATGGTCAAAAACCGACCGGAAGCGCTCATTGAAAAGCAGCAACCTGTCTTCGTTGTCAAACAGGGCGAACCCGTCGGGGATGGTCTCGATTGCGGTGAGGATGGTGTTACGCTGTGCGCGGGCCTCGTCTTCCAGTACGCGCCGGCGGTCCTGGCTGTCGCGCAACGCGCGTAATGCCTGCGACATGCGGCCCAGCTCGTCATGGCCCTCAGGCGGCAGTTCAACGTCACGATTTCCGCTGATCAGACCGGTGATTGCGCTGCTGATTCCGCGCATCGGGACGAGGATGGATCGCAGCGCCCGCCAGGTCAGAAAAGCGCCGGCGATCACGATGGCGATACAAGCGACGATTGCCCGGTAAAGTGCCGTCCTTGCGGCAGCAGTTGCGTCCTGGCTGGTCTCGTCGGCCCGCTCGGAGAGATCACCGACAAGTTCCTTGAAGGTGGCGTCCACGGTGTCGCTGGCCACACGTGCCTGGGCCAGAAGCGTATTGCCGAGCACACGGTTGCCATCAGTATAAGCATCCGCAGCGGTCAGCGAGGTTTCGTAGTACGCATCCGTCTGACTTCTGACGGTGGCTGCTGCTTCGGGCGCGAATTTCGCCAGTTCGTCGAGGTTCCGTTCGAGGTTTTCGCGCGCCTCATCGGCGCGGCGCTCAGACAAGGTCAGCTGGCTTACTGCAAGATCGGTCATCCAGTAGCGCATTTCACCGAAATGCCGGTCCGCAAGACTCGCAATCTCAAGTCTGTGAAAGCCCTCGTTGGCATCGGAAATACGTTCCTGATTGCGGATCAGGTCGTAGGCCATCACGCCGGTGCTGAGGATCAGAGCAGCCAGAAGCACGCCCGACAGAGCACCGAACCTGACAGGAATGGTGTTTTCTGCAAACCAGCCGGCTCTGGCATCGCTCTGCTCAGCAGTTGTCATTTATAGAGCGTGATACTGATCGCGCCTGCAAGCTCACCAAGCTCGCCCCCCTCTTTGGGAAAGCCTGTGACATCGGTCTCGCCCGCCGGAGAGCCATGACAGGCCAGGCAGGATTCAGAGTAATACTCAGGGATCAGCATCCGGAACGCTTCTTTGCCGCCCACCGTCGTAGTCTCATAGAACGCTTCTCCAACGGCCCAGTCCGCATCTTTGAACTTGTCGTTGATCACCTGATTTTCCCAGTCATCCGGGCGCGCTTTGCGGTTGCGCACCAGTTCTTTGGGGGCGGTCACTTTCACGGCTGCACGGGCGGCCATTTCGTCCCCGAATTTCTCGTTCACAAGGCGGGCGAAAACTGCCGGGATAAATCCTTTGAACGCAAGGCCGTCGGCGTTGATGATGTCCTGGTTTTCATTGATCACGCCGACCATGGCGTTAAGCTGTGTTTCCGTCAAAGCGCGCTGTTCCGGCTCAAGATCATCGCTCAGAGGATGCTGGCCGTATTTCTCCAGATAGCTCTCGACGACCATCGCGTAAAAGGCCTCGCCGTCCAGCCCCTTGTCGGCGACATCCGGGTCATTGATCAGCGCCTGGTTGTTCGACACCACGCTGCGTCCGGCCCGCAGGACCGATGCCAGCCGGTTGCCCATCTCAACATCGTATGATGTATCGGCCCTGACCAGGTCCGGTGCTGCTGTCGTTTGCAGTACCAGTCCCAGTGCAATCACGTACCCTAGATGTCTCAATCGCCTTGCCTCCGAAATGCGCATTGGAATTGTTAACGACCTTAGCGAAATTGTGACCCGACGTAAGGCATTTCTTTTTCAAGGCTGCAATATCAGGCAACTGCGTGAACAGATCGGGCGCTGGTGCACGTACGGCGGGCTGCTGCAAGCGTCCGGGCCTCAAAAAATGGCTTCGCGGTGCAGTCACACGACCGAAACGCGAAGTCATAAGGCGCGCTCCGCTGTGGGCTGTGAGGCCACCCGACGGCGGCGCTTTTGCGATGATCCGAGCCCGGGCCGGCAAGGCCCGTCGCGCCGCGTTTTACCGGTCGTCGCCGCCCTCAGGCTCTTCACCATCCATCAGATCGTCTTCAATCGAGGCCTGGGCTGCAGCCGTGACGGCCTTGCGATCATCCTCTGACAGGTCACTGACCTTGCCGTCTGCCAGACGGACAGTCACTTCTTTATGGGCAAAATGGATGCCCTCCTGCTCGAAGAGCGCCCGGATTTCCTCGTAAACCTTTTTGCGCACGAGCCACTGATCGCCCGGTTTCGTCATGAACTTCACCCGGATGATCATCGCGGAATCCTGCATTTCGATCACACCCTGCGACTTCAGCGGCTGAATGAAATTGTCGCCGATCACCGGATCGTCGAGCAGGTCCACCCCAAGCTTTTTGATCAGCTTGCGGACCTTCTCCACATCGGTGTCATAGGTCACGCGCAGGGGCAGCTTCATAATTACCCAGTCGCGCGAATAATTCGTCATCACCTGAATTTCGCCAAAGGGGATGGTGTGCAGCGCCCCAAGGTGATGGCGCAGCTGAAACGAGCGGACTGATATTTTCTCTACCGTGCCTTTAACCCCGCCGATGTCGAGATATTCGCCTTTGCGAAAGGCGTCGTCAAAAAGGAAAAACCCTCCGGAAAAAATGTCCCGCACCAACGCCTGGCTGCCAAAACCGACCGCGACACCGACCACCCCGGCGCCGGCAAAAAGCGGACCGACATTCACGCC
The DNA here is from genome assembly GCF_024639605.1 of Roseobacter sp. GTDB lineage: Bacteria > Pseudomonadota > Alphaproteobacteria > Rhodobacterales > Rhodobacteraceae > Roseobacter. The sequence continues at coordinate 7,477 of NZ_JAHEHZ010000075.1, read as the reverse complement.
AAGCTCCAGCAGAATGATCAGAACGATCGTGACCATCACCACGATCAGGATGAAATTACGAAAGAGCGGCAGCAGGGTGGCAAGCCGGCTGGCACTGGTGCCGCCGCCTTCGTCGCCGAGTTCACCGTCGGCCATGTCGCCCTGTTCTTCGCTGATCTTGCGATCGATCCAGATGCGGAACGCGTGATAAACGATATAGCCCAGAAAGATGATGACCATAATATCGAGAAGCTGCGAGGCCACGGATTCGACCATCTGCGCGCTGTTATTGTCCCAGATCCAGAAGAAAGCATAGGTGCCTGCGACAAAAGCGAGAATGCCCGCAACCCGCCGCGCGAGCTCTTCGAATGTGGCCATTTTGTAATGCGGTCGAATGGCCTCGTTTCGCACCGCCTGTTCGCTCCCGGAATCCCCGGACAGGTCATCGGCCCCGTCGGAGCCGTTGAGTGCGCGCAGTGCACGGGCGCGCTCAAAACTGCGCTCGATAAAGAAACTGATCACGCCATAAACCACGATGATCGACATCAGGATCAGATAAGCGCCCCCGATCAGCGGCACGCTGGAGGCCTGCCCCAGCACCAGGTCATAGGTCAGTTCAACCCATGCAAAAATCACATAGACAATCACCACAGGTGCCCAGGCCGCGCTGAGCGCCCGGACGCTCCAGGTCTGTTCCGGTTTCGCGCGGCCGTTTACGATCGCCTTTGTAATGGCTTTGCGGTTAACCAGCACCATCAGGATATTGAGCAGCACCACACCGGCAGACAGAAGCGACGACAAGAAAGCATACACGTCATAATTCAGACCCAGTTCACCGATCCAGACGCCGAACAGAATGGCGCAGATGTCAAAGGTGGCGAGCGTGCAGAGCCACAGGTGCAGGCGGCGCGCATCGCGGGTGCTGAACGCCGGAATGCGGTATTGCGCCATATAAGGAGACAGGATCATCCGCCAGAGTGCTGCAACGAACCGGCTGAGAAAATAAGCCGCATTTACGACACTGGCGGTAAACTGGATGGCCGGGTCTTTGATCGGCCCGAAAATCGCGCCGCCCAGCACATAGGCAACCGCCATCGAGACGAGGATGCCAACGACCCCCATGAAAAACCGAAACACCAGCCAGGGCATCTTTTCCGCATAGCCCTTCGGGTTATCGCGCAGGCGGGCCACCACCCAGCGGCGCGCGATGTGCGGCCCGTAGATGTAGCGTTCGACAAGATAGCCAACCGCAAAGAGGCCCAGCGAGAGGTAGATCACCTTGAAAAAGGCCCAGATCTCTCCGGTCGGGCTGGTGGCGCGAAGGATATAAATAACTTCGTTGAAGGCCACGGGCAGATCGAGGATACGCTCCACAAGCGCCGAACGGAACTTCACCACCGTGTCCTGGGCCTTCATCAGACCTGAGCCTTCAGCACTCATCGCCTTTTCAACGTCGGTCTGCGCATCAGTGGTGCTGGTCATCTGACCGTCACTGTTGATAACCACGACGCTGACACCGTTGGCGCCGGCTTCCTTCATGATCTCGGCGACGGGGTTTGATGGCGCGCTCGCTTCCCCGCCTGAGCCTGTGCCGCCTGAGAAGAGAGACCCCAGCCCCTGAGCATCTGCGGATGACACGCCAAAAGCGGTCAGCAGCCCCAGCCAAAGGACAAAAACCGCAGATAAAAAACGCATAATCGGAAGTCCCCGCCCCGGATTGCCGTCCGGGAACGGTAGGCGAGCACAGAATGCATTGCAATCAGACATCACATACGGTCTTCGCGGGCAGTAGGGTTTTGCACCCGCGCGCAAATTATGCCAGTACAGGAGACACTTTTGCAGGAAAGCCGCAATGACACGACCTGAATACCGGCCCATGTGCCCTGCCAATCCCTTTTTCGCTGCTGATGCCACCCCGCCGGAGCACTATCCGCGCCCGTTCTCATGTGCGGGAACCAGCCTGATCAGGGCGTCGGCATGAACATGCAAAATCACAGCGCCGGGGCCGGACAGAACAGTAAAGGAGCCGGAGCAGAGCGCTCGCGCCGGGTCATGTTCTACAGCCATGACACCTTCGGTCTTGGTCATCTGCGCCGGTCGCGCGCACTGGCCTCGGCACTGACGGCATCGCATCCGGGAACATCAGCCATCATTCTCACCGGCTCACCGATTGCGGGGCGTTTCACTTTCCCCGAAAAGGTCGATCACGTGCGGCTTCCGGGTGTCTCCAAACTGCCGGACGGCAGCTATATCAGCCAGACGCTCGGGCTTGATATCGACGACACTACGGCGCTGCGCTCCGGGCTCATTCAGACAGCGGTTGAGCAGTATGACCCCGACCTGCTGATTGTAGACAAAGAGCCGACCGGCTTTCGCGGCGAGCTTTTACCGACGCTGCAATGGCTTGAAAGACGTGGTACGACGCGCTGTGTATTGGGGCTGCGCGACGTTCTCGATGAGGCGACGGTGCTGCGGGCTGAATGGAAGCGCAAAGGCGCCGTTGAGGCAACTGAGCGGTTTTATGACGAGATCTGGGTGTACGGCCCGCGGACGTTTTACGACCCGACCGAAGGCCTGCCGCTATCGGATGCCGCGCGTGAACGCATTCACTGGACCGGCTATCTGCGGCGCGAAGTAACCGACGAGGCCGATATTCCGGAAGAGCCATATGTGCTGATCACGCCGGGCGGCGGCGGTGACGGCCGCACAATGGTCGATCTGGTCATCGCGGCCTATGAGGCTGATCCGGAACTGAGCCCCAAAGCAGTGCTTGTGTACGGACCGTTTCTGTCCGGCGAAGTGCGCGAAGCATTTGACGACCGGGTGGAGAAGCTGAACGGTCGGGTGACGGCCGTGGGCTTTGATGCGCGTATCGAGGCGCTTTTTGCAGGGGCTCAGGGTGTTGTCTGCATGGGCGGTTATAACACCTTTTGCGAAGTGCTGTCTTTTGACCAGCGGGCGGTCATCGTCCCGCGCACCGTGCCCCGGCTCGAACAGTGGATCAGAGCGTCGCGGGCGGAAGAGCTGGGCCTTGTGCGCATGCTCGATGAAAGCCGCGACGGCATGACACCCGGGGCGATGATTGATGCGATCCGGGGGCTGCCGTCACAGGCACGCCCTTCAGAAGCAGGTGCCGACGGGCTTCTCGACGGGCTGGAGGTTGTGGTCCGGCGGGCAGAAGCGCTGGTTTCCGGCACATGACATCATCCCGCCCGCGACTGGCGATCGTGGTCAAAGGGTGGCCGCGGCTCTCGGAGACATTCATTGCGCAGGAACTTGTTGCTCTGGAAGAAAGCGGGACACCGTTTGAGATCTGGTCGCTGCGCCACCCCACCGATACCCGCACACATCCGCTTCATGACAGGCTGCAGGCACCCGTGCACTATCTGCCGGAATATCTGCGCGATGATCCTGTCCGCGCGCTGCGCGGTGCTGTCTGTGCCGCGCGCCTGCCTGGTTTTGCAGCGGCCTGGCGGGCCTTTCGCGCCGACTATGCGCGCGACCGCAGCCCCAACCGCGCCCGCCGCTTTGGCCAGGCCTGCGTGCTGGCCCGCGAACTGCCGCCGGAAACCGAAGGCCTGTACGCCCATTTCCTGCACACACCCTCTTCCGTGGCGCGCTATACCGCGATCCTGCGCGGGTTGCCGTGGTCCTTTTCGGCACATGCCAAAGACATCTGGACAACGCCTGACTGGGAGCTGCGCGAGAAACTGACTGCCAACAGCTATGGCGCGGTTTTTGGCGCGACCTGCACAAGCATCGGAGCGGACCATCTGCGCGCCTATGCCGACAGGCCGGACCGGGTCGATCTGGTCTATCACGGGCTTGATTTGTCGCGCTTTCCAGATCCGCCCGACCGCGCCCCCCGCGCGCCCGGAGCGCCGCTCAGGCTGCTGTCAGTGGGGCGCCTGGTGGAAAAGAAAGGATTTGACCATCTGATCAGTGCCCTCGCGCTGCTGCCTGACAGCCTTGACTGGCACTGGACACATATCGGTGGCGGCACCCTTAAAGATGACCTCGCCGCCCGCGCCGAAAAGGGCGGCCTGTCCGGGCGGATCAGCTGGCAGGGCGCGCAGGATCAGCCGGCGGTTATCACTGCAATGCGCGAGGCTGACCTTTTTGTCCTGCCGAGCCGTGTGGCCCGGGACGGCGACCGGGACGGCCTGCCCAATGTTCTGATGGAGGCCGCGAGCCAGAAGCTGCCCGTGCTGTCCACGCCTGTGTCGGCGATCCCTGAGTTTATCGAGACAGGGGTGCACGGTATCCTCACCGATGATACGCCCGAAAGCATCGCGCGTGAGATCACCGCTTTTGCGAATGATCCGTCGCGCGGACCTGCCCTGGCAGAGGCGGCATATGTCAGGCTCAATGCTGCCTTCAAGATGCAGCCCGGCATCGACCGGCTTGCCCGTCGGCTGAACGCGATGATGGCAAAGCCCTGATGCCGGATCTGGCCTTTTACGCCCCCATGAAACCACCCGGACACCCCGTGCCTTCAGGTGACAGAGCCATGGCACGCGGCATTGTGAGCGCGCTTGAAACGGCCGGGTACAGACCTGCGTTGGTCTCCGCTCTGCGCAGCCGCGAGCCGTCGGGCGATGCGGCGGCTCAGCAGCGGCTGCTCGCGGAGGCCCGGGATGAGACCACGCGCCTCACCGCGTCGGATCAGGCACGGACATGGCGGGCCTGGATCACCTACCACAATTACTACAAAGCGCCCGATCTCATCGGGCCGGCCGTGAGCCGGGCGCTGGGTATCCCCTATCTGCTCATTGAGGCGACACGGGCGCGCAGCCGGCTGACCGGCCCATGGTCGGCTTTCGCGCGCGCTGCGGAGGATGCCTCGGATGCGGCTGCTGTGATCTTTTATCTTACGGAGCACGACGCGATAACTCTGGATGAACTGCGCCCGCCTGCACAGCGGCTCGTGCATCTGCGCCCGTTTCTGGCACGCGACGCTCTGCCGCCCGAAACCTCAGGCACAGGCGGCATGTTGAGCGTCGGGATGATGCGCCAGGGCGACAAGCTGGCATCGTATCGCATCATTGCGGAAACGCTGGGGCATATGCAGCGGACGGACTGGCAGCTCGATGTTGCCGGTGACGGGCCTGCGCGGGCCGACGTGGAAAAGCTGATGGCGCCCTTTGGCCCCAGGGTCAGACTGCACGGCGCACTGACGCCCGAAGAAACACAAACGCTGATGGGACGGGCGTCTTTGCTTCTCTGGCCCGGGGTCAACGAAGCTTTTGGCATGGCCTATCTCGAAGCTCAGGCCGCTGGTCTTCCGGTCGTGGCACAGAACCGCCCCGGCGTGCGCGATGTCCTGGCACCGGGCACCTGCCCTGCCCCTGAGAAGGGTGCGGTTGCCCTTGCAGCACTCGCGGAACGGTATCTGAGCGACGAAGACGCACGCTGCCAGGCGGGGCGCTGCGCACGCGCATATATCAAGAAGCGGCATCTGATCGGATCGGCCGCGCGCACGCTTGCAGATGCGCTGAACGGGGTGATGACATGACGCGCCTTGCTCTCATTCGTCATGGCCATACAGCCTGGAACCGCGCAGGGCGCATCCAGGGCCGCAGCGATATTCCGCTCGACAGGGACGCGGAAGCCGCGCTTGCACGTCTGCGGCTTCCCGGGCCCTGGGCGCAGGTTGAACTGTGGTCCAGCCCACTGGTGCGCGCGACACGTACAGCGGAGCTGATCTCGGGGCGCACACCACGAACGGACGATGCTCTTACGGAAATGAACTGGGGAGACTGGGAAGGTCTGCACGGCGCAGACCTGCGCGCAGATCCCGCATCAGGTTTCCGCGACACAGATCAATGGGGCTGGGACTATCGCCCGCCCGGTGGCGAAAGCCCCGCAGAGGTGCTCGCCCGGTTGATGCCCTGGGTCAGCGCACTGCGCGACGACGCCGTCGCAGTATGCCATATCGGCGTGATGCGGATGCTCATGGCCCGCGCGACCGGCTGGAACTTTGACGGGCCCGCTCCCTTTCGCATCAAACGCAACAGGCTCTTCGTGTTGGAAACCGGCCCCGGCACATGGACGCTGGAGCCGGAAACGGTGCGTCTGAGAGAGTGCGACGCATGAAGGTCATGATTGTCGTCACGCATCTGCTCGGATCGGGTCATCTTGCGCGGGCGCTGACACTCACCCGCGCCTTCCGCGCGGCGGGTCACAGCGTACACCTCGTGAGTGGCGGGCAGCATGTGCCCCACCTGCTGAAAGAGGCGGACGATGTGACCGAGCTTGAGCCGCTGCGCTCGGACGGGGTGAACTTCACGCGACTTCTGGACCGTCACGGTGATGTCGCGGGCCCGCAGATTTTTGACGACCGGGTCCGGGTGCTGCTGAGCTGTTTCGATCAGATCCGGCCCGACGTGCTGATCACCGAGCTATTTCCTTTCGGCAGGCGCGTGCTGCGCGCAGAGTTCACCGCACTGCTCGAAGCCGCCCGTGCGATGACACCGAGGCCGCTGATCTGCAGTTCTGTCCGGGATATTCTGGCGCCCCCCTCAAAACCGGCAAAGGCCATGATGGCGGATGACATGACCGCGCAGTATTATGACGCCGTTCTCGTGCACGCCGACCCTGACATTACGCCTTTGGAGATGAGCTGGCCGGTAAGCGGAAAACTGCAGCCGTACCTGCAGTACACCGGCTATGTGGCGGCCGATGATGCAGGCCCCCACCCCGATCGCGCCGGCGAGAGTGAAATCCTTGTCAGTGCTGGCGGTGGATCTGTGGGGGACCCGGTTTTTGAAGCCGCACTCGGGGCCGCCGTCCTCACTCCGGACCGGACATGGCGGCTGCTTGCAGGCGGCAAGGACGCAGAGCAGCGCGCGGGTCATCTGGCGGCACAGGCGCCTGCCAATGTCATCGCTGAACCGACACGGACGGATTTTCGCCAGTTGCTGCAGCACGTGGCGGTCTCTGTATCGATGTGCGGGTACAACACGGCGCTCGATATACTGCAGGCCGGAACGCCTGCAGTTTTTATCCCCTTCGATGACGGGGGCGAAGTTGAGCAGGGGCTGCGCGCCCGTGCGTTTGCCCGCCTCGACGGTATTGAGGTTCTGCTCACTGCGGATCTCACCCCGGAGACGCTGGCGGAGGCTGTCGCCCGCGTTCAGCGCGCACCACGGCGCGCGCCCCGCGCTGACCTTTCCGGCGGTGCCGGACGGACAGTTGAAATTGTCGCCACTCTGCGGGCAGGAATGCCATGAGCACTCTCTGGCAACCTTTGCGGGACGAACTCAGGCTGTATCGCGCGGACGGGCTGGATGTGCCGTTTTGGTGGCGGGATGATGACGCGACACGCCCGACGAGGGCTCTCGACCGGCTGACCGCTCTGGGTCAGCGTATCGGTATCCCGGTGCACCTGGCCGTTATTCCGGCGCATGCAGAGCCGGCGCTCGGCGACTACCTGCGCGCCAAAAACGGGCTGATCGCGCTGGTGCATGGCTGGGCGCATGAGAACCACGCCCCTGAG
>NZ_JAHEHZ010000186.1 GCF_024639605.1 Roseobacter sp. | reverse complement strand
GATGCCCTGGGGCGCGCGCGCTGGCGCGACGGGGCGGGAGAGGCGGAACTGACCCGCCACTGGGCCGCCGTCCGGAGCGCGTTGCGCCGTGACCGGCCGGTGCTCACCACCGGCCAGCACAAACGCGCGGCTGAGCGCGACCGGTTGCCACCGCTGAACCCGTTTACCGGTGCCTGACCCGGGCAAAAGCCGCGCGCGAATGCGGCACAATGCCCGCAGCTCACGCTTTGCGCTTGTCATGGTCCCGCGCACCTTTAGGCTGGTGCCGGAGATGACCGAACAGGGCCCGCTGATCCGATGAAACCAACGCCGCTCCTCACTCAGACGCTGCTGGTACTGGCGTTCTCCGCGCTGAGCGCGACGGCTCAGGAAAGCGGGGCACCCGCCTATGTCGGAACACAGGTCTGCGCGGATTGCCACACAGAGGCGGCGGAAGCCTGGGAGGGCTCGCATCACGCCCTGGCCTGGACGCCGCCGGGGCCCCGGACCGTGCTGGGAGACTTCGACGATACGGAATTTACGCAAAACGGGGTCACCACCCGGTTTTACCGCGACGGTGAGACCTATATGATGGAAACCGACGGGCCGACCGGGCGCATCACCCCTTATCCGGTGCACAGCGTGGTGGGCGTCGAGCCCCTGCAGCAATACCTGCTGGAGACCGAAGAGGGTCGCCTGCAATCCTTTGACGTTGTCTGGGACACCGGGGAGAACCGCTGGTACCACCTCTACCCCGATCAGGATCTTTTTGCCGGCGACGGGCTGCACTGGACCGGACCGTACAAGAACTGGAACGCGCGCTGCGCCGAATGCCACGCCACCGGGTTTGAAAAGAATTACAAGGCAGATGACCGGACCTATGACAGTACCCAGGCCGAAACCGGCGTGGGCTGCGAGGCCTGTCACGGCCCGGGAGAGGCGCACATCGCCTGGGCCCGGGACGAGGCCACCAGCCAGACCCCATGGGAGGGGCTGACAGAGACCGGGCTTATGCTTGATATGTCTGCCGGGGGAGAAACATACCTGCAGCAGTGCGCTTCGTGTCATTCGCGCCGCGAACCCTTTGAGCAAGGCAATCCGCTGCCCGGCACGCCGTTTCACGATGCTTACCGGCTGAGCCTGCTGCGCGAGGGCAGCTATCACGCGGACGGTCAGATTCTCGATGAAGTCTATGTCTATGGCTCGTTTCTGCAGTCGAAGATGTACGACAAAGGCGTCACCTGTAACGACTGTCACGAACCCCATACCGCGCAGCTGCGCGCCACAGGCAACGGACTTTGTACCCAGTGCCATTCGGAGGCGGGCAATACGCGTTTTCCGACCCTGCAGATGAAGGCTTATGACGACCCGTCGCACCATTTTCACGAAACCGGAACCGACGGCGCACAGTGCAAAAGCTGTCACATGATCGAGCGCGACTATATGGTCGTGGACGGGCGGCGGGATCATTCGTTCCGCATCCCGCGGCCCGATCTGCGCACTGTGACGCTGGGCCCGGATGCCTGTACCGACTGCCACACGAATGAGACCGCCTCATGGGCTGCGGAGGCGCTTCAGGGCTGGTATCCCGACAGCACGCATCGCGGCCCGCATTACGGCGAAACGCTCGCTGCCGGTCGCCGGGATCTCAGAGGACACGCAGAGGAACTCGCGAGCCTTGCGGAATACACAGAGCTGCCCGGTATCGTGCGGGCCACCGCACTCGAGATGCTCAGCCGGGCGGCCACACCGGCGCTGGCTACGCGCCTCGAGCCGCTGCTGAGTGACCCTGATCCGCTGGTGCGCGCGGCGGCGGCATCGGTACAGCGGGGCGCCCCGGGCAATGAAAGTGCTGCGCGCCTTGTGGCCCTGCTGGGCGACCCGGTGCGTGCTGTGCGCATCGCAGCAGCGCGGGAGTTTCTGAGCCTGCCTGTGGCGCGTCTGCCCGATGCAATGGCCGCCGATCTGCAGGAGGCGATGCGCGACTGGCAACAGTCGCTGATGGCAAAGCTGGATTATCCTGAAACCCAGGTGGTGATCGCCGGCATCGGAATGACGACCCGGCGGATGGACAATGCCCTGCGTGCCTTTGGCGAGGCGGTGACATTGGATCCGCAGCTCGAACAGGGCTGGATGATGATGATCCGTATTCACGAGGCTCTGGGCGACCGCGAGGCGGCGCGCGCCACCGCGGACGAGGCGGTAGAGGTCAACCCCGACAGCATCGCGCTGAGCCTGATCCGCTCGGAGCTTTACTGACAGCGCCGCCAAAGTGCGTTCAGTCGCCTGTGGCCCGCAGAATAGCCACAGCGGGGCAGGGGGCCGCCCGGGCGGCGGATCGGTCAGCTTTGCCGTTCAAAGAGCGCGTTGCGCCCGTATTCCGCACAGAGCATATACCCTGCGTCCCTGATGCGCGCCGTGATGTCCGTCTTCCATAACACATTGTGTTTATGCTCAAAAAATATCAGGCGGGGGCGCTGCTGAACCGGCGCATCACTGATCACGGGACCGATTGCACGGTCTTCAAAACCTTCGATATCGACTTTGAGAAAATCAACCGGCATCGCCGGATTTTCCGGCAGAAACTCGGTCAGGCTGCGCACTTTTACGCGGATCTCAGAACCGTTCGAAAAGGTGTGACTGAGCCGTGCCTGGCCCAGGTTCTGCTCGGCCGGGATACACAGTTCCAGTTCATCGTTTTCATCACTGATGGCACAGTCGTGCACGATCACCGAAGATGCCTTGTTGAGGCTGAGATTGTGCTCAAGCCGGGCGCGCATTACCGGATTTGGCTCAAAAGCGTGGATCACCGATCCTTCGGGCGCGATTGCGGCCAGCCTGACAGAGAACGAGCCCGCATTTGCACCGACATCGAGTGCAAAGAAAGGCGCACCGGCAAGGCGTTGAAGTATATCCCTCAGCGCGCGTTCCTCATGCGTCCGCCCCAGACGCCAAATCTGAAATTCTGTATTGTTATCAGCAGGATGCACGAACATCCGGCAGCCTTTGTAATCAACCTCCACGGGCTCCAGCGACGCACGGATGCGGCGTCGGATCCGCCGGGAGGTCGCGGGATCTTTGTAGATCGTGCGCAGAAGATCATGTGGGAATGTCATCCGGATAAACTGCCTGTGCCGTTTTTCAGTCAGTTTATCGGATCGCCCGGCTGAAAGCGCAAGTCAGGAGATCCCGGAGGGACAACAGGGTGGTCAGAAGAGGGATATCATGCAACACATCATGAGGGGGCAGACGGGCTCCGGGAACGCGAAAATCCGGGCAGGAAAAGTACGACACATGCCAATAAGCCTCGCAGAAAAGAAGTGCCTGCAACGGGGTCTTGATTTCGGATGGCAGTTTCGCAACCAGTATGTGCTGAGCTGTGACAGCGACAGAAACTATCCGGGGTGGTTTAAGCAACACCTCGGGCGCTGGACCCTGCATCACGGAGATGCTCTGCGGGTGACGCACATGACGGATCAGGACGGCGCACACGTGGGCTGGATACTGGGTCACGCGATCGCGCCGGGCAGAGGCATTGCCGAAGACAGCTTTCAGATCGCAGCTCATCATTCGCAGCACGATTTCGCGGATGTTGCAGAAGGGGTAATCTCAGATCTTGCCGGTAAGTATCTGGTGATCCTTCTGACCGGTGACACGGAGCGGGTGTACTGCGACCCGGTTTCTGATCTGCCGCTGCTTTATGATGCGCAGACCGGCCGTTTGGCGAGCTCACTGGGTCTGGTCCTTGACCGGCCAGTTGTGGCCAATCCGCTCTTTCCCGCGCGCGATGTGCTGAGCGGAAAACGAACACTGAGCTTTGGACATACCATTGACCGGACTGTCAAACGCGGACTGTCCAGCCATTATCTCGACCTGTCTGATTTCGGGCAGCACCGGCACTGGCCGCCGATGGACATGGCGTTTTCGAAGAACGCAGATGACACAAAGGATATAGTTGACCAGATCATTGAACGTCTAAGCTCTCACATTACTGTGCTGACCGAAAGATTCGACTGCATTTTGCCGGTATCGGGTGGCCGGGATTCCAGGATTCTGCTGGCTTGTGCCAGTGACCGGTTGGACAAACTGAGCGAAATATCGGGCCACAGATTTCACAACCCGTCGCGCAGAGATACGGCGCTGGGTAAAGAAATCGTGCAGAGCCTTGGCAAAGAATACAAAACATATTTTCGCAAGTATCCGGAAATGGGCCAGATGCGGAACATGCGGTTGCGGATGGGGTGGTCAGGCGCGAGACCCGAGATGGAGGCCGTTCCGATGATCGAAGACCTGCCACGGGATCACATCGTGCTTCGCGGCAATATTCTGGAACTGTTGCGCGCCAGCCAGTGGCGCCGCGATAAAATAGACAGGCCCGTTCATCTGACACATGGCGTGCGGCGCCTTGGAGTATGCATTGATCACGGAGGAGAAGAGCGCAAAAAGTGGTTTGGAGCATACACGGACTGGCTGGAAAGCCTGCCGCCCTCTGCCCAGAAAAAACCCTATGATTTTGCATGGGTCGAATTGCTTTTGCCCAACTGGCAGGGGGCATATTTTAACGGTCATAACAGCACATATTTTCTGAATCCGTTCAATGATCGCAAACTGATCGAACTCGCGATCAGCCTTCCCGCATCACTGCGCATTAATGGTGAGGTCGTACCGCTGATTTTGGAACGCGCCTGTCCGGAACTGCTGAATTTCCGGTTTCAGTAGCAGGCACCCGGTCTGTGCGAAGCCGGTAGCAGACGGGATCAGAGCCGGATCATAAACTGCTGACCCTTCACACTCAGCGCTTCGGGGCCGAGCTTCAGCGCCGCCATGGCGTCCTGAACCGCGTCCTGCACATGCAGACGCCCGTCTTTGCTCCAGCGGTAATCATCGCCCGCGATGATCCCGCCCTGGCGCACCTTCAGGGCGCTGAGCTCAATGTCTTTGCGCACAAAATCATAAAGGTGGTTGCCGTCGATGTAGACCCAGTCAAAATACCCGTCCGCGTATTCCGCCAGCAGGTCAGCCGAGAACCCCTTGCGCACGCTCACCCGGTCATTGCCCTCAAACTCATCCAGGACATCGCGGTACATCCGGTCCATTACGGCGCTGTCTTTATGTTTGGCGTGGGTCCATTCGCTTTCTTCCCGCCCTGCAAGAAGGCCCCAGGGGTCGATCAGGATCAGCTCGGCAGGCTGCGTGACATCAAGGATTTCAAGGCTGAAGCTGCCCTGCCAGACACCGATTTCCGCACAGCGCCCGCCCTTTGGCATCCGCCTGAGAAACGCGCGGCGGTTCTTGTGTCTTGACGGTGAACGCAGTTTCATACCGGCGTTGGCACGGCGCACCACCGACAGGTTCTCGCTTTCCGGGCCAACAATGTCCTGGCGCAGTTTCGCGAAGTCAGGGTCTGTTTTCAGCTCCGCGAGGCGCTGTGTGCTCAGCGCGATCGCTGCGCGTTCCAGAAAGGCGAGTTCAGGATCCTTCCTGAGCTCCCGCAGACGCGCGCGCACAGCCTTTTTGTGGCGCAGAATTGTCTTGTCGCGGGCCCCACCCTTGTTCCAGCGCCGCCAGTAATCAAGTTTGAGGGTTTCGCCCACATGATTGGCC
>NZ_JAHEHZ010000185.1 GCF_024639605.1 Roseobacter sp. | reverse complement strand
GGAACCTTGCGGATATCCGGGAGCGCGCCACACTGGCGGCAGAGCGCATCGTCCTCGAGAAAGGGGCCGGTGCGCTTTCCGCGCGCGGTCTGGCCAAAGCTCTCGGCATTTCTGTAGGCTCGCTTTACAATGCCTTCGGCGATCTCAACGGTGTTGTGCGGGCGATTAATGCACGCTGCGCGGACCGTCTCTCGCAACATCTGCGGGCCGCCCTGAGAGAGGCCGGTGATGCAACGCCACGCGACCGCGTGGTGGCCATCGGCGAGGCCTATTTCGACTTTGCCGTTTCGGAACCGCGTCGCTGGTATATGCTCTTTGAACGCGATTCAGACCTGCAACTGGATGTAAAAACTCAGCATCTTCAGGAAGGTCTGCTGGAAATGCTGATCCGGGCCGGCGGTGGTAATCCGGCCTCTGATCTGCACCGACAGTTCTTCCTGCTGCTCTGGGCGTCGGTACATGGTCTGGTGTCCCTCGCCTGCCGCCCCTCAATCGCGATGATCAGCCCGGATGTGGCGCGGTCTTATATCCACGAACTGGTGGATGCCGGTTTCCGCAATTATCCGCGCGACTGACCCGGACGCCCACCGGCGAATTTAGGGCAACTGACATTATTTCCTACCCGAAGGTCTCCCGGAGCGCGGCATAGCCCCGGACTGTTTATCTGACCGGAGTGACACGCATACCCTGCCGACCGGGTTTCCATGCATCTGTTTGGTCCTGATGGCCGCACCGGTCTCTGCCAGAATGAACTTTCACCGCACAGCGTTTTTTCCTGTGTTCACGGGTACGGCGACGGGTGCGGATACCTGCCGCGCCAGCTCGCCGGAATTATCGGGGGCACCGCGGATGCCATGACGCTGTTTTACACCGGCAGCACGCCTGGAATTGAGGATTGCCGGACATCACCTACCCGGCAATGCCCGCCGCAAAGGAAAACTCGGATCCGGGCGGAAGGCCCACATCATTGGCGATGACCGCTCAGGAGACAGGTTGTTCTTTTCCGCGGGCCAGGTGCAGGAACCGTCCTGAACAGGATTTCCTGTGTCCTGTGGTGGTTTTGCCGTCATTGGTCTCAGTCACTTTGCGCACGCTCCTGCGCGGATCCCAATTCAAAAAAAGCCCGGCATTTCTGCCGGGCTTTCGCGTTCAGATAAAATCGTCAGGCTCAGTTCACAGCTTTGCTGTCAACAACGTCCTTTTCGATCTGTCTGGCGGACGAGATGGACACCTGGCGCGGTTTCAGTGCCTCAGGCACTTCGCGGTGCAACTCGATATGAAGCATGCCGTCCGCGTGGGTCGCGCCGTTGACGCGCACGTGGTCCGCCAGATGGAACCGGCGCTCAAAGGCGCGGGTTGCAATGCCGCGGTGCAGATAGGTGCGGTCCTGGTCCTCGTCCGCTTTGCGCGCGGAGACGATCAGCGCGTTTTCACGCACCTCAACCGACAGATCGGCCTCGGAGAAACCGGCAACCGCAACTGAGATCCGGTAGGAATCATCATCCAGTTTTTCGATGTTATACGGGGGGTAGGAAGGTTGTGTGCCTTCGGTCGTCAGCACCCGGTCCATCAGGTCAGCAATCTGGTCAAAGCCGACAGTGGCACGGTAAAGCGGTGCAAAGTCAAAAGTACGCATGGTTCATCATCCTCTTTCATTGAGCGATAATCGCCGGGCGCTCCCAGAGGGACGCGCCGCGGGGTTTCGGTATGTCCGGGCCCTTAAAAGGCACCCGGAACATCCTCAATGTGGGAAATGAACCTGCGCTTTCAAGACCCCCCGGGGCGGACAAATTTCGCCCCGTTGCCGCCCTCCGGCAAAACACGCGTGCCGACTGTCACCCGCTTTACCGCGGCCGCCGGTCTGCTGGCATTTGCCCGCATCTGCCGTTTCAGATCCGCCACCACCTGCGGCAAAGACATTCCGTAGGCGACTTTGCGGCCGTCATAAACACCCATGCCCGAAATGACGGAGACAATCCGGCCGCGGCCGTTTTCGTGGCTGAACACCGGTGCGCCGGAGGATCCGAAGGTGACGTTGCAATCGAGAAGCAGCACGCCCTGACGCTGATCGGTCATCTGGCAGACCCGCTGGCGAGACGGCATTTCTGCACGGCCCCGGCCATAAGATACCACGCTCACCGGACCTGGTGAAATCTCACGACTCTCAACCAGAAAAGGGTCAAGCACGTGCGTGGGAATCGGCTTTGCCAGCCGCAGCAGGGCAACATCATAGCGGATATTTTCGGCCGAAACGCCGGTGCCTGGCCTGTAGCGCGGGTGCGCTTCAATCTGTGAAATGGCCCGCTCCGCGGCAACACTGCCGTTGCGCAGCCCGGCGCGGAAGGTCAGATCCTCAGTCGCCAGTATCTCGCCCGTTTGCGGGGCGAAAACACAATGCGCGGCGGTCAGGACAAAATCGGGCGCAATAAGCGTTGCCGTGCAGAAGCCGCTCTCATCGGCATCCAGACGACCCACCGCCTGCCAGACCAGCGCATCGTTTTCGCCTGCCAGCCCTGTGAGGCGTGATGTGGTTTCCTGCGCCGACACGACCGATGCACCCAGTGCGATTACAATCGCCGGCAGTGACAATCCGGTGCACCAGCGCATCTGCTTACTCCTCGGGGCGGATGAACTTGGCACCCGTTTCCTTGCGTCCAGCGCCCACGGCGACCCGCTCGGTCACGGCCTGGCCGGAAACAAACAGGCCACCACCGGCGTCCAGCTTCTGGCGCAGAAAGGACAGAGGCTCACTCAGGGAGGTCCCCAGCGAGACATGCTCTCCGTTCATTTCCGCCTTGGCTGAGACCACAGAGACGATATGCGCTTTACCGTCGGCAAAAGTGAAAATCGGCGCACCCGAGGATCCGAAATCAACAGTGCAGGAGGTGACAAGCACACCTTCCTGGCGCGCAATCACGGTGCAGACTTCCTGCAGTGAGGGCGCTTCGGAGCGGTCACGGGCATAGCTGACGACCCCGACCCGCTCTCCCTGACCGGGGCGGTCGGCAGTCTCGAAAGGCTCAATCGTGCCGTTCCGGATCGGACGGATCAGTTCCAGAAGTGCAATGTCATTGCGAACGCGGTCCGACGAAACATTGTCGTCATAGACATAGTCGGGATGGATCACCGCCCGCCGCACCATCCGGTAGGCCGAGGCGCGCCCGTTGCGCCAGCCTGCGAGGAATTCGACATCCTCGTGGTTGATCCGAGCCCCGGTCCGCTTGTCAAAAAGACAATGCGCCGCCGTCAGGACAAGATCGGGGCTGATCAGAGCACCTGTGCAGAAGCCGGACCCGCCGATGTCCAGGCGGCCCACCGCCTCCCAGGGGTTGGCATCCGTTCCTGCGTCCAGTCGTCTGAGACGTTCATCCTGCGCAACAGCGCCCGTTGTAATGATCGCTGCGAGGAGTGAAAATATTAACCAGTTCCGCACGTGCACTTTCCCTCTTACTCAGCCAGAGGTGTACCGGTGATCTGCGGCAGAAATAGGGCCAATGCTGTCAGATTAGCCCTTATTTGCAAACGGATCGTCGCGATCTGGTTAACGAAGACGCGGAATTGCAGACCCTGGGTTGAATTCTGCGTCAAGTGCCGGTGGTTTCGGCCCGCCGGTCGCCCAGTCGAGCAGTTCAACTGTATGCACGATGGGAATCTGCGTGCCCGACCCGATCTGCATCATACAGCCGATATTGCCAGCGGCGATGATATCCGGCTTTTTCGCCTCAAGTGTGCGGACCTTGCGCGCCTTGAGCTGTTTTGAGATTTCGGGCTGCATCAGATTATAGGTACCGGCCGAGCCACAGCACAGATGCGGGTCCGCAGGTTCCACGATGCTGAAGCCTGCGCGGCGCAGCAGATCCTTCGGGAAGGTTTTGATCTTCTGGCCGTGCTGCAGCGAACAGGCCGCGTGATAGGCCACGACCAGTTCTTTGTCCTCTCCCTCGGGCAGATCCAGCTTAATCAGCAGTTCCGAGACATCCATGGCGATGCCCGATACACGGGCCGCGTCTTCAGCAAGCCTGTCATTGCGGAACATATGGCCGTAATCCTTGACCGTCGTGCCGCAGCCCGAAGTGTTGATGACAATCGCATCCAGCCCGTCAGCGTCCATCTCACGCGCCCAGGCGCGGATGTTTTTTGCCGCCGTCGCGTGGCTTTCATCAGATTTGCCCATGTGATGGGTCAGGGCGCCGCAACAGCCCGCACCCTCGGCCACCACCACCTCACAGCCCAGACGGGTCAGCAAACGGATCGTGGCATCGTTGATATCAGTATTCAGCGCCTTCTGTGCGCAGCCGGTCATCAGTGCCACGCGTTTTTTCCTTGGTGCAACGGGTGCAAAGGTCTGCGGATCATCGTTGCGACTGACCGGCGGGATGGTCTTTGGTGCCATCTCCAGCATCGCACGCAATCGCGCGTCCGGCATCAACCCGGCGAAAGGCCTGCCGATTTTCGCGCCCAGCAGCGCCACGCGAAACCGCATCGGATAGGGCAGGATCCGCGCCAGGATCCAGCGCAGTGCGCGGTCGCTGAACGGCCGCTTATAGCGCTGTTCAATATATTCCCGCGCGTGATCAACAAGATGCATGTAATGCACGCCCGACGGACAGGTGGTCATACAGGCAAGACAACTCAGACAGCGGTCAATGTGTTTGACGGTCTTTGCATCCGGGTCCCGGTCGTTCTCCAGCATATCCTTGATGAGATAAATCCGGCCCCGCGGGCTGTCGAGTTCATCGCCCAGAACCTGATAGGTCGGGCAGGTCGCAGTACAGAACCCGCAATGCACACAGGTCCGCAGAATCTGGTTGCTACGTTCGGTTGCGGGGTCTGTGAGCTGTTCCGGAGTAAAAGTCGTCTGCATCATACCACCTCGCGGGCTGCGACCGGGCCCATCAGTCCGGGATTAAGAATACCGCGTGGGTCAAAACGCGCCCGGAGCCCGGCACTGAGCCGCGCCACACCGGCGGCCTCGGGATGAAAGACTCCGAGGGCTGCACGCGTGCCGGCATCTGCCCGTACAAGCGTCGCGTGACCATCAAAGTCGCCGAGGTTTTTGCGCAGATCCGTGCCTGCGGCCATCCGCATCCAGATCAGTCCCCCCGCCCAGTCGAAATAATGGTCCTGCGCGCCGACCCTGGCCACAAGCCCCGGCGCATCAGAGGGTTTGCAGGACACCCGCCAGACATCACCCGCAGCGTCGCTGAGTGGTCCGGCATCGCGGACCCTCTCCCAGAGCGCCTCGGATTTGTCGGCCGGCAACACAGTGATATCCGCTCCGCGCCCCGAAAACATATCTTTCAGCCGGCCCGAACGATAGGACACCGACTGCTCAAACCCCTCGATCCGCAGGGCCGTCACCGTCTCGTCGCCATGGACGTTTGCACCGTGGGCGGCCCCGGTTATCTCGTAAGGGGATCCCATTGCCTGCGACATAACTTCCACGGCTTCAGCATCAGACAGCCCCTGCAACAGCAGTGTGCCGCTCGTTTCCGGCACCGGCAGCACCTTGAGCGCCACCTCGCTCAGCACGCCCAGTGTGCCACAGGAACCGCACATCAGTTTGACCAGGTCATAGCCGGTGACGTTCTTCATCACCCGGCCCCCGTTTTTCACGATATTGC
>NZ_JAHEHZ010000184.1 GCF_024639605.1 Roseobacter sp. | reverse complement strand
AAGCTGCATCGGCCGTCTGCTGTGATCGACAAGTTCGACATCCAGCGCAGTCTCAAGATTGCGCAGCTGCTGGCTGACCGACGGCTGGCTCAGCCCGGTGCGCTCGGCGGCCCGGGCCACGGATCCGGAGGCGGCGAGCGCCTCAAAAACCTCAAGGCCGCGAATTGTAATTCCCTTGGTGCTCATCACTGTCCTCCGGCGCCCGCAACCTGTCCTGCAACTCCCCGACCTCAAGGTCAAGCACGCGCTGACCGCGTGCGGGTGAATCGCCTTGCAGGCGTTGGGTTTTTCTTCAACGATGCGGCCGACCCGGATACAGGAATCACATCATGAAAATCGCCGCCGCCGCCTACCCCCTCGATTTTCTGACATCTGAGGCGCAATACGAAGATAAAATTTCCACATGGGTCGCAGAGGCGGTCGCTCAATCCGCGCAGTTGCTGGTTTTCCCCGAATACGGCGCAATGGAGCTTGCCACCCTCGCGGGCAAGGAAGTCGCCGGCGATCTTGAAGCCTCTCTCTTCGCCGTCTCGGACCGGCTGGCCCACGCGGATGCTCTGCACGCGAAACTGGCCGCAGAGCACGATGTGCATATACTCGCAGCTTCCGGCCCGGCCGCGACGCCGACCCGGCCTGTAAACCGCGCAAGGTTCTTTGCGCCCGGCGGCGGCATCGGGGTGCAGGACAAACAGATCATGACGCGCTTTGAGCGCGATCCGTGGAATGTAACCGGCGGGGGGCCGTTGCAGATTTTCGACACGGCACTTGGAAAAATCGGCGTACTGATCTGTTATGACTGCGAATTTCCGCTTCTGGGCCGTGCGCTGGCGGAATGTGATCTGATCCTTGTGCCCTCCTGTACCGAGGCGCTGACCGGTTACTGGCGGGTGCGCATTGGTGCAATGGCGCGGGCGCTGGAGAACCAGTGCGTCACAGTGATGTCGTCGCTGGTGGGCGAGGCGCCCTGGTCAGATGCGGTCGATACCACCACGGGCGCGGGCGGCATTTTCGGGCCGCCGGACACGGGCTTTCCCGCGAACGGGGTGCTTGCCGTGGGTGAGATCGGTCACCCCGGCTGGACCTATGCCGATGTCGAGCCGGAAAAAATCGCACATGTCCGGGCAGATGGCGTCGTGCTCAACCGGACCCACTGGTTGGAGCAGCCGGGCAGGGACGGTGCGCCGCAAAAAGTCCCCCTGCGCTGAATGCCCCTTGAAAAACCCTTCAAACAGGCGCATCTAAGCGGCGTCCGCAGCAAGGCGGACGTGCAAATCAGGAGAAACCATGGCCAAGGAAGATACGCTCGAATTTCCCGGTGTCGTCAAGGAACTCCTGCCGAATGCGACATTCAGGGTCGAGCTTGAAAACGGCCATGAAATAATCGCACATACGGCAGGTAAAATGCGCAAGAACCGCATCCGCGTTCTCGCCGGCGACAAGGTGCAGGTCGAGATGACCCCCTATGATCTGACGAAGGGTCGGATCAACTACCGCTTCAAGTAACCCTTGTTTATTCTCGGGTCCGGATCACCGCGCCGCAAGGAATTGCTGGCGCAGATCGGCGTTGTGCCGGACGAAATCTGTGCACCGGACATAGACGAAGAACCGCACCCCGGCGAACTGCCGAGACCCTATTGTGCCCGTATGGCGCGCGAAAAGGCAGCGGCCGTGCCCGCCGGTCCGGCCGACATTGTGCTTTGTGCGGATACAACCGTCGCGCTGGGGCGGCGCATCCTGGGAAAACCGGCAGATGCGTCGGATGCCGAAGCCTTCCTGCGCGCACTTTCGGGACGCAGGCACCGGGTCATCACAGCGGTTGCAGTGCGCTGCGGCGACACGACCCGCGAAAAAGACGTGGTAAGCACGGTGCGCATGAAAACCCTATCCGAGCCGGAAATCCGGTCCTATATCGCGAGCAATGACTGGCAGGGCAAAGCGGGCGGATACGGGATCCAGGGTCCCGCGGGAATGCTCATTCCCTGGATCAGCGGGTCATTCACCGGCATCGTCGGGCTGCCTCTTGCGGAAACTGCAAATCTGCTGCGTGCGGCAGGACTGAAAGGGCTCGCATGAAGGGTCGCAGCATCATTCTGGATCACTGGCAGGGCCGCGAGGCCGCAGCCCTTATGATCGACGGCAAACTGGATGATCTGCTGATTGATGCCGATCTGCCGCGGACAGGCACAGTCTGTCGTGCGGTCGCCGACAGGCCTGTCAAAGGGCAGGGCGGTATGTTCCTGAAAACACCGGACGGACCGGCGTTTCTGCGCCAGGTCAGAGGGCTTGCGCCGGGGCAGTCGCTGCTTGTGCAGGTCTCCGGCTATGCGGAGCCCGGCAAGGCGCTGCCGGTGACGCAGAAGCTTCTGTTTAAAAGCCGCTACGCGATCATCACGCCGGATGCACCCGGTCTTAACATCAGCCGGTCGATCAGGGATGAAGCTGAACGCGACCGGCTCCTGGAAATTGCCCATGACACGCTTGACGGTGCCGCAACCGGGCTGATCCTTCGCTCCTCCTGCGAGGGGATCGATGAGGATGAGATTGCCGCTGACATCGAGGCGATGGCAACGCTTGCGCGCAGGGTGTCAGAAGACGAAGGCACCGGCATGGAGACCCTGGCGGAAGGCGACGGACCGCATGCGCTGGCCTGGCGTGAGTGGGTTGCTCCGGCGCAGGTATCAACCGAGCCCGGCGGCTTTGAAACTCAGGGTGTGGCCGAGGCAATCGATGCGCTGCGCAGCCCCCGCGAGTCCCTCGAAGCCGGCGCTTCGATGTATGTCGAACCGACACGTGCGCTGGTCGCGGTAGATGTGAACACTGGTAATGACGCTTCGCTTGCCGCCGGTCTCAAAGCCAATCTGGCCTGCGCGCGTGCCCTGCCACGCGCACTGAGACTGCGCGGGCTTGGCGGACAGATTGTGCTGGACCTCGCACCGATGCCGAAAAAGGACCGCCGCAGCTTTGAGAGCGCGCTGCGTCAGGCCTTCCGTAGTGATACTGTTGAAACCGCGCTGGTTGGCTGGACGCCTCTGGGACACTACGAACTTCAGCGTAAACGCGCCAGAATTCCCCTGGCCGAGGTGCTCGCGTGAGCTGTCCGATCTGCAGCAAGCCGGCCGTGCACGAAACGCGCCCGTTCTGCTCGAAGCGATGTGCGGATCTGGACCTCGCACGCTGGTTCAACGGCAGCTACGCAGTACCGTCAGATGACCCTGACGATTTTGATGACCTCGAACAGGCACTTGACGAGGCTGCGCGAAAAGAGCCCGGTGCGGACAAGCCGCACTAAGCCTCAGGACTTAAGATCGTAGGTGGGCAGCTGCTCAAATGCGGTGCGCAGCGCATTTCCCCAGTCGTTTGAGATGCTTTCGTAAACCGGGTCGTCCTCTTCAATGCGCAGCTCTACCTCGGGCCTGAAAGTATCGTTTTTATAGACCATCAGATCAAACGGCGGGCCAACCGACAGGTTTGAGGCGGTGGTCGAGTCAAACGACACCAGCAGCAGTTTCACCGCGTCTCCGAAACTCATGTGGCTGTCATAGGCGCGCACCAGAATAGGCCGCCCGTATTTGGTTTCACCGATCTGAAAGAACGGCGTCTCGGCCGTGACTTCGATGAAATTGCCTTCCGGATAGATCATGAACATGGTCGGCGGGCTGCCTTTAACCTGACCTCCGACAATGACAGTTGCCTGAAAAGACGATGCATCGCCACGCGGGCCGATTGGCGCGCTGTCGGCGATCACTTCTTTCAGGGTCGATCCGACGTGCCGGGCGACCTGAAACATCGACGGTGCGCGCAGGATCGATGGATCGCGGTCATTGGCGCCTTTTACACGTTCTTCAATCAGGCTCACGAGCGCCTGGGTGGTCGCAAGGTTGCCTGCGGTCATCAGGGTGATGTGGCGCTCGCCGGGCACGTCCCAGCTGAACATTTTGCGGGTCCGCGAAAAGTTGTCGAAACCCGCATTCGTGCGGGTATCGGACATGAAAACCAACCCGTTGTCGAGAAGAAGGCCGACGCAATATGTCATGGAATCATCCGGTGAGAAAACTGCACTGCGGCTTATGCCTTACTGCTGTACCTGCAGCGATACAATCATCGATTCCGTTGCATCGCCCAGTCTGACGCCCGAAACAGGCGCCGCATCGCGGTAATCCAGGCCCGAGCCGAGGCGGATGTAACGCTCGTCCGGGCTGATGCAGTTGGACACATCGAAACCGACCCAGCCGAGACCCTCGACATGGGCTTCAGCCCAGGCGTGGCTGGCATCCTGATCGACCCGGTCGTCCATCATCAGATATCCGCTCACATAACGCGCGGGAATGCCGGCGGCCCGTGCTGCCGACACAAAGATCTGTGCGTGGTCCTGACACACGCCGCTGCCGCCGGTCAGGGCCTGTTCGGCGGTGGTCGTGGACCAGGTTTCGCCCGTCTGATACGGAGCCGCGACAATGATCGAGCCGGAAAGTGCATGCAGTGCGCTCAGCTTGTCAGAGGCATTACTGAGCCCGTGGGCCAGGGCGGTGATGCTCTCGCCGGGTGTTGTCAGTTCCGTCTGCGTACAGAAATACCATAGCGGCGCAGGGCCATAGACCGGCCCGAGCACCCCGGCAGTATCGATGGTCCGAACTTCACCTGAGGCCGTGATCGTAACAGCCTCCGATCCGCGTGCTGCAGACACGAGGTGAACGGTTGTACCGTTATGATCGAGATAGGATGTTTCGATGTCTCCGCCTTCAATCGCAAGATCCCAGCTCAATACCTCCTGCATGTCCCAGTTCCGCGGGGTAAGGCGCACCTGCTGCAATCCGTAGTCCACAGGCTGGTCATAGGTGTATCGGGTCGAATGGCTGACAGTCAGCAGCATGATAAAATTCCTTCAGCCATTGAATCTGTAGTCTTTTTCGATCTGCGCAGCGAGTGTGTTGTTGTCCCGGATGAACCCGCTGATGTATTCGTGCAGCCCGGTATCAAACACCTCATTGATGGTGCCGGACTTTAACCGGCGCCGCATCCTGTCCGCGATATCATGGCTGGGGTGACGCATGTCGTATTCATCGGCCAGATAGGCGAGATTCTCGGTGGTCTGTTTCACGCAAAAGGCCAGCGACCGCGGCAGGCGTTTATCAAAGAGAAGGAATTCGGCAATCGCGGTGGCCGTCATCTCCTGCTCGTCGAGCCAGCGAAAACACCTGTGCGCCGAGACCGACCGCAGGATCATTTCCCACTGCACATTGTCCAGTGAGGAACCCACCGACGACGCAGAAGGCAACAACGTATAGTATTTTACGTCGATGATCCGTGCGGTGTTGTCGGCGCGTTCGACGAATGTGCCGATACGTGCAAAATCATAGATGTCATTGCGCAGCATCGTGCCGTAAAGTGCACCACGCACCAGACCGCTCTGTTTACGGATCAGCGCCAGTGTGGCGGGCAGGTCAATCGGTGTCACCGGTTCTGCCAGGTGATCGCGCAACGTCATCCAGTTATCGTTGACCGCCTCCCAGACCTCGGTGGTCAGCGCGGTGCGTACGAGGCGGGCATTGTCGCGCGCGGCACTCATTACCGAAATCACGCTTGAGGGGTTGTCCTCATCGCGCAGCAGATAATCGATGACCTCCAGATCGGTAAA
>NZ_JAHEHZ010000183.1 GCF_024639605.1 Roseobacter sp. | reverse complement strand
CGCCAGCAGCGGCGATGTCAGAGGCGACGATCCGGGGTTGCAGTCTGTGGCCACCGCCATCGGAACCGCGTAGTCGCGGAACGCCTGTATGGGGGGCATCTGCGTTTCGCGCAGCGTGTAGAAGGCACCGGGCAGCATGACCGCCACAGTGCCCGAGGCGGCCATTGCCTCCGCATCGGCGGCCTGCGCGTATTCGAGGTGATCGGCCGAGAGGGCACCGTATCCCGCGGCAAGTGTCGCACCACCCAGATGCGAAAGCTGCTCTGCATGCAGTTTCACCGGCAAACCGAGCGCCCGGGCAACATCGAAAACCCGGGTGATCTGCGCGGGTGAAAAGGCGATGCCTTCGCAAAAACCGTCCACGGCATCCACAAGGCCCTCTGCATGAGCCACGCGCAGGGTCGGGATGCACACCTCGTCAATATAAGCATCTGTGCGGCCGGCATACTCCGGGGGCAGGGCGTGTGCGCCGAGAAAGCTGGTGCGCACCCCGATGTCGCGCGCGCCGGCAATCGCCCGGGCAGCTCGCAACATTTTCAGCTCGGTCTGCGCATCAAGGCCATAGCCGGATTTGATCTCGATGAGTGTCACGCCTTCGGCGATCAGCTCATCCACCCGACGCAGCGCATCCTCAAGCAGTGCAATCTCAGTTGCTGCACGGGTGGCGCGCACGGTCGAGACAATCCCACCTCCGGCCCGGGCGATCTCGGCGTATCCGGCCCCGTTCAGCCGCTGCTCGAATTCCTCCGCACGGTTGCCGCCGAAAACGACATGCGTATGGCAGTCAATGAGTGCGGGGGTCAGCAAACGTCCACCCGCGTCATAGCCGTCCATATTGTGCAGTTCGTCCGGCATTTCTGCCACGGGCCCGGCCCAGATTATGCTGCCATCGCGCGCGGCGACAGCGCCATCGGCAATGAGACCAAATCCGCTGTCATCGCGCAGCGTGGCAAGAATGGCATTGGTAATGAGCATAAGACTCACTTGTTTTTGTGCGAGCTTGCTGATTTTATGTATGCACATAATAATTCTGTCAAGTGGAAGACTGATGCAGGAAATCTGGGCGGAGAAGGCGCTGTTACCGCAGGGATGGACCGAAGCGGTGCTTGTGGAAACCGACGCGCAGGGTCTTATTTTGCGCGTCACGACCGGAGCCGGGCCGCGTGGGCACAGGACCGGCATTCTGCTGCCGGCACCGGTGAATGTGCACTCACACGCCTTTCAGCGGGCGATGGCGGGGCTCACTGAGCGGCGCGGGCCGCAGGCCGGTGACAGCTTCTGGACCTGGCGGCAGCTGATGTACCGTTTTCTGGATCATCTCAACCCTGATCAGGTCGAAACACTTGCAGCCTTTGTTCAGATGGAGATGCAGGAAGCAGGTTATGCTGCCAGTGCGGAATTCCACTATCTGCATCACGGGCCGGGCGGGGTGCCCTATGACGCACCGGCCGAGATGTCAGAACGCATTGTGGCAGCAGCAGAAGAGAGCGGTATCGGACTGTGTCTGCTGCCGGTTCTCTACACGACAGGCGGCTGTGACGGACGACCTCTGGACGGAGGTCAGCGACGGTTCGGCAATGAATTCGATGCCTTTACACGGCTCTGCGAGGATGCGCGCCGGGCCATTGGGCATCTGCCGCAGGACGCGACCTTCGGGGTGGCGCCGCATTCGCTGCGCGCGGTGCGACCGGTCGATCTGCAGGCATGTGCTGATCTGTTCCCGGACGTGCCAATCCATATGCATCTGGCCGAACAGCGGGCCGAGGTGGCAGAGGTTGAAGCGGTACTCGGAGCGCGTCCGGTGGCCTGGATGCTGGACAATATGCCGCCTGATCCGCGCTGGTGTCTGATCCACAGCACGCAGATGACACCCGAAGAAACGACAGCACTTGCCGCCAGCGGCGCTGTGGCCGGTCTGTGCCCGATTACCGAAAGCAGCCTGGGTGACGGCATCTTTGACGGTGTTCGCTGGGCCGGGGCCGGGGGGGCTTTTGCTGTGGGTTCCGACAGTAACATCCGCATCTCGCTTGCCGAAGAATTACGAACGCTAGAGTACTCTCAGAGATTGCGTGACGGGAGCAGGGCGGCGCTGGCCACGCGTGAACATTCCGCCGGACGGCGCATCTTTGATGCGGTCTGTAGCGGTGGCGCCCGGGCTGTCGGGCGAACGAGCGGCGTCATTGCACAAGGGCATCAGGCCGATCTGGTGGCGCTGGATGCCTCATCGGTGCACCTGTGGGAACGCTCCGGCGATCAGATCACCGATGCCTGGATTTTTGCCGGCAATGATGCGCTGGTCACTGATCTTTGGTCGGCCGGCCGCCACATGGTCCGCGAGGGCCGCCACATCCACAAAGACCGGATCACCGCAGCTTATCTTAAGACGATGACAGAACTGAGAGATATCCTGTGACCGGGCCGGTTCTGCGCGACTGGCAGAGCGTGCGCGCGGAGGTGCTGCGGCGCATTCACGTCCGCGACTGGAAGCCCGGTGATCTGATCCCCAACGAGGCGGATCTGGCTTCTGAGTTCGGCTGTGCCCGCAGTACCGTGAACCGGGCGCTGCGCGATATCGCGCAAAGCGGTCTGCTGGACCGCCGGCGCAAAGCGGGCACACGGGTGGCGTCAAACCCCGTGGCCCGTGCAACCCTGAGCATCCCGGTGATGCGCGAAGAGATCGAGGGGGTCGGGCGCAAATACGGCTATCAGCTTTTGTCGCGCAGCACGGAAATACCGCCGGTTGCCGAAAGCGCTGCAATGCAGTTGACGCCGGACGACGCACTGCTGCACATCCGTGCGCTGCACCTGGCCGATGACAGGCCGTTTGCGCTGGAAAACCGCTGGATCGATCCCGGGGTGGTGCCTGGCGTAACCGACGCACCCCTTGAGAATATCAGCGCCAATGAGTGGCTGTTGCAAAACGCCCCCTATACCCATGGTGAGATTGCATTTTCCGCAACGGTGGCACAGGCGTCGGATGCGCCGCTTCTGGGGTGTGACACGGGTGCGCCTCTGTTCGTGACAGAGCGGCTGACCTGGGACGGAACGCGCGCCGTCACGCGCGTCAGGATCCTTTTTCCGCCGGGGTATCAGATGCGCACCGCACTCTGAGCGCTTCTGACCACTGCACTCAATAAAGTTACATTTTTACTTGATAACGGCACCTTAAAGGCTGAGGTTTAGGCATTGCCTGCATCAGGCGGGGATCGCATGCAACACAGCTATGACATCAGTCTCGGGTTTTCGGCTGCCGCACTCACGGATGCGCTGGTGGTGCCTGCGCTGTTTGTCGGCGTCGACCTGCGCGTGGTCTTTGCCAATGATCTGGCGTGCAGTGCGCTGCAGGTGGCACAGAATGCGCCGCTGACCGGCCGCCTTCTCAGTGATCTGGTCTGTGACGGACAGCTGCCGGATCCGGGCGGTATTCCGGGCTCTTACGATGACACTGACGCGCGGGGTGCTTCGGTTCTGACACTCCGGGTCGCGGGTGCGGCGCGGGTATTCCGCTGCACCCCGCTGCACGATGCGGGCGATGCTTTGCTGGGGTTTCTGCTGCAGTCAAAGCCGGATGTGGAAGCACCGGTGCTGATGCAGGACGACGTTTCGCTGGCCGAAAGCGAATGGCGCTGGAAAACGGCTGTGCTGAGCGCCAACCAGGCTGTCTGGGATCATGATTTCGAGCGAGACCGGCACTATGTTTCCGGCACCTGGAAAACACTGCGTGGTCTGACGGCGGGCGACGCGATCCCCGCCACGACAGAGGACTGGCTCAGAACGATCCATCCGCAGGATCTCGACCACATAAAGGAAGAACTGCGCCGGCTTGATGAAAATGAAACCGATGTTATCAATTACAAATTCCGCCAGAGGCACACTGCCGGCCACTGGGTCTGGTTTCTGAGCATCGGACGTGTGGTACGCCGCGACGCGGACGGGTTTCCCGCACGCATTATCGGAACTGATACCGACATCACCGATATCAAAACGGTCGAGATGGAAAGCAACCGGATGGCGCGTCGGCTCGAGACGGCGATGGACGCCGCCGGAATGGGCCGCTGGGAATTTGATATCGGCGCGACCGGGGCCTTCTGGGACGACCGCCTGCTTGAGATGTTCGGCATCACCGCAAAGGGTAATAAAGTGCCATCGACTGAATGGGCGCAAAGCATCCATCCCGACGATCGCGAGGAGATTACAACTCTGGCCGACCGCTGCATTGCAGCACGACGGGACATCGCCTGTGATTTCCGCCTCATCCGGCCCGACGGTGAGGAACGGGTAATCCGGACACGCGGAAAATATGTGACAGAGGCGGACGGTAATGGCCGCTATTATGGCGTGAATATAGATGTCACGCGGGATTATCAGCATGCGGGCGAACTTGAACAGGCGCGCGTGCGCCTTGAGCACGAAAGCCGCCACGACGCGCTGACCGGGCTGGCCAACCGCAGATACCTCGACGATGTTTTCAGCCGTCTCAGCGCAGGCGGGGACGAGGATGGCGTAAACCCCGCAGTACTTCATTTTGACATTGACCACTTTAAGCAGATCAATGACACGCTTGGCCACGATGCAGGCGATGCAACCCTGTGTCATGCCGCCCGGGTCCTCAAAGACGGCCTGCCGCCTGACACACTTGTGTCGCGTGTGGGCGGCGATGAGTTTGTTGCCCTCTTTGTGCGTTCGCCGGGCCGCGAAGAGCTGTGCCGGATTGCACGCGGCATTATCCGCCGGATGTCGCGCCCGTTTGTTTACGGATCCCAGCAGTGTAACATCGGCACCAGCGTCGGTATCGCTGTGTCCGAGAACTGCGCCGTGGCGGACACCGGCCTCTTTATAAACGCCGACCTGGCGCTTTATGCCGCGAAAAAAGCCGGTCGGGGGCGTTTCCGTTTCTTTGACGCCGAGATGAAAGAAGAGGCGCGGCGGCGGAAAAATTCTTTTGACGCGCTTGTGGCGGGTTTTGATCAGGGCGAGATCACCTGCCATTACCAGCCACAGTTTGACGCTCAGACGCTGGAACTGACCGGGCTTGAGGCGCTCGCCAGATGGGAAAGCTCAGAATTTGGTCTGATGATGCCGGATGAGTTCCTCAGTACGGCTGAAGACATGGGGCTGCTTGCGCAGTTCGACGAACTGGTGCTGAAAAAAGCGCTGGCCGATCTGCAGCGCTGGGAAGGGTTGGGGCTGACCGTCCCGGGCATTTCCGTCAATGTCTCTTCACACCGTCTCAATGATCCCAAACTCGGCGACCGGTTGCAGGAGATGGATCTGCCGGCGGACAAGCTGTCGTTTGAGCTGCTCGAATCGACCTACCTCGATGCAAAAAACGAGGTGATCGAGACCAACCTGCGTCTGATCGAAGAGTTGGGCATCGATATCGAGATCGATGATTTCGGCAGCGGACATGCCTCTATTGTCAGCCTGCTCCGCATCGCGCCCAAACGGCTTAAGATCGACCGTATGCTGGTGCAGCCGATTGTGGAATCGCACCGTCAGCGCGAACTGATCCGGACCATCGTTGGTATTGGCCGGATGCTCGATGTCCGGGTTGTCGCGGAAGGAGTGGAAACCGCCGCCCATGTGGCCCTGCTTCAGGAGATCGGCTGCTGTTATCTGCAGGGCTATGGCCTCGCACGACCCATGGATGCGGACAGCGTTACCGTATTTCTGGAAGATATCGCCC
>NZ_JAHEHZ010000182.1:662-5689 GCF_024639605.1 Roseobacter sp. | reverse complement strand
GCTGGTATCTGCACGTGGATGCCGGCACCGTCGCCGGTTTTGCCATCGGCATCGACCGCACCGCGGTGCCAGATCGCCTTCAGCGCCCGGATGCCGTTTTCAACGACATTCCGGCTTGGTTTACCGTCGATCGAGACCACAAGGCCGACGCCGCAGGACGAATGCTCTTCGCTTTCGTCATACATACCGTGCTCGGCCATATAGGCGCGTTTTGCCTCTTCGCGGGCCACCCATGCATCATCATAAGTCATCCGGCATCTCCTTTGACGTAATTGTTCTTTGCTTCATATTCTGCGCGCGTCGCTTTGGGGTGACTGCCCCCGATCTGCGCTGCGGCCATGGCATTATCTGTGTAAATCTCGGACCTCAGCGGCCAGTCGAGGGCCGCATCGAACAGCCCGGGCATCAGCTCAAATGACGCGTCCGCGTCATCAGTATTGCGCATCCACAGGTTCGATCCGCAGACCGGGCAGAACGCCCTTTCGGCCAGATCCGACGAGGCATAGCGCGTCACGTCACCGTTAACAGACACTGCATCCGCCGGCGCTTCGAAACACATAAACACGCCGCCTGACCACCGCTGGCACATGCGGCAATGGCAAATGCCCGGGCGCGGGTCATGCCCGCCCGACACGGTGATTTCGACGGCGCCGCAAAGGCAGTGTCCGGTCAGATGTGTCACGTCATTCATCTGTCGCATCCGCGTCGGTGAACATTTCTATCGTCTCTTTTGTGCTCAGGCGGCGGTGATCGCCGGCCAGCTCATATCCAGACGGGCAGCGATCGCTGAAAAACTCCAGTGTCAAAGGGCCGCCTGCCGCGTTGTCAAACAGCCCCGCCGCAAGGTGGCGCGTGCCGTCATGTTTCGTACCGTACCAGAGCGTCGATCCGCAGGTTCCGCAAAAACCCCGCTCGGCCCACTCTGATGAGACATAGCTCTGCGCCGGCCCTTCGACAGTCAGTGTTGAGGCGTCCGTATCGACGGACATAAACATTGAACTGGTGTGCCGGCGGCACATGTCACAGTGACACGCTCGCAGACGCGGATCCTCAGAGCGCACCGACACGGTGACCGCGCCGCAAAGGCAGCGGCCCTGGAGAAGCCGACCTTCAGTCATGATGTTGTCCGCGCGGGATATCACTCGCGGGTCGCTGCAGGTTGTTTCTCATCTGATACCTCCTCCAGGCGACCCGATTATCCTGCGCCATCCGTTTCAGCCGCAGTTCCTGCTCGCGGGTGCATGTGTCGTGCATACAAACTGACCGTCGTTTTATTCTGCCGCGATGGCTTCCGGGGTATCGAGTTTTGCCAGAATGGCCGCTGCGCAGTCGCGACCGTCACGGATCGCCCAGACCACCAGGCTCGCGCCCCGAACGATATCACCAACGGCATAGACACCGTCCAGATCCGTGGCCCCGGTGTTGAATTCAGCTTTGACCGTACCCCAGCGTGTTACCGGCAGTTCGGGCTCGTTCCAAAGGGTCGGTAATTCTTCGGGCTCAAAGCCGAGGGCCATAATCACCAGATCTGCATCTTCGACATAATCGGCCCCTTCGATCACCTCCGGCGCCTGACGACCAGTGGCATCCGGCGCCCCGAGACGCATCTTCTGCACCATAACTCCTGTGACCGGGTCGCCTGCAAAACCTCTGGGCGCGGAGAGCCATTCAAAGATTACACCCTCTTCCTCAGCATTCTGCACCTCGCGCTGGCTGCCAGGCATATTTGCCCGGTCCCTGCGGTACAGACATTTGACGCTCGTCGCACCCTGACGCACCGAGGTGCGCACGCAGTCCATGGCGGTGTCACCGCCACCGATGACCACCACGCGTTTGCCTTCGGCGTTCAGCATACCGGTGTCGAACTCCTCCACGGCGTCGCCAAAGCTCTTGCGGTTGCTGGCGGTGAGAAAATCGATAGCCCGCACGAGACCCCGGGCACCCACACCCGGCGCCTCAATCTCACGGGTTTTGTAAACGCCCGTGGCGATGATAACAGCGTCGTGCTTGTCGCGCAGATCAGCGAAGGTGATATCCTCGCCCACATTGCAGTTCAGCTCAAAGGCCACGCCGCCTTTTTCCAGCTGTTCGTTGCGACGCATTACCACGTCCTTTTCCAGCTTGAAGCCGGGGATGCCGTATGTGAGCAGTCCGCCGGCACGGTCATAACGGTCATAGACGGTGACCTGCACGCCGGCACGACGCAGCACATCCGCCGCCGCCAGCCCGCCCGGGCCTGCGCCGATAATACCCACGGACTCGGTGCGTTCCTGCGCCGGGCTGATCGGCTGGACCCAGCCCTCCTCCCATGCGGTATCGGTGATGTATTTTTCCACCGCCCCGATGGTGACTGTGCCGTGTCCGGACTGCTCGATGACGCAGTTTCCTTCACACAAGCGATCCTGGGGGCAGATCCGCCCGCAGATCTCAGGAAAGGTGTTTGTGGCCTGGCTCACCTCATAGGCTTCCTGCAGGCGCCCTTCGGCGGTCAGCCGCAGCCAGTCAGGAATGTTATTGTGCAGCGGACAGTGACTCTGGCAGTAGGGCACACCACACTGACTGCACCGGCCGGATTGCTCCCGCGCTTTTTCTGCAGCGTATTCAGCATAGATTTCATGGAAATCTTCCTTGCGGATTTCTGCATCACGTTTTTCGGGCATATCCCGCTCAACGGTCACAAATTTCAGCATTGGTTGCTTAGCCATCGTCTATTTCCTCCGCAACAGAACAGGCTTCCCTCTAAAGCATGTACGGACAGAAATAAAGTCAGTCATGCTGACCTTTAATCAGAAATTTTCGCTTGTTCCGGCCCCGCCGCGCCTTAAAGTAGCGAAAAGTATGTCCGAATCGGACCTAAATTGATACTTTCCATTTGATTCCCCGCGCTTATACCACAGGCGGGGACAGAACTTCAGGGCAGCACAATGACACTCCTTCAGCTTCTCATCGTTGCGATCATACAGGGGATCACCGAGTTTCTGCCCGTCAGCTCGTCAGGACATCTGGCGCTGCTGCCTGCCCTGACCGACAGTCCGGATCAGGGTCTTGCGATCGATGTGGCTGTTCACGTCGGCACGCTCCTGGCCGTAGTTCTTTACTTCTGGCCGGACGTCCGGATTGCGATCGGCGGAACAGGCAGGCTGCTGCGCGGCCGGGTGGATACGCAAGGCGCTTTTCTCGCCCTGTGCCTGGGCATTGCGACGGTACCCGTAATTATCGCAGGTCTCGCGATCAGGCTCGCCGGGATTGATGAAATGATGCGTTCTGTGGCCGTGATCGGATGGGCGATGCTGATCTTTGGTCTGGTGCTGTACTGGGCGGATCAGACCGGTGGCACACGTAAAACCTCTGCGCAATGGTCCATCAAAGACGCAGCCCTCATGGGCCTTGCACAGATGCTGGCGCTCATACCGGGCACTTCTCGTTCAGGGATCACGATCACCGCAGCGCGGCGTCTTGGCTATGGTCGTGAAGGGGCGGCGAAACTGGCAATGCTGATGTCGATCCCGACCATACTGGCCTCAGGCGTGTTGCTGAGTTTTGACGTGATTGCCGGAGCTGACTGGGCTCTGGCGCGCGACGGCGCCATTGCGGCAGCTTTTGCTTTCCTTGCGGCACTTGGGGCGCTGACGCTCATGATGCGCCTGCTGACAAGTGTCAGTTTCACACCGTACGTAATTTACAGGGTCGTGCTGGGTATCATCCTGCTGATCATCGCCTATTCCTAGGTGCGCAGATTGCGGGCAGATTCCTTGATTGCGTCATACTGACCCGACGGACGGAACCGCCACAGGTATTCCGGCAGTACGGAGCCCATATCCGTCGGTGTAATCCCAAGATCAACAAAGCTTTTCTGATCCCCGGACACCACGTTGTCGTTCGCAAGGTTGCGCACCTGATCGCCAGTGATCATTTTGTTCGGGATGAGCCCCAGCGAAAGGGTCTGCAGCAGGTCAAAGCCCCATGCCATGATCCGCGCGGCGAAAAACGGAACGTTCACAATGAGGCGGCGGCGGTGGATGATCTCCAGCATCTGCTGCATGAGATCTCTGAACGTTTTCGCCTCGGGTCCGCCAAGCTCATAGATGCCCGGGGCGGCATTCCTGGTAAGCGCGCGTTCCGCCGCCTGTGCGACGTCGTCTACGTAAACCGGCTGAAACTTCGTATCCGCACCGACGACCGGCAGGAACGGGCTCATGCGGGTCATTCCGGCAAAGCGGTTAAAGAATTCGTCCTCGGGACCGAAAACCACCGATGGCCGCAGAATTACAGCATCCGGCATGTGATTAAGCACGGCGGCTTCACCTTCAGCTTTGGTGCGGGCATAGTCGCTTTCGGAATTTTCGTCAGCGCCTATGGCTGAGATCTGCACCATCTGAGTGATGCCCGCTTCGGCAGCAAGTCGCGCAATCCGGGCGGCACCTTCGGCCTGCACCGCGTCAAAACTGTTTTTCCCGCTTTCCGCGAGGATACCGACGCAGTTCACAACAGCATCCGCGCCCTGCATCACCTGAGCAACAGAGGCATCATCGCGTACATTGCACAGCACCGGCTCGACCTGACCCACGACGCCGTAAGGTTTGACAAAAATCGCCTCGTTCGGCCGACGCACTGCGACCCGCACACGCCAGCCGGCTTTCGCCATTCTGCGGGCGATATAACGCCCGACAAAACCTGAACCGCCATAGATCGTGACCAGCTTCGACATAGTGTGCCCCTTTGCGTTGTGCGCCCCTGTCCGATGTACCCCCCGGACCGCAGTGAAACAAGGCGCAAATCCGCACGGGGAACGGGTTTTGTCCCGCCCGTGCAGCGATGAAGGGGACTGAAACGGGTGGCAAAAATCCGTTTGACACCTCTGAGCGTTGGGCTTACACGCCTGATCCACGACACCTGCCCAGGTGGCGGAATGGTAGACGCGCTAGCTTCAGGTGCTAGTACTCGCAAGGGTGTGGAGGTTCGAGTCCTCTCCTGGGCACCAATAAAACCTCTTATCTAATTGATTTATAATATATATTTTTTATTGA
>NZ_JAHEHZ010000182.1:0-652 GCF_024639605.1 Roseobacter sp. | reverse complement strand
GGATCCTGTACCAAAAATGCCCCTAACTGACCTGAAGATTCGCAAGGCAAAACAGAAGGATAAGGCCTACCGGATTAACGACGGTTTGGGCCTGTCTCTTCTAGTCCGCCCGGGTGGTACAAAATCTTGGCAGTTTCGCTATCAGTTCATGGGCAGAGAGAAGATTCTCAGTATTGGTTCGTACCCGATCATTCCACTAGCTGATGCAAGAACGCGTCGTGACGAAGCTAAACGCCTGCTTGAGAGTGGAACGGACCCATCCGTACAGAAAAAGCTCGATAGAATTGATGCCCACGTCAAAGCACGTATGACCTTCAAAGAGGTAGCGGACGAATACTACGAAACATTGGTTGATCGAGGTCTGGCTGAAGCCACTCTGCGCAAAAAGCGCTGGCACATAGACGACTTGGCCAAGTCACTCCACAATCGCCCAATCGACCAGATCACGGCTGCGGAGTTGCTGCACCTTCTGAAGCCCATAGAACGCTCAGGACGTCGCGAGACGGCCAAAAAGCTCCGTGCGACCATCTCTGCAGTTTTTCGGCTGGCAATGGTGACGATGCGCGCCCCGGCTGACCCATCCGCAGCGCTCAAAGACGCTCTGCTCCCACCTAAAGTGACAGGCCGTGCTGCTATCACCGACGAGCGAGAG
>NZ_JAHEHZ010000074.1 GCF_024639605.1 Roseobacter sp. | reverse complement strand
CAGGTTCCACGCGCTTGTGCCTTTGACCGCAAAGACGGCCTGCTCCTTTCCGATGGTACCTACCAGAAACCGCATTTTATTCTCCGAAAAAGGGGGAAGCAGGATGCAGCGCCCGTCTGGTAGCCCGGACGGGGAAACGCACACCACTGATCAGGGTGCTAACGCGATGCCGCGTAGTAGGAGACGCGCCGCTCCAGATAGGCGAGGAACTCCGACAGCGAAAAGGCCAGCGCAAAGAGCACGATCAGAACTGCCCAGAAATGCGACATCATGAAGTTGTTCGAATAGAGTTCGAAGAGCGCACCGAAGCCCACAATGGAAATCAGCAGTTGTCCGATGATCACACCTTTGACCGCCCGGATCACACCGATGCGGATGCCACCGAGGATTTCGGGCATGGCGGCCCAGAGATAGACCTTGAAAAAGGCATCCAGCGGGCTCGCCCCGAAACAACGCGCCATATCAACGAGAGACCGGTTGATCTGCTTCACGCCTGCGCGGGAATTAAGGATGATGATCCAGATGGCGAAAAGCGTTGTGGTGATGATGATAGATTTCATTCCAAAGCCGAAAAGCACCATAAGAACCGGCACAAGAGCGGTTAGCGGTGCACTAAGGAAAATATTGACCCAGGGCAGAATAAGCTCATCGAGAAGACGGCTTTTGCCGATCAGAATGCCCACCGGCACGCCGATCACAATGGCAAAAAACACCCCTGCTATAAAGGCATAGGCGGTTTCATACATCGCCTTCTGAAACGCTGCTGTCCCGATCACATTGAAAAGCGTGACAAGTACCTCAGAGAGCGGCGGGATAAAGAATGTCCAGCCGGTCTGGCCTACGATTTCCCACAGCAGACCCCAGAGCAGAAGTGACGACATGACGGGCAGTTTGTATCCGTAAACGGTCATCGGTGTTACTCCACATAATTCCGCAGCGAGGCCCAGATCTGGTCCACGATGTCGAGATACTCAGGCGAGCGACGGATGTTATCCACACCGGTCCCCCGGAAGCTGGTGGGCCGGATGATCTCCGAGACGCGGCTGGGGCGCGGCAGCAGAATTGCGATCTGGTCAGAGACATAAACGGCCTCTTCAATCGAGTGTGTCACAAAGATAAAGGTCTTGTTCTCTGTGCGCACCAGTTCCAGCATATCCTCCTGAAATTTGCGCCTGTTCTGCTCATCTACTGCCGAGAAAGGCTCGTCCAGCAGCAGAACCTGAGCGTCTACCGACAGGGCTCGCGCAAGGCCCACACGCTGGCGCATTCCGCCCGAAAGCTCATGCGGATAGGCATGCTCAAAACCACCCAGACCGACGCTTTTGATATAGCGTTCCGCGACAGCTTCGCGCTCTGATTTCGCCACACCGCGCAGTTCAAGCCCGAAGGACACATTGCGCAGAACACTGGCCCACGGCAGCAGGGCAAAATCCTGAAAGACAAAGGAACGGTCAGGCCCGGGGCCGGTTACTTTTTTACCTTCGATGATGATCTCACCTGACGTGGGTTCCAGCAGGCCCGCGATGATCTTAAGCAGCGTGGTCTTGCCGCAACCCGAAGGCCCGAGCAGCGACGTCAGCTGCCCGCGCGGAAACTCAAGCGACAGATCCTTCAGCGCTTCGACTTCGCCGTAGTTTTTGCTGACGTTCCGGACGGAAACCGCGGATTCGTGTTCGATGGGCTCAGCCTTATCAAAGGCATTATTAGTCTGAGACATAACCACGGTTGTTCCCTTCAAAGAGTGTGTTTTCTATTCTTTCCAGCAGGTTCAGAAAAAGAACCGCGAGCAGAATGATGGAGAAGATCGCGGCATACATGCTGGGATAATCCGCGATGGACCGGCTGTAGGTGATGATATCGCCAACGCCGGTGGGGGTGATTTTCAACTCCGACAGGATGGCGCCGATGAAACCTGCGGAAATCCCCAGTCGCAGGCCGGAAAAGATAACCGGCGAGGCGGCCGGAATGATGATCTTGAGGATGATGTCCCGGTCGGAGGCCAGAAATGATCTGCCCATATCCTTGATATTGGAGGGCGTATTCCGCACGGCGCCGGCGGTATTCAGGACAATCACAGGCATGGCCATGATGCAGACCACAAAGACTTTGGACGTCAGGCCGATGCCGTAGGCCATCACAAGGATCGGGATCAGGGCAGCCAGTGGTGCTGCCTGCATCACGATGAAAATCGGCGAAAAGAGCCACTCAAATCGCTGGCTCAGCCCGACCCAGAGACCGATCACAATGCCAGAGGTTGCCGATATTGCGATGCCGATGGCGAGTGGTTTCAGTGTTTCCGCGTAGGCCACGAAAATCGACCCGTCGAATATCATCGCAAACAGCGCGGACATGGATTCGATAAAGGTCGGAAAGGCATAGCTCACAGGAATGCGGCCGGCGATTTCCCAGGCACCGAATACGATCACGGCGGACAGGATTTTCAGATAGAAGGAACGGTTCTGCATGTCAGACTTCCGTTTATTTCAGGTGGTAGTATCCGGGCCGCGCGCAGAGCGTGGCGCGACCCGGTTCCGGGTTCAGTTGCTCATGGCCGCATCGAGCGGGGCAAGGTACCAGAAGTCCTCGATGTTGAGCTCGGACGGATCGCCTTCAAGCTGCCCGGCCGCCGAATACCACTCCATGTCCGCCTGTGCCGCTTTGCGACCACCACCGTTGGGATCATAAAGGCCCCCTTCGACGGCTGCGGAATAAAACTCATCCAGACCAGCCAGCAGTTCCGCCGGCAACTGCCCGATCGGGCCGTCAGGATTGGTCTCGCGGGCGATAATCGAAGGGTCTTCGGCCATATCCTGCCAGACGCTGACAAGGGCATCGACGAATATGCCGACCTGTTCTTCGTTCTCTTTGATCCAGTCAAGATTGGCAAAGAGCGCTTCATCGCTCGCGTCGACCTCGAACATCGGCAGAACATTAAAGTCATCGCCGGCCTGTTTCATGATCTTGTTCTTGTTAGACAGATCAATGATCGTCGCGTCCGTCTGACCAGAAATCAGGGCCACCACACGGTTGGCCGAGCCGGGTACATAAGACCTTTCCCCGAATTTGATGCCGACCTTTTCCTCGATGACGTTGGCGATGGAATCCGTGCCGCCGCCGCGCGAGTGCAGCAGGATCGGCTGACCGTCGAGGTCTTTCAGGTCACTGTAGGCTTTGGATGTGACCGGGAAAAACTTCAGCTTGGAGAGCTGAAAGATAATGCGGATCGGTGCTTTGGATCGCTGCATGGCAGAGTAAGGCGTGCCAAAACCGATATTCATCTGACCGCTGAGCACCGCCTGAATTGCCAGTTCTTCGTCGGAGAAGGCCGTCCATTCGTAATCGAGACCGTTCGCCTTCGCGCGGTCAAGCGCCACAAAGAACGCGGCAAGCTCGTCAGACGGTGTCTCTGCGAGAGCGATCTTCAGTTTTTCGGCTGACGCCGTGCCGGCCAGCAGCGATGCGGCGAGGGGAACTGCCACAGCAAGTCCCGCGATTTTTTTCATCAGTGTTCTCATTTTTTCCTCCCTGAGAATACAACTCTTATGGTTTTTATTTGCCTGCGTTGTCTGTTGCGTCCGCTCTCCTGACTGTGCCTAGACGTCACGGAAGAGCCATGCTGAAACGGCGCGCAGATGTGTGCGCATCGCCTCATAAGCTGCGACGGGGTCACGGCCGGATATCGCTGCTGCGATCCGGTCATGGTGTTCAAAACTAAAGTGATCTTCTGAGGGCCGGGGCGTGTGCCGGGTCACTGTCCCCCATACAATCTCGCGGCGGACCTGGTTGAGCTGTTCAAAGATGCTCAGCAGCAAAAGGTTGTCGCTGCCTTCAGCAATCGCCCGGTGAAAGAGATCGTCATATTGCTCATAGGCCTGCCAGCTCTGCGCTTTGCGCGAGTGTTCCAGCGCGTGCTCCATGCGGGCGAGCGCCTCGGAGGACGTGTTCATCGCGGCTTCGCGTGCAATCGCAGGCTCAATGGCGAGGCGCGCGCGCATCATACGAAACGGAGTAAGATGTCTGCCGATCTTTGCCGCCGGCGGGGTATCGGGTGCTTCTGC
Organism: Roseobacter sp.; assembly: GCF_024639605.1. Lineage (GTDB taxonomy): Bacteria > Pseudomonadota > Alphaproteobacteria > Rhodobacterales > Rhodobacteraceae > Roseobacter. The sequence continues at coordinate 14,219 of NZ_JAHEHZ010000074.1, read as the reverse complement.
GTCCGCGGGGCCCGAAACAAATGTGCCTTTGCCCACATGGCGCCATATCGTGCCTTCACGCTCAAGCTCATCAAGAGCTTTGCGCAGGCTGCCACGGCTGATGCCGAGCCTATCAGTCAGGTTGCGTTCCGAAGGCAGCTTCTGTCCTGCCTCAAAACCGCTCTCAGCGATAAAGCCGCGAAGCCCTGAGAGGGCGCCATCCCGGTCGTTCGGCTCTTCTTTTCGCAGCATTTCCGCCCCTCCGCGTCAGATTGGTCAACCAAAGGTGCCCGATCCAGATCAATAAGGGACCAATCTGGCAGATAAAGCAAGGCCGGTGCGGTGTTCGCGATGTCCCATATGCCGTAGAGCACCGGCTGTTTTCTCACTATGGAGCAATAACGGATGTCATGCGGTGTTCTGAAAAAAAATATTTTAAACAAATTCAGTACATTGGAGTTAGGTTTTGCGATCGAGTCCGGAAAAGTCAAAATCAGACTGCGCTGGCATTCAGGTTTCAACGATCGAGAATCCTGAATTTTTGGTCGACCAATTTAAGATGCGGCATGACCCATTCCGCACGAGCCGCTGAGAATCGGTCCGGATAATCAATCGCGAAGGCGAGCGGATGACCCTCAAAGGCTTTGTCCGGTAAGCGTTCAGGGCGACCCGTTTGTCTGGCAGCTTACAGAAACCTTGCGCTAAAGTGCTGCGGCGTGGCGCAGGATCGCATCGGCCGTCAGCGGCAGACGGGTCATTCGCATCCCGGTGGCGTCATAAAGCGCGTTCGCGATCGCCGCGATTGCCGGTCCTGGCGTGGCTTCGCCTGCACCGGCAGAAGGCTCATGCTGCGCTTCGATCAGATCCACCGTGATCTGCGGAACACGGTCAAAGCGCAGTACCGGATAACTCTCCCAGTCGCGCGAGAGAATTCCGTCGCGGTCCCATATCACCTCTTCGCTGAGCGCGATGGAGGCACCCTGAATAAAGCCGCCCTCAAGCTGTGCGATCAGCCCGTGACGATCCAGCACACGACCGGCGTCTGCCACGATCAGAACGTCTTTCAGCAGCACCTCGCCGGTATCTGCCATGTCGATATCGACGCACATCCCCACGCGGGTCATCGCATTTTTATATTGCGCATAGGCTATGCCGCGCCCGCCGGTGTCCGGCGGTGTCGCGCGAAGAGCGATCTGTTCGCTGAGCCGCTCAAGCACCGCTCGCCCGCGCGGATCCTGCATCTGGTTCAGCCGGTAGCGGACCGGGTCTTCAGAAGCCTGTTTTGCGAGGGTATCCATCATGCTCTCCAGCGCGAAGATATTGGTCGTGGCACCCAGGCAGCGGAAAGCCGATGTGCGGTGTGGCAACCCGCCAACGAGGTTTTTTACCAACCGCTTTTCGGGGAAGGTATAAACCGGGTCGAGATTGCGGTGCATGCCACCGTGGCGGTTCATATTCGGGGCAGCCGTCGGCGCGGGTACATCACAGTCACGCCACTGGTTGGCGAGCAGACGGGCGGGACCTGCACGGTCCGGACCGGCCCGCGGTCGTCCGCGGTGGGTGTCACTGAAAACCTCGGCGGAAAAGAATGCGACCTGGCCGTCGGGACCTGTTTCAGCGGCCAGTTCGGTTGCCATAGCCGGGGCAAAGGGTTCCCAGGCGTGCTCGTCTTCCCGGCTCCATTTCAGCAGAACGGGCGTTCCCGCCAGTTCAAGAGCGACGAGTGCGGCTTCAAATGCTGCATCATCCGCGCCGTTGTGCCCGTAACATCCGGACCCTTGCATATGGGTGATAACCACTTTTTCCGGCGCAAGCCCCAGGCTGTCGGCGATGCTGTCGCGCAGGGGATAAATGCCCTGGCTGTGGCAGGTAATCTCAAGCACGTCACTACGGAAAACAGCAAAGGCAGCTGAAGGTGCCAGCGCGCCGTGCAGAAAATAGGGCCGCTCAAAACGCTGCGAGTAGGCGGGGTTTGCGGGCTGTGCCGGAACGGGTTCATCTTCGAGGGGCAGGCCGTCGACCACGGGCAGGCGCCGGATGGCATTGTCACGGGTCAGCGCCCCGAAGACATCCTCTTCGGACAGGCCGCCGTTCCGGGCCCACTGACAGGCGACGCCCAATCGGGCGGCCGCGCGCACGATGGCCCATTCGCCTTTGCCGGCGACAGCAATGAAATTACCACTCTGTATCACCTGCAGCCCCTCGTCTGTCAGGCGCGACAGGGTCCCGGTGTCAACAGATGCGAGTGTCGCGCGGGCATGTGGGGGGCGCACCACGCGGGCGTGCACCATATCCGGCACGTCGATATCGTGCACAAAAGTGAAACTGCCCCGGACCATATCTTTCAGCCCGCGCATTTGTGGGGCCGGAAGCGTGTCTGCCGGCGCCATCGGAGTGGCCCCGGTGTCCACTTCAAGGTTGCTCCAGTCTTCGGAGACCATCAGACCGGCGATACTGTGCGAGATGTTCGCGCCTTCGCGCCGGAACGCGCCGTTCTCCAGTATCCAGGGGCCGCAGCCTTCGGCATCGGTCAGCCGGGCGTGCAGCCAGTGGCGCAGTGTTGCCGCTGCAAGACGCAAGGCGTGTCCGGAATGCTCGACCGAATTGCTGCCGGAGGTGATGCCTTCATCAGGTGAGCCGGCAGTGGTCACAGGAGCCACGCGGATCTCCTCAGGCGCGATTGTCAGTTCTTCGGTGACGACCTGGGCGAGTGCTGTGGAAATCCGCTGGCCGATGTCGACCTTGCCGGTGTGCAGCGTAACGGCCTTGCCGTCGCTTTGCAGCCACTGGCGTACAAACGGAGAGGCCCTGAGGCTCATGACCGACCGGCGGCCGTCTCAACGGCTTTCAGAATGCGCGGGTGCGATCCGCAGCGGCACAGATGCGGGGCAAGTGCAGTGCGGGTCTTTTCGGGGTCGGGGGAGGGCGTTTGTTCAAGCAGCGCGGTGACAGCGACCACCAGCCCCGCCGTGCAATACCCGCACTGGGCCGCGCTTTCGGCGACAAAAGACTCCTGCACACGTTTGCCGGCCCGCGTTGCCCCCACCCCTTCGATGGTGGTGATTTTCTGACCCTCAAAAGTGCCTGCGGGCGACACACAGCTCAGCCGCACCTCGCCATCGACCAGCACGGCACAGGCTCCGCATTGCTCGAGACCGCAGCCAAGCTTCGTACCCTTGAGTTTCAGCGTATCGCGCAGAACGTAGATCAGGGGCGTGTCGGGATCGTCCGCCACATCATGCGTTTCGCCATTGATGCACAGACGCAGGCTCACGAGGTCACACGCTCCCAGTTGACGATGACCTCCACGTCAGCCGAGCGGAAAAGATTCATCACCGGACAGCGGTATTCAACGTTTTTGATCAGACGGTCGAAACGGTCCCGGGTTTCGTCGGTATGTACGCGGATATTGAGCTTGACCCAGTTGAAATAGGGCCTGACGCCCTGCACCCCGCGCGAGCCGCGCTGATCCACTTCGCCCTCACCATCCATATCGACGGCCGTATAATCGAACGACATCGCCTCGGCGCAGCGGTTAATGATCACACCTTCGCAACCCATCAGAGAGCTCAGCGCCATCTCAAGCGGGGTGGGCCCCGTGTCGGTCTCTTTCTCGTCGGTGATCAGTACATGATCGCGCACCATGACCACCGTGCGCGGGCGTGCCTCGTTGCGGGCGCTGACCTTGCGGATGCCGATAGCTTTCTTGTTGGGATCAACGCTTGGGGCGAGAAGATCGGGGTCCTGCGTGTTCATAGTGTCATCTCCAGTATTTCGAGGCCATTGTTACGGTCGAGCAGGTAGATCAGGCCGTTTTCGCCCACATCGACATCATTTGACTGCGGTGGTGTGCCGTCGCTGCCGACGGGGGGCGTGTACCAGGCCACCTCCACGGGCAGTTTCGGGTCCGCCACATCAAGTACCCGCAGCCCGCCGGCAAACCAGGTGGCGTAGACCAGCGTACTGTCGAGTTTCTCGCGGAACTGGTGGCCGCCGAAACGTGCACCGGGCTGGCCAATGTAGGGACAGGCGCGTTCGGTCAGATCCCAGGCCGCGACGGGCTCCATATTTTCAAGATCTGTGACGTCCATGATCCAGATGAACCCGTGCAACTGACCGGGTTTGTGATCATGCTCTTCATCAATGGCGATGGCATAGCGGCGCCCGTCAATAAGGTTTTCGAGCGGCATGACCGTATGTGTGGGCTCGGGGATTGCTTCCGGATAGACATAGCTGCCTTTGACCACCGGCATGGTGCCGGAGCCCAGATCGCTGGCATCGAGTACCCGGTAACCGGCGTGCCAGACTGCAGCCCAAAGCTCATCGCCGCAGCGCATCGCGTGGTGCAGCCGGACGCCGTAGCCTTCCCAGGCTGGCGTCTCACCGCCTGCCAGGTGCTGCCCGGGCATATGCCAGCGGTTTACTTCGGTGGGGCTTGATGGATCAGCGAGGTCATAAACCACGAGGATATTGCCGACGTAGCCTTCCATCTCGGTCGAGATATAGGCGTATTTTTCATCCATATCAAAGCGGTGCACGCCAAAGCCGTGGGTGCGGACATAGGCGAGTTCTTTGGGTGCGGTCTTGTCGCTGATGTCCCAGACCCGGAAGCCGCCACCGTCATATCCCCGCGCCAGCGCCGCTTCGAGATCGGGGATATCGCTCTCTTTGACGCCAAGCGCTTCCGCGATCTCAGCGTCTGTGGCGCGGGAGCCGAGCTGGTCGCGCAGGCCGGCGATTTTCTCGCCCTTGCGCAGGAAATGGCGCCGGTCCTGTTCGACGTTGGTGATCATGATATCGCCCACAACCCTGACCTTGTGGGTATGGGAGTATTCATCGGGAGGCGGCACGTGCGCCGTGACACGCGGGCTTGCCGGATCCGACACATCGATGATCGAGGTGCCCATCGGTGGTTTCATATGTCCGACATAGGCATAGTTGCCCTGCACCACGACCTGACCGCCACCGGCAATATCCAGATGGCCGAGCCTGCTTATGTTGCGGGCCAGTTCGTATTCGATTTCCTGTTTCATTGGATCACGATCTCCCGTCTTTTACGTCGCGTTTCAAACCAGATGGGCAGCACGATCGACAGGGCGAGGCAGACCCAGAGCACATTGCCCAGCGTGGATGAGAAAAGCACCATGATGTCCCCGTCGGACTTCTTGAGCGACCACAGGAAATAACGTTCCAGCAACGGCCCAAGGATGACGCCGATCAGAATGGCCGCCACGTGATAGCCGGTGCGGCGCGCGACATAGCCCAGAACACCGAAGGCGAGGGCGAGATACATATCGAACATATATTCGCGCGGCACGAAAGCGCCGACCAGAGTGAAGGAAATGATCATCGGTGCGAGGTAAATCGTCGGCACCGTGGTCACCCGGCTCATGTAGCGGCTGAGCGGCAGGATCGTGAACATCATAAAGAGATAGCTCACTGCCATCGCCATAAACATGCCGTAGCCGACCTTCGGGTTGTTCTCGAAAAGCGAGGGGCCGAAGCTTACGCCATGAAACTGCATCACAACGAGCATGATGGCCGCCGTGGCGCCGCCCGGAATGCCCAGCACCAGAAGCGGCACGAGTGTACCCGAGGTCACGCCGTTGTTGGCGCTTTCCGGTGCAATCAGACCCTCGGGGTGGCCGGTTCCGTAAGCTTCGGGCGTTTTGGAAAATGAGCGTGACTGCTGATAGGCGACAAAGCTCGCAATTGAGGCGCCAGCACCCGGGATCACCCCGATGATCAGACCGATCACACTGGTCCAGGCGATGTGCCACCAGCGTTTCAGCGCGATCGAGGCCCCCTCAAACGTGGCGTGCCAGCTTGGGGTTGCCATGGCTTTGCGAGCATCATCAGTAATGATCAGCCGCTTTTCGATGATCACGAAGGCCTCGGACACGGCGAAGAGACCGACCAGTGCCGGTATTAGCGGGATGCCGTCATAAAGCTCCAGAAACCCGAAGGTCGCGCGCGGTGTGGCATAGACGACATCAGTGCCGATAGAGCCGATCATCAGCCCCAGAAAGCCCGCGATCAGGCCCTTGACCATATCCTGTGCCGCAATCGACGCGATCAGCGAGATGCCAAAGAGCATGACCACGATCATCTCGACGGAATGCATGTAAAATCCGACACGGGCGAGGACCGGCATGGTGGCAAGGGCGATCACAGTGGTCAGAAGACCTCCCAGCGATGAGGCCACGAAGGTCATTGCCAGCGCCTGCTGGCCACGGCCCTGTTTGGTCATCGGATAGCCGTCAAGCGGTGTGGCGGCGGCACCCGCCGTGCCGGGGATATTCACCAGAATGGCCGGAATGCCGGCCCCCATGCGGGCGGCACAATAGAGTGACACCATGAAGATCAGGCCAGTCTCCAGATCCATCGCCAGCGTCAGAGGCATGAGGATGATGATGGTGTTCGCAGCGCTGAAGCCAGGGACACCGCCGACGATCAGGCCGAGGAATATGGTGGGAATGATCACCCACCAGTAGCTGATGGTCTGAAAGAATACCTCGACGAGAATGGTTCCTGTTTCACCCATTTGCCAGCACTGCCTTCATTGTGGTCTCAAACCATCCGCTCGGGAACCTGGTCTCAAACGCCCAGATGAATACGGCCCAGCCGCCCAGAGACATTGCAGCGGAAATGGCGATAATCAGCCCGGGGCGTTTGCCGTGGCTCAGGATCAGCATGCTGAGTGAGAGAAAAAGGAACGTGGTCAGGGTAAAGCCCAGCCGGTCGATCAGCAGACAGTAGCCCACGGTGGTGATCAGCAGGCCGACGCGCCCTGAAGTGATGTCCTGTATGGAAAAGAGCGTTCCAAAGCCCAGAGATGCCCGGCCGGACATCAGCTGTGAGATGCAGCGGACAAAAAATATCCCGCAGACCAGCAACAGGATGCCGCCGACGAGAAATCCGCTGACCTGGGCGGTCCAGGGGGAGTTCCAGATCGAGGAGAAGAAATAGAGCGTGAAGGCAACAGCCACGATCGGAATAACCAGCTCGCCACCGATCGGACGGGGTGATTTATCATAGTCAGGTCGCATTCCACGCCCTCCTTCTGGGATCAGATATCGCAGGAAAGGACCGGCGCGGGGCGGGCCCGCGCCGGCAGTGCCGGGTTTATGCGCCGGTCAGCAGCGGTTTGAAGCGCGCGCCAAGCTCAAGCATCGCTGCTTTGAATTCCGCACACTCCTCGATGCCGCCGTAGTTGAGGTATTCCGGCGTGCCGCGCCCTTCGACATAGGCGGTGAGCAGACGCTCATCCTCAAAGGTTTCCTTGAAAGTCCGGGTGAGCACCTCAAACCGATCAGGATAGTCATCGACCGCTTTTTGGTGGATCCCGAAGGCCCGTGAGGAAAGCATTTCCGGCAGATCAAGATCAAAGGCGTCATTGATGTCCGGTGCGTTATCCAGCGCTTCACCGACACGGTTTTCACCAAAAACCAGCAGCGTTTTCACGGAATCGCCGGCGGCGATGACCGACCCGGAGGTCAGTACCGAGAAGTCAACTTCGCCGGTGACAGCACCCGCAACGGTGTTCTTGCCGCCCGAGAGCGGGATCAGATTGAAATCCGCGCCTGTTGCCTCGCCAAGCGACAGCAGCCCGATCGAGGCAGGATGCGCCATCCGGCTTGTCCCGACATTCAGGCGACGTTTCTTACCTTCGGCGATGACATCATCGAGCGTCTGCAGCGGGCTTTCCGCACCTACAAAAAGCGCGCCCGGATCGGTATCGACCCGCCCGAAGTAAAGATAGTCGTCGATGTCAAAGCTTGGCTCCTGCATGGCCCAGTTCAGGACCTCGGGACCCATGTTGCCAAAGATCAGATTGTAGGCATCGGGCTCATTTTTGCCCATGTAGATCTCATAGCCGACCCTGCCCGAGGCACCGGGGAAAAAGCCTGGCTCAAAATCGGTGCCCAGCTTTTCTTTCCAGATGCTGGTGAACGCCCGGAAATTCCGGTCAGCCCCGCCCCCTTCACGCGTCGGGATGACGACGTTGATGTTGCGATCGGGGTAGCTGCTGGCCCTCAGAAGCGTCGGTGCCGCAAGGGCGATGCCGCTCACGGCTGTTCCGGTTCTCAGAAAATTTCTGCGATTGATTGGTTGTCCTTTAGTCATTCTTTCCTCCACTTTTGCGTGCGCTTTATTTGTGATGCTGCCGTCGGTCGTGCGCAGGTCCGGCGGTCAGGGGCTTTGTCAGGTTACCCTCCGGCCAGCTCCTTGCCGCGCCACAGATCCATGCCTCCCGCATAGATCAGACGCAGAGCCAGCAACGTCAGAATAGTATTCAGGGCGATTTTGAACCGTGCCTCATCAATTCTCAGAAGGATGTGGCGCCCGGCGACCGTCCCCAGAAAACCAAAAGCGATCAGAAGCACGATCAGACCAAACCACTGTGAAAAGGCAAAACCGAGCAGCCCGAAAGCAATTGTCTTGAGCAGATGCTGTATTGTCATCAGTGTGGCATGGGTAGCTACGTGCTGTACACGGCCAAGCTCAAGCGTTTTCACATAGGCCGCCACGAAGGGGCCGGTGCCGCCGAAAAACATCGTCAGAAAGCTGGAAAAGCCCCCCGTCACTGCCGGCGAATGACGCATGAAGGCGGGTGGGCGGGAAACGATTGTCCACAAAATGAAAAGTCCCAGACCGATCTGGATGACGCCGGGATCAAGCTGCACGACGAAGGCGCCGCCGATGGCGATGCCGATCAGGGAGCCGAGCAAAAAGGGGAGTACCACACCGGTATGCAGATCCCGGAAGAAAAGCGCGGCCCGGCCGGTGTTGGAGCCAAGCTGAACCAGACCGTGCAGCGGAATGATTGCAGGGGCCGGCAACAGTGTCGCCATCGCTGCCAGCATGACCGCACCGCCGCCGATGCCAAGGCCGGCGGTGATCATTGAGCTGGCGAAGCTGATTGCCGTCAGCGTCAACGCCACCGGCATCCCCAGCCCGCCGTGCAGGATATCCCAGGTCATGTGTTCATCACCGAGGGGTGAAACATCTCGTCCGGACTGACGCGCCGGGCGGACAGAAACTGCTGATCTGAATAGCGGCAGACGGCGTCAAGCTCAGACCTGTTGGCGCTGACGCCATAACGCCAGTAATCGGTGCCCATCGCAGCGATTGTGCTTTCCAGTCCGGCGCCGAGCCAGGGCAAAGACAGGCGGTTTGCGTTGCCCAGCCAGACATCGCGCAGACGCGTCATTGCCATATCGCGTGCGGCGACCAGACCGTCATAAAGCACAGACGGCAGCCATGGGTGTTCGTCGCAAAGAGATCTGCGCACGCCGACAAGGTGCATAATGGGGAAAAAGCCGGTTCTGGCATGCCAGGCCTGCTCTTCGCGCTGAAAATCCGGAAAGATGCGCCTGATCTGCGGGTTACCATCAAGAAAAGCCGCGGGCGGCTTCGGGGCGAGAACCCCGTCGATCCGGCCGTCGAGCAAAAGCTGCTGCAGTGTCTCGCCATCGTTGATGGGCGTAAGTTTCATATCGTCCGGTAAAGCCAGTTCCAGTCGTTCACGGCGTACGCCCTGATCCAGCGCGCCGGTGTGCCAGTGAATATCCTGTGCGCGCACACCTGCTTCGTCCTGCAGAATGCCGCGCATCCAAAGCGCCGCAGTCATCTGGTATTCCGGCACGCCGATCTTTTTGCCGGCGAAATCCGCGAGCGAGGTGATACCTGATCCTTCGCGGGTCATGAATCCGGAGTGCCGGAAGGCGCGGCTGATGAATGCGGGCAGGGCGATATACTCGCCTTCGCCCCGCGAAATCTGAAGAATGTAACTGGAAACGGACATCTCGGTGATGTCGTAGGGCGCGTCGCCAACGGCTTTGGGAAACAGGCTGGCGGTGGGCTCGATCACGGATTGCAGACTGACCCCCGGCAGGCTCGCGCGCCCGTCGTGCAGCGCCATAACCCGGTCGTGGTCCCATGTCGCAAAGCTCAGCTTCAGCGTGTCACCGGGCGCGACCGGATGCGTGCGGGCGGCGGGCGCTGTCATACGCCCCCGACCCGACACTTTGCTGGGACACGAACCGGCCGGTGCATGTTTAAACCACCTTTACCGTCATGCTGCCGAGGCCTTCGACGGCGATCTCCATTTCATCGCCTTTGACGACCGGGCCCACGCCGGAGGGTGTGCCGGACATAATGACGTCGCCTGCGGCAAGTTCAAAGTATTCCGAGAGGTAAGAGATCATCTCCGGCACCTTCCAGATGAGCTGGTTCAGGTCGCCTTCCTGACGCAACTCGCCGTTCACTTTCAGTGTAATGGCACCCTCGTCGGGGTTGCCGATGGCCTTGACCGTATGGATCGGACCAACCGGGGCGGAGCGCTCAAAGGCCTTACCGATTTCCCAGGGGCGGCCTGCTTTCTTCATCTCACCCTGCAGATCACGACGGGTCATATCGAGCGAGAGCGCATATCCATAGACATGATCAAGCGCGTTTTCGACGGGGATATTTTTGCCGCCGGATTTCAGCATCACTGAAAGCTCTGCCTCATGATGCACATCGGACGTGTGGGGCGGATAGGGAAATTCGCCGCTGCCATCCAGATTGTTCGGATTCTTCTGGAAAAAGAACGGTGCCTCGCGATCCGGGTCATGACCCATTTCAATGGCGTGCGCCGCATAATTGCGGCCGATACAATAGACGCGCCGTACCGGGAACTTTGCGTCAGTGCCGGCAACTTCAAGTGCCACAACGGGGGGGGTATCGATCACGAAATCAGTCATTGGGTCTCCAAACATTCGGTTGCATGAGCACAATAGCGCAGGTCGAACCAATCTCAACCAATTTTTTAATTTTATGGAAACGCTTGTCTGCACAGCCATATCTACCCTATAAATGAAGGCATCTGATATGAATGATCTACCAATTAGAGGTGAAAGTGCTGATAAAGCCTGTTCAGACCGACAGAGATACCGCGCTGGCCGCGCTGCGGACATTCATCACACAGGGCGGATACACCCCCGGTGACCGGCTGCCGTCCGAACGGGATCTGATCGAAAGCCTCAGCATGTCACGGGCGACCCTGCGCAAGGCACTCGATGCGCTTGAGCGTGAAGGGGTGCTTTGGCGTCACGTTGGCAAGGGTACGTTCATTGCGGAGGCTGATGGCAAAATCGGTGACCGTGCGCTGAACGAAATCAGCCACCAGCTGACGCCGATCAAGATGATGCGGGCACGGCTTGCCATTGAGCCTGCGATTGCCCGGGAGGCCGCGATCAATGCCTCCGGTGAGGCGATTGTGCGCATGAAGCTCATTCAGGAACGTGCCCGGGCGGCTGACTCCTGGGATGAATATGAGGTGCAGGACGATAACTTTCATCGTGCCGTGGCGCAGGCCAGTGATAATATTCTGCTCGTGGCGCTCTTTGATGAGCTTAACAGCGTCCGGCGCAGCATCGCGCTGAATATCGTGGTACGCGGCACTGACCGGCCCCCCGATGGTCACCGCAGTTTTGAGCAGCATGAAGAAATTATCCGGGCCATTGACCAGCGCGAACCCGCAGCTGCCTATGAGGCCATGCGCACCCATATCAAATCAGTATCCGCCAGGCTGTTTGAAGACGTCTGAAGTTTGCCAGATGTCTTCGCCTGTCGAAGTGCGCGCGACCCGCGCTATATAACTGATCCGATCCCCTTCTCACACGGAGAATTTACGATGAGCGAGACGTTAGCGACGTTAATTAAGGCACATGCCGAAGATCTTCCGGCCTTTGGTGCGCCGGACCGGGACTGGCTGAGTTATGGCGGTCTGCGCGGTCTGGCGAGCAGCGTCGCCGCGTCCCTGCACAGCATGGGGATCGGACGCGGCGACCGGGTTGCCATCGTTCTGCCGAACGGGCCGGAAATGGCAGCGGCCTTTGTCACCATCGCCCAGGTCGCAACGACAGCTCCGCTCAACCCGGCGTACCGCGAAGAGGAATACGACTTTTATCTGTCTGACCTTAAAGCAAAGGCGCTGGTGGTTTTGGCGGGATACGACGGCCCGGCGCTGGCCGCGGCGCGCAAGGCCGACATGGCGGTGATCCGGCTCTCGGTGCCTGAGGGGGCGCCCGCGGGCGTTTTCGAACTCAGCTCCGACCGCCAGGACCGCGCGGATGAAAGCGCGCCCGGCGCTGAGGATATCGCGCTGATCCTGCACACCTCCGGCACGACATCCCGCCCGAAGATTGTGCCGCTTCTGCAAACCAATGTTGCTGCTTCGGCCATGCATATCCGAACCTCGCTGGAGCTGACGCAGGATGACCGGTGCATGAATGTCATGCCGCTATTTCATATCCACGGGCTGATTGCGGCTGTCGCGGCCAGCCTCGCGGCCGGGGGATCAGTCTGGTGTGCGCCGGGCTTTGACGCGCTCAAATTCTTCGGCTGGATGAAGGATTCAAAACCGACCTGGTACACCGCTGTGCCGACCATGCATCAGGCCATCCTGAGCCGGGCGGGCCGCAACTCGGAAACCATCGCCGAAACACCGCTGCGGTTTTTGCGGTCTTCTTCGGCCTCGCTTCCGGCCAGTGTGATGCGCAAGCTTGAGGAAACCTTTGGCGCGCCGGTTATTGAGGGGTATGGCATGACGGAAGCCGCCCACCAGATGGCGTCCAATCCGCTTGGCAAAGGCAGACAGCGCCCGGGTGCCGTCGGCCTTGAGGCCGGCCCGAAGGTGCGCATCGCCCATGAGACCGAAGACCGGATCACCGGCGGGACAGGGGAGATTGTAATTTCTGGTCCGAATGTGACGCCCGGGTATGAGGGCAACCCGGACGCTAACGAGAAAAGTTTTTTCAGCGCCGAGGGTGCGCGCTGGTTCCGGACCGGGGATCAGGGAGCCTTTGACGATGAGGGGTATCTGCGGCTTACCGGCCGGTTGAAAGAAATCATCAACCGCGGCGGGGAAAAAATCAGCCCGCTTGAGGTGGATGATGTGCTGCTCGACCACCCGGACGTGGTCCAGGTCGTTACATTTGCGCTGCCCCATCCCAAGCTTGGCGAGGATGTCGCAGCGGCGGTCGTTCTGTCAGAAGGATCGGACGCGACCGAAAAAGATATCCGCGCTTTCGCCGCAGAGCGCATAGCCGATTTCAAAGTGCCGCGCCGGATCATCATCATGGATGAGATCCCCAAAGGGGCGACAGGAAAGATGCAGCGCATCGGTCTTGCGGAAAAGCTGGGGCTCGTCGACTCGGCACAGAGTTGATCGGCCGGTTAAAAGGGTGCAGTGCCCGGGCAGACAAAGAGGGTGACGATGAAGATTTGTATTTTCGGGGCCGGGGCCATCGGCGGTTATATGGGTGTCAAACTGGCTCAGGCCGGCGCCGACGTCAGCCTTGTTGCGCGCGGTCCGCATCTGGCGGCGATGAAAGCCAACGGGCTCAGCCTGATCGAAGAGGGCGAAAAAACCACCGTTGAGGTGAACGCAAGCGATGATCCGGCTGATCTGGGCGTGCAGGACTATGTGATCGTCACGCTGAAAGCGCATTCCGTCCCTCCGGTTGTGCCAAAGATGCAGCCACTGATCGGACCGCAGACAACGATCGTCAGCGGCGTGAACGGTGTGCCATGGTGGTATTTCCACAAACTTGGCGGACCGCTTGAAGGTACGCGGCTTGAGACGGTCGATCCGGGCAACGCGCAGTGGGATGGCTTTGGGCCTGACCAGGTTCTGGGCTGTGTGGTCTATCCCGCCGCAGAGGTGTCCGAGCCGGGTGTCGTGCGCCATATCGAGGGCAATCGTTTCAGTCTCGGTGAACCCGATGGCAGCCGTTCGGATCGCGCAAAGGCACTCTCGGAGGCGCTCTCGTCTGCGGGCCTCAAGGCACCGGTGCGCCCGCGCCTGCGAGATGAAATCTGGGTCAAACTCTGGGGCAATCTGTCTTTCAATCCGATCTCGGCACTTACCCATGCGACGCTGGATGTGCTGTGCACTGATCCGGGCACGCGGGCCGTTGCGCGGGACATGATGACCGAAGCACAACAGATCGCTGAAAAACTGGGGGTGAAGTTCCCGATCGACGTGGACCGTCGCATTGATGGCGGCGCTGCGGTAGGTGCACACCGGACCTCCATGCTGCAGGATCTTGATGCAGGTCGTCCGATGGAAATCGACGCGTTGCTTGGGTCCGTTCAGGAGCTCGGCAGGATTACTGATACCGACACTCCCGTAATCGACACGGTGCTGGCGCTTACCAAACTGCGGGCGAAAACGGCCGGACTTTACGGGC
>NZ_JAHEHZ010000181.1 GCF_024639605.1 Roseobacter sp. | reverse complement strand
CGCTTATTACAGGTCGCCGGCCTTTCAGAACAAGGCCAAAGGTACGCAGCAGAACTATCGAAGGCACTGCGAAGATATTCGTGAGAAAAACGGTGACAAAGACATGACGAGCTTCCGACGCAAGGATGCACTGAAGGTTCAGTCCGCGCTGCAAGATAACTGGTCCAAAGCAAATGAACGCCTGGCCGTTTTGTCGATACTGTGCAAGTTCGCGGTCGATATTGAGTGGATAGATCGCAACCCTGTGGTTGATATTGTAAAACTCAAGGGCGGCGAATACGAGCCTTGGCCAGACGATAAACTGGCGGCTTACGAACGCTACTGCGACCGCCACAATCTGGCGACTGCGCGGACGATCTATGAACTGGCTATCGGGACCGGTCAGCGAATCGGCGACTGCGTCCAGATGGAGTGGAAAGACTTCGATGGCGAATATATGACCGTTACGCAGGAAAAGACCGGCACTAAATTGTCGATCTACTGCCCTGAACGTCTGCAATTATATCTTAGCAGCCTGCCCAAAACAGGACGGCACATCCTCGCCAAAAATCTGACCGAGCACAAAGCGAAGCGGGCTGCACAAAAGGCCGTTGAAGATGTGCGGCGCGCACTGTGCATCATGGATGGCCCTGGCCGTCTTGTGCCGCACGGATGGCGCTACACAGCGGCTGTGCAGCTTTCTGACGCCGGGTGCAGCGACGATGAAGTACAGGCCGTGACCGGCCACAAAACACTCGAGATGGTGAGAAAGTACAGGGCGCAGCGAGATCAGCGAGCAGCTTCAAAGCGCGCGCAACAAAAGCGGAATCGGTAGAACGGAACAAGTACAGAACAAGAAACTGCGAAACTAACTGCGAAACTTTCAAAACAGGCATGAGAAGAAAGAGTGGCACAATGACAAAAAAGAATTTGAAAACAATGTGGTGCGGGTGGAGGGACTTGAACCCCCACGCCTTGCGGCGCCAGAACCTAAATCTGGTGCGTCTACCAATTTCGCCACACCCGCAAAGGGCCGCAAGCGGCCTGTCGCGGTTCCTGCCAAACCAGCACTGCAGTAGCAAGAGAAAAGACACGGCGGTTAAGCAGATATTATCCCTCTGCATGGTTTGATCGCGTTGTTATGACCGGTTTCAGGTAACGATTCTGCGGGGCAGCATGCAGCGAACATCTCTTCCTCAGCATTTCGCGCGCAGGGCTGCAGACAGCCGCCAGGAGGTTGCCGGCCTTGTACATGGCACGGCGGTTCTGACGTTGCACGGACAGATCCCTGTGCAACATCTGCGCTGTGGAGATCAGATCATCACCCGCGGGAGCGGGAGTGCTGCCGTGCAAAGCATTGAGGTCATCAGCGCTGTGACCCGTGTTGTTTATGTCATCGCAGGGTCGCTCGGGCATTCATCCCGGACCACAGACACCCTCCTGAGCGCGGGGCAGCCAGTGCTGTTGCGTGACTGGCGCGCGCGGGCGTTCGGCGGGGCGGATGAGGCGCTGGTGCGCGCCGGCGATCTTGCCGATGGTGAGTTTGTGCGTGATCTGGGTCAGTTTCCCGTCACGCTGTACCGGATCCGCTGCGCGGAACCCTCGGTTATATATGCAGGCGGGATGGAGCTTGGAACAGCGGACAGCCTGCGCGCGCAGCGGCACCGTTATTCCGGCTGATCCTGCAGACCGCGCAACACCTGCGGCAGCATTTCACTGAGATCCTCAGCGATGAGACCCGGGCCAAAGACACGAGCGGCCTCGGTGTGCAACCAGGTTGCAGCCTCTGCACAGACAATCAGATCCGGCGAGACCGGCCCGGCCGCGATCCCGGCAATCATACCGGCGAGCACGTCTCCCGCGCCTGCTGTTGCCAGCCAGGGCGCCCGGCGATCATAGGCTGCCGCATGGACGGTGGCTCCGCCGTCCGGTGCGGCAATAACAGTATCGGGCCCCTTCAGCAGCACGACGCATCCCGCCCGCGCCGCCGCACGGCGGGCCACATCGATCTTTGAGGCATCCCCGCGTGCGCTCTGCGAAAGATCCGGAAAAAGGCGTGCGAATTCGCCCTCATGCGGCGTCAGAATGGTGCGCGCATGGGTCATGGCAAAGAGCGCGTCCGGGTCATCGGCAAAGCTCGTGAGCGCATCGGCGTCCAGCACCACGGCAGGCGGGCGCCAGTCGCGAACACCTTCTGCGCGCGCCAGCACCTGAGCGACAAGCGCGCGGGTGCGCGCCCCGGTTCCCAGCCCCGGCCCGACACAAAATGCCGTCACACGGTCGTCCGCGACCTGCGCGAGGTCCTGTGGATCGTCCAGTCCGCGCAGCATGACCGCATTGAGGTGCATCGCGTTTTCCATCACTGCGGCTTTCGGACAGACCAGCGTCACCAGCCCTGCCCCGATGCGCAATGCCGCCCGGGCCGCAAGGCGACCGGCCCCGCCGCGCCCGACGCCGCCGGCAAAAGCGATCACATGGCCGTAGTCGTATTTATGTCCTGCAAATCTGTTTTTCGTCAGAACCATACCCGGCCAGCGACGCACCGGCCGGCCCGCAAACTTCGGTTCTGCCAGGCGCGTGCGTTCAGGACAGGGGGGCTGGCCGACCATCGAGCGCTCCCCTGCCTCGCCCCTGAGCCCGATATCCACCACAGCAATCCGGCCGCAGATCAGCGGCCCCATACCAAGGTAATGGCCCGCCTTGGGGCTGTGAAACGTCACCGTCAGGTCCGCACTGTTCACAAACTGCGGCCAGGGGTTGAAATCCTCGTCCTCGGGGTCTCCGTTAAAGGGCAGCATACCATTGTCGAGGTTCAGCCCGGACGGACAGTCCACCGCGACCCGCGCGATGTCATAGCTTTGTTTCCACCGGCGGCACCCGCGTGCGCCCAGCACCTCCGCGATGTCCCGCGGCAGCGGTCGCGTCAGCCCGGTGCCGAAAACAGCATCGATAATCACATCCGGGCGCGCGCCGTTGCGGATCGCCTCACTATTCCAGTCATGCACGTCCGTAAGTGCGGTCAGCCGGTCATAATTGCCCCGGGCATCGGGCGGCAGCCTGTCAGGATCACCGGAGAGAAAAACATCCGCGCGCCAGCCGGCTTTGATCAGCAGACGCGCGATAACGAACCCGTCGCCGCCGTTATTGCCGGGCCCGCAGAGCACCAGCGCCCGGTGGGGTTTTATCCGCAGGTCCGGCCAGCGTGCCAGAAGCCCGGACACAACACCCTGCCCGGCTTTTTCCATCATCCCGGCACCCGTTACGGTACCGGCATCAATAGCCGCCTGTTCCAGATCCCGCATCTGCCGCGCGGTCAGCAGTTCAGTCATGTCGGCGCTCGGGATTCATTTTTGCCTGTTTTTTGTGCATAATGTTTATTTCTTAATCGCACGCTGATCAAATTGATCCGGGTGCAGAAGCAGTTTACCCCTGTTCATGGACCCTGACAGCCCGAAATGGTCTGTCCGGGATGAACTGCGGCAAGGGAGGCCAGCATGAAGAAGATAGAAGCGGTTATCAAACCGTTCAAACTCGATGAAGTAAAGGAGGCTCTGCAGGAAGTGGGCATCCAGGGCCTTTCCGTCATCGAAGTCAAAGGGTTCGGCCGTCAGAAAGGCCATACCGAGCTTTACCGCGGCGCAGAGTACGTCGTCGATTTCCTGCCGAAGGTGAAGATCGAGATCGTGCTTGATGATGACATGGTCGACAGCGCCATCGAGGCCATCGTGGCCGCCGCTAAAACCGAGAAAATCGGCGATGGCAAGATTTTCGTAACACCGGTCGAGCAGACGATCCGCATCCGCACAGGCGAAACAGGCTCCGACGCGCTCTGACCGCGCCGCCGTACACCTAATCATTCCAACAAAGAGGGATATCCGAGAATGAGCAAAGAACTACTCAAGATGATCGCCGATGAAGATGTGGCCTATGTCGACATCCGCTTTACTGACCCGCGCGGCAAGCTGCAGCACGTCACCGTGATGGCCGATCAGGTCGATGAGGACTTCCTTGAGGAGGGGTTCATGTTTGACGGCTCTTCCATTGAAGGCTGGAAATCGATTGAAGCCTCGGACATGAAGCTGATGCCCGACACTGACAGCGCCTATATCGATCCCTTCTATGCCGAAAAGACAGTCTGCCTGCATTGCTCGGTTGTCGAGCCGGACACCGGCGAGGCCTATGACCGTGATCCGCGCGGCACCGCACAGAAAGCCGAAGAGTACCTGAAATCCACCGGTGTCGGCGATGTGGCTTATATGGGTCCGGAAGCTGAATTCTTCCTCTTCGACAACGTGCGCTATTCCACCACGATGAACAAAGTGTCCTATGAAGTGGACGCGGTAGACGCCTCCTGGAACACCGATGCCGAGTTCGAAATGGGCAACATGGGCCACCGTCCGGGCATCAAGGGTGGTTACTTCCCGGTAAACCCGACCGACGAGTCCCAGGACCTGCGCTCCGAGATGCTTTCAACGATGAAGCGTCTGGGCATGAAAGTGGACAAGCACCACCACGAGGTGGCCTCGTGCCAGCACGAGCTTGGTCTGATCTTTGACAGCCTGACAAAACAAGCCGACGAGCTGCAGAAGTATAAATACGTGATCCACAACGTGGCCCATGCCTACGGCAAATCCGCGACCTTCATGCCCAAGCCCATCGCTGGCGACAACGGCACCGGCATGCACGTGAACATGTCGATCTGGAAAGACGGCAAGCCGGTTTTCGCTGGCGATAAATACGCCGATCTGAGCCAGGAAGCGCTCTATTTCATCGGTGGTATTCTCAAGCACGCAAAAGCGCTGAATGCCTTCACCAATCCCGGCACCAACAGCTACAAGCGTCTGATCCCCGGGTTTGAAGCGCCTGTGCTGCGCGCCTATTCCGCGCGTAACCGCTCGGGCTGCGTGCGGATCCCGTGGACAGAAAGCCCCAAAGCCAAGCGCGTCGAGGCCCGTTTCCCCGATCCGAGCGCCAACCCCTATCTGTGCTTTGCGGCTCTGCTGATGGCCGGTCTTGACGGCATCATGTCCAAGATCGATCCCGGAGAGGCGATGGACAAGAACCTCTATGACCTTCCCGCCGAAGAGCTGGCCGGCATTCCGACCGTCTGCGGCTCCCTGCGCGAAGCGATAGAAGAGCTCAAAGCCGACATGGGCTTCCTGCTCAAAGGCGATGTCTTCACCGAAGATCAGATCGAAGGCTACATCGACCTGAAAATGGAAGAGATCGAGCGTTACGAGCACACACCACACCCGGTTGAGTTCGCAATGTACTACAGCTGCTGAACTGTTCCGGGCGCGCTCCGGCGTACCCGGCCACAGGTTTCAACGGACGCTCCTCACCGGGGCGTCCGTTTGCGTTTGTGGGATCAGATAAGGCCATCTCCCTTGTTGCACAGGTTAAACAAGTTATGGCAAATAACTGTAATCATGACATTTTCTCAGAGAGTGGCTGGCGGCAGCACGGATCCCGGATGTGCGGGCGGCCACCTGCCCAGGTCCGGCGCCAGGTGACTGTACCGCTCATGGCGATCGCAGGGCCACATCAGCACTGCGAGAGCTGAGCCCGCGTCATGAACCGCGGACAAAAACGCCCGAAAATGGTCATTATTTTTAATTAGGGTAACAATCACCCCGGCCTGTCCGGACGTCCGATCAATGGTGAAGCCCTGCGCGCATGCTTGTCTTTCTGTTCACATTATCATCCGTGTTTCTCATCGCGGCGCTCACGATACCGGTC
>NZ_JAHEHZ010000073.1 GCF_024639605.1 Roseobacter sp. | reverse complement strand
AAAACCGAATTTGCAGAGGCGCTGCGATCCGGCGCTGCGACGGTTCTGCAGCCTGCTCTCGGGCGTGCCGGTGGTATCTGGGAGATGAAGAAGGTGGCCGCCATCGCCGAAGTATACAACGCACAGATCGCCCCGCATCTTTATGCCGGACCGCTGGAATGGGCAGCCAACATTCATCTGGCAGCTTCGATTCCAAACCTGCTCATGGCCGAAACCATTGAGACCCCGTTTCATGACGCGCTGATCAGTGGCACGATCCGCGTCGAAGAGGGCTTTGTGACGCCGCCCGAAGCCCCGGGTCTGGGAATTGAGGTCAACGAAGCACTTGCCCGCGCGAATCCCTGGACCGGCGAAGGCCTGCACCTGCAGATGCAGGAAGACCCCTGTGATTATGTGAACGGGAATGCCTTTGAGGGCGGTGCACCGGCGCCGAAGACATAGCGTGTTCGCTTCCTGTTTGCGCTGTCACCCGCCGGTCCGGTGGAATGCGGCGTGCGACCGTCTGGCCGGCGATTACCGTTCCGAGGCCAGTTTCGCCCCCGCGCTGAGCGCTTCGAGTTTGGCATAGGCGATATCAGGATCAACTGATCCATAGCCGGCAAAAGTGCCAAAACCGCAGTCTGATCCCGCGATCACACGATCATGCCCGACAATCCCGGTAAAACGTTCGATCCGCTGGGCCACCACCTCGGGGTGCTCGACAAAGTTTGTGGTAGTGTCAACGACTCCCGGCACCAGCACCTTGCCGTCCGGGATGTCGGCTTTCCGGTCACGAAAGACGGTCCATTCATGCGCATGCCGCGGGTTTGATGTCTCAAAAAGCACATAGCGCGCCTTTGCCCGCATCAGCGTGTCGAAAACCTTTTCCATGCCAATGTCGCAGACATGCGGCCCCTCATAATTGCCCCAGCATATGTGAATCCTGACATTTTCCTCAGGCACATTCTCCAGCGCGTGGTTCAGTGCCTCGACGTGACCGGCGGCAATCTTTACGAACTCCGCGTCGCTCAGATCGTTGAACAGCATATGTCGTGACAGAGCGAGGTCCGGGCAATCAAGCTGCAACATCAGCCCCGCGCCCACAATCGTTTCATATTCAGCGCGCATCGCATCCGCGAGGGCGGCGAGATAGGCATCACGGCTCGGGTAGTGCTCGTTTTGCAAGAAGAGCGAGATCACCCCGGGGCTCGCCGCGTTCATGAACCCCTGCGTGGCACCATGCTCCGCCATGCCGGCTTTGAGGTTGGCAATATCTTTTTCCAGCTCGTTCTGCCCCTTTGACGTCACCTCCCCGGTGCACATCGGGCGGGCGTATTGCGGCGTGCCGCCGTCCTCGGCCAGGCGCTTGAGAAACCCCGGAAATTTCTTCAGATCAGCCGGCGCGTTGCGTTTGCTGTCCCCCGAAAACCCGGTGTAGCGGTCTTTTACATAGGTGGCGTAAGAGATCTTGGATGTTTCACCGTCACTCACGATATCCACACCTGCTGCCACCTGACGGCGTACAGTCTCTGATACAGCCGCAGTCATCGCCGCATCGAATGCCGCCGGGTCGTATGCCTCTTCGCGTTCGCGTGCGAAGATAAAATCGACTACATTCTGGGTTCTGGGCAGGCTGCCCACATGTGTCGTCTGTACCAATTTTTTCTCCCTTCAGCGCCGGACCCTGCCATGACGGGCAGACCCGGCATCATTATTCAGGTTTCTGCCGGTTGCCGGGCCAGAAACCAGGTGTTGAGGCGCCACATCCCCCAGGCGAGCGGAATTGCGGCAAATCCGCCGGCAGCATAGGCCAGCGGCTCATCGTAAAAGGTCTCGAAAGCCTGGGTATAGGCATGGATCGCCGCAAAGGTAACCGCCGCGTTGAAAATTCCGCGCATGTTTTTGTGGGCCGACCAGAAGATAATCCCGGCAAGCGCCAGCGCCCAGGCAACGGTGAAGACATTCTCGTGCACGACGAGGGCCGTATCGCGGAACGCCACAAGGCTGTCGCGCCAGTCGTAATAAGAGAGGCCCGAACCATGCATTGTCCGAGCCCGTCCCCAGACTGTTTCGCCTACCACATCGCCCCAGAGGCTGCCGACGAGCGCACAAAGACTGGCGACGATAAACGCCATGATCAGATGGATGCGGGCGTGGCGCGCTGTGCGCTCGGTCGTGCCCTGTGCGACGAGCAGCATCACAGCGCCCAGCACGCACATCTGCAGGATCGAGAGCGTCGGTTCGGGGGAGTAAAAAACGTAGGCTGCATGGAAGTAAAACGTGCCCGTGTCGAGGGCCTGGGCAAAGGGCACAATCGCCAGCGCGGAAACGAGGCGCACATCGGTAAACCATCCCGCCCCGGCGATGGCGGCAGCCGCATACAGCCAGAAGGCCGAGACCGGCAGACCGCTGGCTCCGCTGTCATGCACCAGATACCCGACACCTGTGAGATGCAGCGCCAGCGCCATCAGCGTGACCGAACCGGTGACGAAACCTGTGGTCAGCCGCCTGCCGTGCAACGCCCAGGCCGCGGACAGCGCCACGGCGGCGCCTGCGATTGCCATCACCGGACCCGCAACATCGGGGTAGTTGCCGGCAAGTTCAAACCCTGCTCCGCCGATCAGCATCCCCGCACCGATCAACGCCGCGGCATTGCCGAACATCGCATAGAGCGCCGGACCCCGGCGGAGGGTCAGCAATCCCGCGCCAGCCAGCAAAACGCCGGAAACAGCAACCATCAGCGCATCTGCAAGCCAGAAGATCAGGCCAAAGGTGGCAAAGACGATCCCGGTGCACAAAACGGCATTGATCGCGAGCGTTACCATTGTGCTTCGCGCGCGGGCTTCGATGATTCTGGCTGCGGTCCGGGAGATAACCCCCTCTTCCAACAGCGTTTCTGTATCTGCAATCGTGTACATCACTCACTCCATGAACGTTGTTCATATTGTGAATAGCCTGATACCCTGCGCCATTCAAGTATTTTGTGAACGGCGTTCATTTACTTCAGCCAAGTGGCACCCGCAGGATCATCTGTGCCGACGATGTGATACATACTGGCCTCACCGGTCATCGCGGGCACGGCCGTGTGCTGCAGCTCCGCGGGTACAGAGCAGGTATCGCCGGGGTTCAGCACCGCCTCACCACCCTCCCAGATCAGCCGCCAGTGTCCGCGCACTGGCATCAGCACCGAAGGCCGGTCATGCGCATGCATACCGGTGGTGGCGGAACCGCGTGTCAGGAACCCGACCTCGAAGCCGGGTTTATCCCGGATCACGCCTGTTTCGCCAATCACCAGAACCGGCTTTTTGCCGGCCAGCGCCATCAGGTCATTGTACCGGCGCACGCCATATCCCACGACCTGTGCAGGTGTCATCTCGGGATAGCTTTTCAGCTCCTCTTCGCTCAGCACAGGCATCGGGCTGACACCCTCGGGCAGGCTCTCCCCTTTTTTGCTGTCATAGAGTTTGCCGTTCTGCCCCAGTACCAGGCCGTGGTCACGCGCGTCTTCGATGACCTGGGGCGCCCAGATGACACCGCCTCCGGCATCATCTCCGCCGAGCACCGCCATAATCATCCCGTAATCGGTGCCGATGTTCTCAAATCCGCGAAAAATGCCGGTGGGGATGTTGATGATATCGCCCTCTTCAAGCACCACCTCGCCGGCGTCACCATACCGCCCCCAGAAAAACCGCCAACGGCCTTTGAGCACAAAGAAGACTTCGGCCGTGCGGTGGCTGTGCAGCGAGTTCCGGCATTTTGGCGGTTGTCCCGCGGCACCGATGTTGAACCCGTGCGGGATCGAAATATGCACGTGCTGATCTGCGCTCTCCGATACGCCGCCGCCAATAATTGTGAAGTTTTCTTTCTGATCACTGCCCGGCGTATGGGCGTCGATAAAGGCGGTTTTGCAAGGTTGCAGGTCACCATACCGGACAATGCGGGCTTCCATCTCAGACGGGGTCATTTCGGTTCACTTTCTGTTGCCGCATGCAGAGCAGCCAGCTCGGCCTCAAGCTCTGCATTGCGTTTTTCAAGACGTTCCATTTCGGGGCCGACGAGCCGCGCGATTTCGTTTGTGTCAAACCGGGGGGTGATGAACTGCGGACAGTTCCAGTCAAAGGCCTCAATGCGGATGCGCACCGTGCGCTCGACCTTTCCCCCGCCTTCGGTGTGCAGCACCTTTGCCAGGTCCGGGTCAGCATCAGCAGCGATCATCGCCGCGTGGCCGATCAGTTTCAGCCGGGCCTGACGGGCATAATCCATGGCAAAAAGGCACACCCGCCCGTTGCCGCGCAGATGCCCGGAGCTGACGTATTGCCGGTTTCCGCGATAATCGGCAAATCCGATGGTTTGCGGATCGAGCACTTTGATAAATCCGGCGGGTCCGCCCCGGTGCTGCACATAGGGCCAGCCGGTCGCGGACACTGTGGCCATATAGAGCGAGGTGCGCGCGGTCAGAAAGGCAATCTCGTCGTCGCCGAGACCTTCAGGTGCCTCACGCTCTGCCATGCGGGCATAGGTGTCATAAGAGCCCTGTGCCCGCTGCTCGGCCTCAACCGCGCCGGTGAACATGATCGTGCCGAAGTGTTCCATGGCTCAGCCTGTTTGCAGCAGGATCTGTTTCCAGATCGCCGTCTCGTCAAAAATCACATACTCGCGCCGCAACCCCCAGGGGCCAAACTCGGCGTGGCACATGCCGAGCAGATAGATGTCCGTGCCCGTCGGTGTGCCGAAAGTGCCCCAGCCGCTGTGCTTCCCGCTCAGCGACCAGCGCAGGGCCGCACGCGGCGGCATCAGCGGGTCATCGCGCCCGATCCGGTGATCGATCTGAAAGGTCGCATCCGGAAAAGACGCACGCAGCCCCATCCAGAACTGATCAACGTCTGCGTGGCTGTGCCCCGTCACACCTCCGGGGTATTCCACATGCACGGCACGATCATATTCTTTCGGGATCACCGCCATATCGGCCCCCATGATCCGCGTCACGATATCCGCGTATTTCTGCCCCCAGGCGTTGTCATTGCCGCGCCCCTTATAAGGGCCAGGCTGGTCGTTGGCCGGGCTCAGCGGTTTGACGCAGTGGTCAGGCCCGCCTTCTTTTTCGATCAGCGCCGCGGCATAGTCGCGCGGATCCTGACCAAGCTGGCGCACGATCGCCCCCTGATCCCGGATCAGCCATTCATCGTTGATCTGATTGTTAATGGCATGGCAGTCCGCAAGAATGCGGTAGGTCAGCCGTTTTCCCGTCGCCTTGCCGTAAACACCGTCCCGGGCATGTGTCGCCGTGCTCAGCAGCCGGTGCGAGGAAAGCATCCCCTCCTCAGGTGTCCCCGACCAGATAACATCTTCTCCCAACAGCGTCCGGTCGGGGAATTCAGCCAGCGTGGCCATCGTCGCCCCGATCACATTCTGATTGCCCACCACGACCGAGGCAGGTGTGCGCACCACGATATCGTCGGAGTAATACCGGTGCAGGGTGGCAATGCCGCGGTCTTCCCAGATTTCTTTGGTAATGCCGATGATATAATCGGGAAAATCCGTGAATTTCTCGTCAAAGCCTTGCATGGGTCATACCTTTGGTTTGCGGGCAGAGCCGCGGATAATCAGCGGGCCATCCAGCGCAATGCGCCGGGGCGGCGTTTCCTCATCGTTCAGACGGTCCAGAAGAACCGAAACGGTCTCAGCGACCATTTGATTGGCCGGCTGGCGCACGGTGGTGAGATCATAGCTCGGCCAGTGCGAGAGTGTCACGTCGTCATAGCCCACAACAGACACGTCCTGCGGCACGCGCAGTCCCAGCTCAAAGCGCAGCACGTCCATCACGGCAAAGGCCATGTGATCGTTGGCGACAAAGACGGCGTCCGGCTTTTCTGCGGCTGAAAACATCGAGCGCGCGGCAGCTTTGGCGACCTCAAAATTGAATTCGCCCGCAGCCCGCGCAAAGAGCACATGGCCTGCATCCCTGAGGCCGGCAATGAACCCTGCCTCGCGGTCGATCTGGGTCGATGCGCCCTCCCAGCCGGCGATATGTGCGATGCGTTTATGACCTCCCGCAACAAGAAACTCCGCCAGTTTGCGCCCGCCGGCCACGTTATCGGAGGTAACGCTGGACAGACGGTTGTCATACTGATGCCGGTTAAAGAGCACGATCGGAATGCCCAGCCCCTCGCACCGTTCGGTCAGATTGTTCGACAGGCCCACGGAGGCCGCAATAATGCCATCGACCTGATAGTCGAGCAGCTCGTCAATCACCTTCCCGGTGGTCTCTGCGTCGTTGGACGCCATGAAGACAAGCACGTGATAGCCCTGTGCCTGCAGCGCGCGCGAAAGCCGCTCGATCGCTTCGGGATAGAACTGGTTTTCCAGATAGGCGACCACCAGACCGATGATCCGGCTGCGCCCGGTGATGAGCGAGCGCGCCAGCACGTTTGGCCGGTACCCCAGACGCGTTGCGGCCTTGCGCACCTTGTCGCGGGTGCTCTTGCTCACCGAAGCGCCTGGCGTAAACACGCGGCTGACCGCGGAGCGGCTGACCCCGGCCATTTCCGCCACATCAAGCGATGTCACCTTCCCCATGGCGCCCTCCGAGAGATATGCTGCGCGGTGTTCATCCTGCCGTCCAGCCGCCGTCGATCAGCATCGAGGTGCCCGTAACCATGGCAGATGCATCGCTGGCCAGAAAGACTGCGGCCCCCATAATATCCTCAACCTCACCAACGCGTGGCAGCTTGATCTTTTCCATAATCCAGGCGAGGCGCTCCGGGCTGGCAAAGGTCTCTTTGGTGAGCGGCGTGCGGATAAAGGTGGGGCAGATCGTGTTGATCCGGATGCCCGCCTTGCCCCATTCTATGGCCATGGATCTGACCATGCCCTCAAGGGCGTGTTTTGAGGCGCAGTAAACCGCGCGGTCCACACCACCGACGTGCCCCATCTGGCTCGAAATATGGATAACAGAGCCTGGCCGGCCTGCCGCAATCAGCGCCCTTGCGGCAAAGGCAGACAGGAAATACGCGCTGCGCAGATTGACGTTCATAACCGCGTCGAAATCGCCGGGCGTCGTCTCAATAGCCGGACTGTGCCGCGCCAGACCGGCGGAATTGATCACCACATCAAACGGGTCGGCAAAAGCGGCCTCCAGAGCGCCGAGATCTGTCTGATCAAGAACCATGGCTTCGGCTGAAAGGCCTGCGGCAGCCATCGCGTCTCTTACCTCCTGCAGTGGACCGGGTCGCCGTGCGGCACAAATCACATGCGCGCCCGCCTCCCCCAGCGCCACCGCACAGCCCAGACCAATGCCGGAGGAGGCGCCGGTCACCAGCGCCCGCCGCCCTATCAGATCAAAGCCGGGAGATCGCGGCAGACCGCTCACAACGCCACCCCCGTTTCCGGATCAAACCCGCTGCGGGCTTTGTTGAACTCGCGCATCCGCGCCAGCACATCGACGCCGATCTGATCGTACATATGCAGCAGATCAACCAGCACCCAGTTCTCGCGGATAAGCCCCTTTTCGATCCGCCAGAAATCAAGACTGCGCATCGCGATCTTTTTACCCGGCGGCGCGATGCCAAGCCAGCCGCCTTGACTGATCGTCTGATACATATCGGGCCAGCCGGTCACTGCCGCATAGGCCCCGTCGCCAAAGAAGTGGTATTCGATCTCGTCCACGTACCTGCCGCGGTCGGGCATCGCATTCAGAAACGGGATCTGGTGCCAGTGCCGGAACCCGCGCTGGCCGCGGCCGGTGCCGATGCCGGCAGGCCCGTACCAGGACATGCGCGGGTGCCAGAAACGGTCCATCTCCATTACCTCCGGGCCACCTTCGGCAGGATGTTTCTTGAGATGTTCAAGCATGTCTATAATCAGCTTACAGCTGGCCTCGCCGGCTGCCGCGTCGTTTGGACCGGGAATAATCCCGTCCGAGCTGGCAGGTCCCGGCACATGCCATTCCCGCCCCAGTGAAGGGCTCATCGGCCAGGCACCGGCCTGCATCATCACCTCGGGCAGATCCCAGAGCGCCTGCATCTCGGTGATCCTGCCATTTTCAAACCGGTAAAACTCGTGAAACCGCATGTGCACCATGTGACCGGTTGGCGGGATATCCAGCCAGGGCGTCATGAAGGCTCCGGTCCAGAATCCACCGCAGCCGACCCAGTCCGCCCCCTCGGGCGTCGGCCCTGCCATGACGATGTAATCGCGCCGCTCCAGATCAGGCCAGGCCCGCACCAATGGCCCGAACACCCGCTCCATGAATGCATCCACTCCATGAATGGTCTCAAAGGGAAAAGAGAGCCGGAAAATGACATCCGGCGCGCAGATTTCCTGAAGCGCGCGGCGCACGGCGCCGGCGTCAAAATCATACATCGCTGCGCGCAGCGGCGCGATCAGCTTCTTGTGGTCTGTGTGTTTGTCCATGACGTCTTCCGGCAATAATTACTCCACGGGCGGCGCAGTACCGGGGCCCTCTATTCCGCGGGGGCGCGCGCGGGGGCGCCTTCTCCGTAAGGTACGTTCACACCACCATAGCGCCGCACCCGCAGATTGCACTGCTCAGCGTGCCCGACAAACCCTTCAAGCATACACAACCGCGAGCCGTAAGCGCCGATTTCCGCTGCGGCCTCATCCGTCAAAATCTTCTGATAGCTGTGCGTCTTCAGGAACTTACCGACCCACAATCCGCCGGTATAACGTCCGGCTTTGCGGGTTGGCAGAGTGTGGTTTGTCCCGATTACCTTGTCGCCGTTGGCGACATTCGTGCGCGGTCCGAGAAAAAGCGCGCCGTAGCAGGTCATATGCTCAAGGAACCATTCATCGCGTTCGGTCATCACCTGGACGTGCTCAGATGCGATGTCATCGGCCACCTGCAGCATCTCCTCCCAGGTGTCGCAGACAAGCACCTCGCCGTAGTCTTCCCAGCTTACCCGCGCGGTGCCCGCTGTCGGCAGGATCTGCAGGATACGGTCAATCTCGCAGAGCGTTTCCTCTGCCAGCCGGCGGGAGTTGGTCAGCAGCACAGCAGGCGAGTTATACCCGTGCTCGGCCTGACCCAGAAGGTCGGTGGCGCACATTTCCGCATCCACCGTTTCATCCGCGATCACCATGGTTTCGGTGGGACCGGCGAAGAGATCGATGCCGACGCGCCCGAAAAGCTGCCGCTTGGCTTCTGCCACAAAAGCATTTCCCGGTCCGACCAGCATATGCACGGGCTCAATAGTATCGGTGCCGATTGCCATGGCACCGACCGCCTGGATGCCGCCCAGCACATAAATCTCATGCGCGCCCCCCAGATGCATTGCCGCAATGACACCAGGGTTCGGTTTTCCCTGGAAGGGCGGCGTGCAGGCGATGATGCGCGGCACGCCGGCGACGCTTGCCGTGGCAACAGACATATGTGCCGAGGCAACCATCGGGAATTTGCCACCCGGCACGTAGCAGCCAACCGACTGAACAGGAATGTTTTTGTGCCCGAGGATCACCCCCGGCATGGTTTCCACTTCAATGTCGAGCATCGATGCGCGCTGTGCCTCGGCAAAATTGCGTACCTGGGTCTGAGCAAAGCGGATATCTTCCAGTTCGCGCGGACTGAGCTGTGCGATCAGATCCTCGATCTGCGACAGGCTCAGCCGGAAAGACGCCGGTGTGTAACTGTCAAATCTTTCGCTGAGTTCTCGCACCGCCACATCGCCGCGCGCCTCGATATCGGCGAGTGCTGTTTCAACCGCTGCACGCGTTTTTGCATCGTCATCTGCCCGCTCTGTGTCGGACTTACCGCGTTTCAGATACTCAATCGCCATCTCTCACTTCCTCACTTACCGGGCCGCGGGGGCGTCTTTTCGCCCCGGTCAAAGGCCTCCCAGCCTTCCCCCCCGAAAACATCTTTGCCGAGTTGCGCCAGCACATGGGGAAAATCCACCATGACGTGGTTGTCGGTGATTTTTCCCTCAACGACCTTCCAGAAATCCATATACCGGATCTCAACCCGCCTGCCGGTTGGCGCGACACCCATAAACTCCCCCGAGTGTGTCGCTTCCTGGCGGCCGAATGCGGCAGCCCACTCGCCCATGTAAAGCCGCGCTTCATCAATACAGACCTTGTCCGAAAATGCCGCCTGAAACGGGCGCTGCCAGTTTTCCTGAAACTCGCGCAGTCCGTTTTTGGTGCCGCACCCCTGGTTTCCCGACCACCGGAATCCTTCCGCGAAAAACGCGCCGATATCATCAATGCGGTGATCGTTCAGACCATCGACCATGCTTTCGATCACGCGGCGGGTCTCATCAGTTCTGCTCATATCCGTGTCTTTTGTCAGCACGGCCTGTTCAGGTCTTGAGCCTTTCATCGGGATGCTCCTGTGCATTGAGTACCTGACGCATCCCTGCCGCTCAGAGGGCGGGCCGTCCGGTGGCACTTTGCCGGTCCGTTGCCCATCAGCCCTTCACAGCCCCTGCCGTCAGACCGCTGACGATTTGCCGCTGGAAGACCATGACCAGCAAAAACAGCGGTGCGGTGATGGAAACTGCGGCGGCAACCGCCTCGACCTGATCTGTCGTGGTTGTCTCGCGGTTGAAGTAGCCGGCGATGGCCGGAACCATGGTCTGGTTCTGCGCATCCAGCAGCAGCGACGTCACGAGAAAATCGTTATATCCCAGAAGGAAGCTGAACAGACCCGTGGTGATGACGCCCGGCCACATCACCGGCATGATCACCCGGCGGAAAGCCTGAAAGTGCGAGCAGCCATCCACGCGGGCGGCCTCATCGAGTTCAGCCGGGATGTTCTGGAAGAATGATCTGAGCATCCAGATCGTAAACGGCTGGTTGATCGATACCAGTACCGCAATCACCGCCCAGGGCTGACCATAAAGCGTGGGGGCGCCTTCGCCGAAAATCGGGCGCAGGATTTCGGAGGAGTTGATGAAGACAGGCAGATAGCCTGCAACAAGCACCGAATGTGGCAGCGCGCGGAAGACCAGCGCAAGGATCAGCAGCCAGAAGGCCAGGTCCGAGCCCGAGCGTGCCAGCCCGTAGCCGGCAAGTGTCCCCACCGTCAGAGAAATCGTCACGACCCCGGCTGTCACAAGCATGGAATTCAGGAAGTTGCGGTAGAACTCGTTTTCCGCCCAGACAGCCACATAGTGTTCCGTGGTCAGACCCAGAACCGGCGTGCCGAGCGGGCCGAGAATGCTGTTGAGACCACTCAAAATCAGCGGCAGCAGCCCGAAGAAGATCAGGATGAAGCTCACTGCATAGAGCACAGCGCCAAAGACCCAGCCCAGCACGAGATACCCCGGCGGGCAATACTGGCGCACCAGCCCCGGCAGGCGGGTAAAGGCCCAGCGGATTGCAAAGAAAAGCACGATCAGACCGATAACGATATCCGGCACTGACAGCCCGTCACCATTGGCCCGTGTGGCAGGGCCGAAGATCACATCCAGCGGGCTGGCAGCAAAGGCATCGACGGGAGATTTGAAGCTCATGACCGCAATCCAGAAGATCGGAAAGGCTGCAAGAATGCACCAGAAGGCCAGAAACGCGCCGGAGGAAAAACGCAGCGCAAAAGACTGCTGCATGGCTTTGGGCGTAGACATCAGTGTGCGCTCCCTTTGTGGTCGCGCCAGGTGCGGCGCAGCGGCAGAACAAGCAGGAATACGATGCCGATCATGGTCAGCATGGCGGAGGCGGAAGCCCTCGAAATGGCCCGGTTGCCCGCGTCATCCGGCGTCATGAAGTCATAGGTCAGCCACTGCAGCGAGATTACATGCGCCTGGCTTCGGAAGCCCACGATTTCCTCAAAGACGCGGTAGCAGTCCATCAGATGGATGAGTGCGATGAAGATGATGAGCGGCATCAGGTGCGGTACGATCACATGCCTCAGACGTTCCCACCGGCTCGCGCCGTCAATTACAGCGGATTCCAGTGTGTCCATATTCACGGTCTGCAGCCCCGCGTAAAAGATCACGAAAGCAAAGGGTGCCACGTGCCAAACCCGGTAGAAATACATCAGCAGTTCAATCGTCCAGGCCTGCGCGAACATGGAAATATTGGTACCGGTCCAGCGTTCCATCATGGCCGTCAGGATGCCGTCGCCGACAAAAAGCCAGTAGATTGAGAGTGATCCGATGACCGGTGTAATGATGAAGGGCAGCAGTGAGATAAAAATCACCGGCCCCCGGATTGTCCGGGCTGCATTGTTGACCGCCAGGGCAATTGCAAGGCCGACGCCGATGACAAGTGGCAGGGTCAGCAGCGTGAAGGACAGCGTAAAGCGCAGAGCGCGCCAGAAGTCGATCTGCATGATGTCGTTCCAGCTGCCATTGCCAACGGCCTCCCAGAACTTATCCATTTGCAATACGTTCCGGTAACTTTCCAGACCGACCCAGCGGGTTTCGGTGATGGTCTTGCCGTCGTCGCCAAGCACAGGGACGGTTTTAATCTCGGTTGTGCAGGTCTGGGTCAGAAAGCCCGGCGTGCAGGTCTCGACCTCGACCTGCTCAAGCACAGACTGGGTGACCTGAAAGCTCTGAATGAACACGCTGACGAGAGGAGCCGCGATGAACAGAAGCATCATGAACACGGACGGGCCGACAAATGCTGCAAATGTTTTGAATTTCATCAGGTTATCCTCGCGCGGAGCCGGTTTGCAAAGGCATCGGGTTAAGTTTGCAAACTGCGTTCTACGCGCCTCATGCAAACGGCCCGTCAGGTCGGGGACCAGCCGGAGATGTCCGGCCGGTCTCCTTCGGCGTTACTTCAGAACGCCTGCTTCTTTGGCCGAGGTGGTATAGGCCTCTTCGATCGCGACAAGCGTCGCTTCGGCATCGCGCTCGCCCGTCAGGAAGGCCGGCAACTCGTTGCCAAGTGCGGTGTGCAGCAGACCCATCTGAGTGGTGGAGGGATAGGCCGGAGGCGCCGGAACTGCCGTCGCTGTTTCGATCGCACCCTTGGCGATTTCGGTCGGCTGATAGCCGTTCACCAGCCAGATCGCCGCGTCATTGGCGCTCGTGACCATCTCTGTATCGAGACCTTCCATCGCCAGCCGGAACGCAGCGTCCGCTTCCTCGTCGCTGATGTTGCTCGCGATCACGATGCCGTCCCACCAGAGCGTAGTGGCCGGTGCGCCGTCTGCCGTGGCTTTGGGGGCCGCAGACATTGCAATCTTACCCACAACCTGGCTTTCGGCCTCGTCGTTCATCGCGCCTGCGCGGCTGGCCCAGAGGTTCGCCATGGCAATCTTGCCCTGCTGGAACTGTTGCTGAACATAGGTGGAGTCGCTGACCAGCACTTCCGGGTCAGTATAATCCAACGCTTTTTTCATGGTTTCCAGCGCGGCCATACCGGCCTCGGAATTCACTGCAGTGGTATTGTCGTCGTTAAAGAATGCCCCACCGAAACCGGGGTACATGTTGACGAATTCCTGTGCCAGGTTCCAGCCCGATTTCATCGTGGCACCGAGCGGGTAGTCGACAACCCCGGCTTCTTTGATCTTGTCCGCCGCCGCATAGACCTCATCCCAGGTCACGGGCACTTCGATGCCAAGATCCGCCAGAATATCGGAGCGGTACATCAGATGCTGTGTGTTCACCATCATCGCAACCGCCATGATCTCACCGTTAATGCGGATCAGCTGGTTTGGCGTGAGGTTCTGGCCGTATTTCTCGACCAGATCATCAAGCGGACGGATCGTGCCGGCATTCATCAGCGGTGTAATCGTGCCGTTTGAAACACCACCGATATGATAGAGCGACGGGTTGGCCTCGAACGCGGCAGGCTGTTTGGTGCGGAACTCCTGATCGAGCTCGGCCTGAAAGTTACCGCATTCCGCCATCGCGTCCGTCACGGCTTTCCACGCCTCAAACCCCGCGCTGAGTGATTTTACCGGCACTTCGTTCTGATAGGAACATGCGGCGAAAGCCGCGCTTCCCATGAGCGAGACGGCGCCCGCGAGTGCTATTCTCTTCAAAAACATATGCAAACTCCCTGTTGCGTATCGTTGGGTGCATCTTGCAAGCCTGCACCCGTTTGTGGGCCCCTTTTCAGAGGCAAAAAACCATCAGGATCTGTCAATCCGGTTGCCAGTGTCCTCATCGAACAGGTGGCAGATGGAAACCGGCACAGAAAAGGAGATCATATCCCCGATCTCTGCGCGGAATTCTTTGTGGGCTTTGACCGACACGAGCTGGCCGCCGGCCCGCACGGTCAGCATTGTTGCGTCGCCCAGAAGCTCAATGGTGTAGATGGGCGCGGTGATCTGCCCGTTACTGCCTTCGGCGAGGGTCGCGTCTTCCGCGCGGAACCCAAGTTTGACGGGCCCGTCCGGGGCGGCAAGGCCTGAGATCGACACGTTTTTACCCTCGAAAGTGCCGCCCGTAACCGCGCCGTCCATCAGGTTCATGGCCGGGCTGCCGATGAAGCTTGCAACAAATGTGTTGGCCGGGTGGTCGTAAATATCCGTCGGCGTGCCGACCTGCTGCACTTTGCCCTGTTTCATTACCACCACCCGGTCGGCGAGCGTCATGGCTTCGATCTGGTCATGGGTCACGTAAACGGTCGTGACCTTCAGCTCGTGGCTGAGGTTCTTGATCTGCGCGCGGGTTGAAACACGGAGTTTGGCATCAAGGTTAGAGAGCGGTTCGTCCATCAGGAACACGTTGGGCTCGCGCACGATGGCCCTTGCCAGCGCCACGCGCTGTCTCTGTCCCCCCGAAAGCTCGGCGGGTTTGCGGTGCAGGAAATCATCCAATTCAACCATCGCGGAGGCGCGGCGCACCCGCTCATCATGCTCCGCCTCAGGCACTTTGCGCACTTTAAGAGGGAAACGGATATTTTCGTAAACATTCATGTTCGGGTAAAGGCCGTAGGACTGGAATACCATGGCCACATCGCGGTCTTTGGGGTCGAGATCATTGACCACGCGACCGTCGATAATGATCTCACCCTCCGTGGCGTCTTCGAGACCTGCGATCATGCGCATGGTCGTCGTTTTGCCACATCCGGAGGGCCCGAGCAGGACCAGAAATTCCTGATCCGCAATGGTCAGATCGAAGCTGTCGACGCCGACAAAGCTACCCCAGCGTTTGTTTACATTTCGCAGTTGGATTTCGGCCATGGTGCCCCCCGTTGACACGGACCCGCGGCTGCAGGCCTCTCTGACGCTAGTCACCGGCACGCGGACTTGGCAAGAGATTTTTGCAAACGTGTGCAAAAAACCGGAAAGTTGCTTTCGGGGTTGATTGCTGACAGGGCACTTTGCGCGCGTTCCACGACGATGTGACCCGTAGCTACAGCCTGTCTCAAACCGGTCCATCTAACACGGCTCAGAAGTCCACAAAGGAGCGAATCCGGTGATTGTTTCTAAATTCAATATGTTACGGACAAGTATTGGCCGAATTCTTGTCCGGGATGCCTGACGCAGCCCAGGATATCTTCCAGTGGCTGAGCGGAATTCTCCTGCTTCTCCGGACAGAAGGACTGGCAGCGCAATTCGGTTTTGGCAGCTTAGAAAAGCAGGCCGGAGCCTCGCTGTTTTCCAATGTACCGGTCAGGCATCCGGACGGCGCTGATACCGCCCGATCCATCCCGGACCGCCGATTGCGGCCTGCGGGGTTTGCGAATCACGTCACGTGGTATTCGCTGCGTTCCACATACATCCGTCTTCGCGCAAACGACCCGGATACCGACCGGACCGGACAGCTGAAGAGACCGTCAGCCAGACGCGCAAAGACGGCACGCACGGCCTGTGTGGTCTGTCAGAGGGCGAAGGACAGAAAACCGGCCCGGCCAATACCGGTCAACTTTCAGCCTGATGCCTGCTGCATCAGAAAAACGCCTGAATCCCCGTCTGCGCGCGCCCCAGGATCAGAGCGTGCACATCGTGCGTGCCCTCATAGGTATACACGGTCTCAAGGTTCATCATGTGCCGGATGACCTGAAATTCTCCGCTGATCCCGTTGCCGCCATGCATGTCGCGCGACATGCGGGCAATATCGAGCGCCTTGCCGCAGTTGTTGCGTTTGATGATGCTGATCATCTCAGGCGCGGCATTTGCAGCATCCATAAGCCGTCCGACCTGCAGTGAGGCCTGCAGTCCCAGCGAAATTTCTGTCATCATATCCGCCAGTTTCTTCTGGAAAAGCTGCGTGCCGGCGAGCGGTTTGCCGAACTGATGACGGTCGAGGCCGTACTGACGCGCTGCGTGCCAGCAGAACTCCGCAGCCCCCATCACACCCCAGCTGATGCCATAGCGCGCCCTGTTGAGACAGCCAAAGGGACCTTTCAGACCCTGCACATTGGGCAGCAGCGCCTCTTCGCTGACCTCGACACCGTCCATAACGATCTCGCCTGTCACCGAGGCCCGCAGGCTAAGCTTGTTGCCGACTTTCGGCGCGCTGAGGCCTTTCATGCCCTTTTCAAGCACAAAGCCGCGGATCTTGCCGCCATGCGCTTCCGATTTTGCCCAGACCACAAAGACATCCGCGACAGGCGCATTGGAAATCCACATCTTGGAGCCCGTCAGGCGATACCCGGTGTCGGTTTTCACGGCACGTGTTTTCATGCCGGCAGGATCAGAGCCTGCGTCCGGCTCCGTCAGACCAAAGCAGCCGATGAGATCACCCGAACACAAACCCGGCAGATATTTGCGGCGCTGTGCCTCAGAGCCGTAGGCGTAAACCGGATAGATCACGAGGCTCGACTGCACCGACATCATTGATCTGTACCCTGAATCGACCCGCTCGATTTCGCGCGCAACCAGACCATAGGAAACATAAGAGCCGCCAAGCCCGCCATATTCCTCGGGCAAAGTAATACCAAGCAATCCCATGTCGCCCATTTCTTTGAAAATCGACGTATCCGTCGTCTCATTGGCAAAGGCCTCTATCGCGCGTGGCTGCAGCTTCTCCTCAGCATAGGCACGGGCGCTGTCACGGATCATCCGCTCGTCCTCTTCCAGCTGATCTGACATCCGGAAAGGATCTGACCAGTCGAAATTCCCCAGATCAGGGGCGTCTTTGGCTTTCAGTACGGGGGCTTCTACATTCATGACAGTTCCTCTCAATCGGCAGGTGCGGCAGAGCGCGTTGCCCTATTATTGCAAATCGGAACCGGAAAGACTAACGATGCTTTCTCCCGTTACCTATGAGAAAAACTCATATGATTGCTCCGCGTAAATATCTGCCTTCTGTGACGTCGCTGTTGTGTTTTGAGGCAGTGGCACGTCTGGGCAGCGCGACCCTTGCCGCCGGCGAACTGTCTCTGACACAAAGTGCAGTCAGCCGGCAGCTGAAATCTCTCGAAGACCAGCTGGGCGCACAGCTTATGACGAGGGCCGGACGCGGTCTCGTGCTCACACCTCGCGGACAGGAGTACGTCGCTGAGATCAGAGATATTCTGCAGCACCTCGCCCGCGCGACGGTGGCGGCACAGACGAACCCCTCCGGCGGCACGCTCAATCTCGCTATTCTGCCGGCCTTCGGCATGCACTGGCTGGCCCCCCGGCTGCGCGATTTCGCGCAACGCCATCCGGAAGTGACGGTCAATCTGTCGACGCGGCTTGCACCGTTTGATTTCCGCACCAGCAGTTTCCATGCCGCCATCCATTTCGGGCGCGAAGACTGGCCGGGCGTCAGCTATCTGCCGCTGATGCCTGAGATCGTCGTGCCGGTCTGTGCGCCCGGGCTGATAGCGGGGCCAACGCACGATCCGCTTGAAATTCTGGCGCATGATCTGCTGCATCTGGACACCCGGCCGAGAGGCTGGGCGCGGTGGTTCAGCGCAACCGGCAGAGAGCCCGATCTGCCCCCCGGGATGGTGTTCGATCAGTTTTCCACGATGGCTCAGGCAGCCATCCACGGCCTTGGTGTCGCACTTTTGCCCACTTTCTTCGCCGAACCCTATCTGGCTGGCGGAGAGCTTGTGCTGGCGTCGTCACGCACGACAGAAAGCATCGGGAGCTACTACCTCGTATGGCCGTCAGAGTACAGTAAAACAGGGGCTGTGGCCTCTTTTCGCGCCTGGCTGGAAGCGCAGACAGAGGCGGAAAAAGACCGGAATATGTCAGAATAAGTTCCACCATGACTAGAAAGCCGGCCCGTTGACTGAATTGTTCCGTCCTAAGAAACACGGCCTGCGTGTATCCTATGCCGCTACGAAGTCATGGCGCGGGCCAATTTCAGTCCAAATTCATGGCTATCACACTCCCATCTGCTGATTGGGTGGGACTGGTCTGAGGATGAAGCTTTGCTGCTTAAGTCTGTTAAAATAGTTGCGTTTGTACTGTGTGGATCAGTCTCATTCAGCGCAGACCGTGCTCAGGCCGACGAACACGTCATTATTATTCTTGATTCCGCCTATTTCCCCTATCGCACCGCCATAGCCGAAGGCGACACCATCCGGTTCGTGAATGTCAGCGGCGCTACCCTGTCGGTGACACATGT
>NZ_JAHEHZ010000180.1 GCF_024639605.1 Roseobacter sp. | reverse complement strand
ACAGCGCGCCGGCTAAAATAAAAAACATGGTGCCTGCACATGTCTGGGATATCGCGGCACCCTACGGACTCATACCATCAGACAGAGACCGCCCGGACGCTTCCGGCGAACAACCCCGCCCCAGTGACAAAGCCTGAGTGACGCGGGCCGGGACCGGGGTTTCAGGTGCCTTGTGCGGGGGTTACATAGGTGCGCACGATCCGCGTCGTCTCATCCACGCTCAGAACCGGCGGCACAAGCGTCAGCACAGCGCCCGCCTCATCCAGCAGATAGATGAAACTGCCGTGGGAGTAGATCCAGCCATATTCGGGGTCCTCAAAGAGCGGCTCAATCTCTACAGAAAATGCATCATAAGCCACCTGGAGGCGATCGGCATCTCCGGTCAGTCCGACAAAACCGGGATGAATCTCTTTGAGAGGGGCTGCCATTGTTCCCACCTGGTCCTGGTCAGGTGCGACGGTGATCATCACGGGCGTGACCGCGATACCATCATCGGCAAGTTTATCGACGACCTGCGCCATCAGGGGCAGCGCAGCGGAACATATATTCTGGCAGTTTGCATAGCCGAAAAAGAGTAGTTGCGCGTGGCCTTCGGGGCTTTCCTGCGTGCGGGGCTGACCGTTGTGGTCCGTAAGTTCAAAAGATCCGCCAACGTCAAAGGGCAAAGGCGCCTGCGCTGCACCTGCATGAGGCGTCACCAGCAAGATCCCTGCTGCAATCCACGCCGCCTTCATCAGAAATTTTCCTCGGCATAGGTTTCATCAGCTTCCGGTCCGAGCCCGAGATACCCTTCCCGCCCGATCACCTCGTTTACCCGCGGATCACGCCGGAACCACGGACCTTTGCCTGCCGCTTCTGGGTGACGTTCTGCCCATTTCTTCGTCCAGGTGTTTGCCTTGATCCAGTCCGCGTCACCGGCTTTTATGCGCTGCACAAGGTAGATATTGCTGGCGCCCAGATCTTCGTCCTCGATCAGCAGGCCGTCCACTTCGATGACCTGATTGCAGAACGGCGCGAGCTCTGCAGCAGCACCGGTAAAGGCCGGCTGGCTGTTTTTCATCGGCAGGACCATCACGTTATCGGCTGTGCGCACAAGGCCGAGCTGCCGCATGCCGTCGCCGCAATCCTGCGGGCAATCGCCGGTCAGCTCACAGAGTATATCGACCACAGTGGCTTCGAACCGCGCAGGCGCTTCCGCGTAAAGGTTCCAGGTTTTCGCCTCGGAGCCTTCCGAAAAATCCTGTGCACTCACGGGGCCTGCACAGAGCAGTATCGCCAGAAGGTATCTCATCATTGCGCGGGCTCCGGAAAGGAAAAGGGCGGGACTGTGCCGTAATCTTCATGCGTGGGGTTTACGATATCCATGTCGCTGACGACCTCGGAGACCACCAGATATTTCAGCCCGTCGCGTTCATAGAGCATTCCGTCTGCTGTCACGGTATGGGCTGCAAGGCTCAGTTGCGTGTCACCACCCGCTGACTGCGCGTCCTTTGCGATTTTGAGCACCGTATAGACTGTGCCGTCTTCGGCCAGCAGTCCCACGGGGATCCCGCCTGCGGAACACCAGAGCGCGCAGGTGTGATGCGCCGATCCGACAACCGCATCGGGCCCGCCCATTACGCCCGAATAATAGCACCAGGTGTCGATGATCTCGCCGGTCACCTTAATACGGGTGCCCTCAGCGGCAGCAGCGCTTTGCGCGCTCAGACCGGTTAACAATATCACGGAAATCTTCAGCCAGTTTTGCATAAATGCCCTCCCCCGGGTCGGTAGAAGCCTGGCGACGGGGCTGCACTGCGTCAACTCCGTTGAACTGTGGTGCCGATCACAATTTCCGGAACAACCCGGCCGGTTGCCACGTTGATTAACCAGAACTCTACGTGTCCGGGTACGCCGGATGCGGTGACCGGACAAACGAAAGGAGCAGACAATGAATTTCGATGTGATTAAAGGTAACTGGAATCAGATGCGCGGTGAAGTGCAGTCCGAATGGGGCAAACTGACCGACGATGAAGTCGCTGAGACAGAGGGCGATGCCCGTCAGTTGCTTGGCCTGATTCAGGAGCGCTACGGCCTTGCCAAAGATGAGGCAGAGCGCCAGATGAATGATTTCATCGCGCGGCAGAAAGCGTCCTGATACCGGGTCCCGGTGATAAAGGCGGCTCCCTTCGGGGGGCCGTTTTTTTTGGGGGCCGCTTCAATCCAGGGTAAACAGTTCCTGACGCTCTCTTACACCGCGCAACCGGTACCAGCCCAGCGAAACCAGATCGTCGCGCGTTTCCAGCAGCGGGCGCGCCACGCGGGCAGAGATCACGATGTTCTGATCCACATGCGCGGTCATAGCCGACAAACGTGCCGTGGTGTTGACCGCAGGGCCGATGACCGTGAAATCGAGCCGTGTCCGTCCGCCGATATTGCCATAGAGTACTTCTCCGCTGTGCAGGGCGAGTGTGAACCCGGTTCCGGTCAGACCTTCGGCTGCGCGCCGGTCGCTGACGAGCTTCATCTCGCGGCGCAGAGCGGCTGCGGCCTCAATTGCCGCCCGGTTTGCATCTTTGTTTTTCTGCACGTCAAAAACGGCCAGCATACCGTCGCCCATGAATTTCAGGACGTTCCCACCGTGGTTTTCGATGACATCAACCGTGATGCAGAAATAATCGTTCAACATCTCAACAATGTCTTCTCCGCCGAGTGCCTCAGAAATTTTTGTAAAACCTGACAGGTCGAAATAGCAGATGACGGCGTCGATATGCTGTACTGAGCCACGGATGATGTCACCGGACAGCACCCGTGCGCCAGCATCGCGGCCCAGATATGTGGCCGCAATGTCGGTTGCCATCTGATGGTTGGCGTTAGATTTCAAAGCCAGCAGTAAAGAAGGCAGAAGATCACGTGCCGCCTGAAGGTGTTGTTCTGAGAATCCGTCCGGTCCGTCTCCCGTCAGAGAGATAAGACAGCCTTCGGGGGCGTGGTTCGGATCAATCGCAAGATTATCCCCGGGTGCAAAGAAAAATACCTTGAGCGCGATGTAATCCGTTCCGCCGGACGCGCGAAGCTCGTCGAAGAACGGAAAATCAAGTACCGGATCAGGGTCGGTCAGGCGCTGGCGAATTTCGCTGATATTGTTTTCAGACAGATAATAAAGCGGGCTGCTGACCCATTCCCGACGTGGCGTATAGATATGGTTAAATGTCTGACTTTCGGTGCCGTCATCACGCCGCCAGCGGTGTGCGATGCTTCCGAATTCCGGGTGATGTGCGCGCAGGGTGACATGCACCCGCATCAGTCCGGCACCGAAACCGTTCAGGCCTGTGCAGAATACCTCAAGCAGGTCGCTGAAATGAGCACCTTCAAGACCGAGGTTAAGCAGCCGCGCTGACAATGCGGCCACAGCAGCCTTCAGCGCGTCAGCTTCAGGGTCATTCTCCAGCATCGTTTCCGGTCTCGTGGGATCAGGTGTGGCGTGTCACCCCTGAGCATAACCGATTGTTCGCAATGCGTCGCGGATTTCATCCAGAATGGCCGGATCATCGATCGTCGCGGGCATCTTGAAATCCTGATTGTCGGCGATTTTCACGACTGTAGCGCGCAGGATTTTTCCTGACCGGGTCTTTGGCAGACGGTCCACAACGAGCGCGTTCTTAAATGCGGCGACGGGTCCGATTTTCTCGCGCACAAGCTTCACACATTCGGTTGTGATCTCCTCATGCGGTCGGTTCACACCGGTTGTGAGGCAGACCAGTCCCAGCGGCGCCTGGCCTTTCAGCTCATCCGAAACACCCACGACAGCACATTCCGCCACATCCGGATGGCCCGCAAGAACCTCTTCCATTGCACCCGTGGACAGCCTGTGACCGGCCACGTTGATCACATCGTCTGTGCGCGCCATGATGTAGAGATATCCGTCCTCATCGATCATGCCCGCGTCGCCGGTCTCGTAATACCCCGGGAAGGTCGTCAGATAGCTTTTGCGAAACCGGTCGGTCGCGTTCCACAGCGTTGGCAGCGTGCCGGGCGGCAGCGGCAGCCGCACAGCGATTGCGCCAAGTTCTCCGGCTGCAACCGGGTGGCCGGCTTCGTCGAGAATCTGCACGTCGTAGCCGGGCATCGCAACCGTTGGTGAGCCGATCTTCACCGGCATGGCCTCGCAGCCCGCCGGATTGCCTGCAATGGTCCAGCCCGTCTCCGTCTGCCACCAGTGATCATAGACCGGGACATCGAGAATTTTCTGAGCCCATTCAATGGTGTCGGGGTCGGCGCGCTCGCCAGCCAGATAGAGTGCCCGCAGGCAGGAAAGATCGTACTTTTCGCGTTCCAGCCCTTTGGGGTCTTCTCGTTTTACAGCGCGGATAGCGGTGGGGGCGGTGAAGAAACTGCGCACGTTGTGCTCGGAGATGACCCGCCAGAACGTGCCGGCATCGGGTGTGCCAACCGGTTTACCCTCAAAAACCACCGTAGTATTGCCATGCACCAGCGGACCATAGCAGATGTAACTGTGCCCGACGACCCAGCCCACATCCGAGGCCGCCCAGAACACATCACCCGGATCAACGTCATAGATATTTTTCATTGTCCAGTGCAGCGCCACCAGATGCCCGGCTGTCGGGCGGATCACTCCCTTGGGTGCGCCGGTGGTCCCTGAAGTATAAAGGATATAGGCCGGGTGATTACCTTCGACCGGCACACAGTCCGCCGGCGTGACACCCTCCTGTGCCGCGTGCCAGTCCAGATCACGTCCCTCGATCAGGTCCGCTTTTTCCTGTTCACGCTGCAGAATGATGCAGACATCAGGCTTGTGCGCGGCCTGTTCGATGGCACTGTCGAGCAACGGCTTGTATTTCACAATCCGACCGGGTTCGAGCCCGCAGGAGGCGGCGATAATGGCTTTGGGCGCACAGTCATCAATGCGAACCGCGAGTTCATTGGCGGCA
Organism: Roseobacter sp.; assembly: GCF_024639605.1. Taxonomy (GTDB): domain Bacteria; phylum Pseudomonadota; class Alphaproteobacteria; order Rhodobacterales; family Rhodobacteraceae; genus Roseobacter. Next base: position 843 of record NZ_JAHEHZ010000180.1, on the reverse strand, counting down.
AATCCGCCAAAGACCACCGAGTGCACAGCACCTATGCGGGCACAGGCGAGCATCGCTTCCAGCGCCTCGGGCACCATCGGCATATAGATGATCACCCTGTCACCTTTGCCCACACCCTGCGCCACCAGCGCCCCGGCCAGAGAGGCCACACGTGATTGCAGTTCGCGGTAGGTGATGGTTGATTTCGTGCCGGTGACGGGGCTGTCGTAAATGATCGCCGCCTGGTCGCCGCGGCCGTTTTCGACATGACGGTCTACGGCGTTGCGACAGCCGTTGACCATGCCGTCGGCATACCATTCATACAGATTGTCGCCCTTCTCATGCAGCGCACGCGACGGCTTGAGATCCCAATCGATCGCTTCGGCTGCCTGCATCCAGAAACCTTCGGGGTCATCCAGGCTGGCCTGGTAAATCTCGCGATATGACATGGAACGTCCTCCCCGCTGGTCCGCAACAATGGTTACGCCCGGTTCAGGAGGAGGGCAAGACCCGCAGGCGGACCTGTGAGCGCTAAACCCCCGGAATAAGGAAGCTTGCGGCGTTTCCGGGGTCGTCACGATAACGACCGGAATCGGAATTGCGCAGACGTGTCACGACCCCTTCACAGGCGCCCGGTGTGCGGGTGTCGCAGCCATAGGTGCGCCCGAAGACAATGACATCTCCTGTCGTCCAGGTCCTGTTGTCCTGCTGCCAGGTGCGCGTCAGGGTTGTGAACTCAACACCTTCGACGGTGATGGTGTCACGCTGTTCGTTTATGACGGATGCGCAGGCGCTCAGGGAAAGGGCGGCGGCGAGGGCGACAAAAGGTTTTGTGGCAAGTTTCATGGGTTGTTCCGTTCTGCA
>NZ_JAHEHZ010000179.1 GCF_024639605.1 Roseobacter sp. | reverse complement strand
CCAGCCCCTACAATGACGAATTCAACTGGATTGCGCAGTCTAAACCGGTGGGTGTCGGTTTTTATTATCTCGATCATCTCACGCACAATGTGCACCGCGGCAATATGGACAAATGGTTCCGCTTTTATGGTGACCTCTTTAATTTCCGCGAGATCCGGTTTTTCGACATTGAAGGCAAATATTCCGGGCTGCTGAGCCGGGCGCTGACGTCGCCGTGCGGCCGCATTCGCATCCCGATCAACGAGGACCGTGGTGAGACCGGGCAGATCGTTTCTTATCTGAAGAAATACAATGGCGAGGGCATTCAGCATATCGCGGTGGGCGCATCGGATATTTATGACAGCACCGATGAGATTGCGTCGCGTGGACTTAAATTTATGCCCGGGCCGCCCGACACCTATTACGACCTCAGCTTTGACCGCGTCACCGGCCATAACGAGCCGGTGGACCGGATGAAGAAACACGGCATCCTGATTGACGGTGAGGGCGTGGTTGACGGGGGAGAGACAAAAATACTGCTGCAGATTTTCTCCAAAACGGTGATCGGCCCGATCTTTTTCGAGTTCATTCAGCGCAAGGGCGATGATGGATTTGGCGAGGGCAACTTCAAAGCGCTGTTTGAGAGCATCGAGCAGGAACAGATCGACAACGGAGAACTGGCCGCTGAGTAAGCCCGCGCGTTCTGCGAGACCTGGGTTCCGATGCCGTGCGGTTGTGATCAGCCGCGCGGCATTTTCAGGATAATGTTGCGCCCGCTTTTCTGATACCGCAGCTCGGCGTCTCCGATGGCCGATACCTGCCCACCGTCAAGCCGGTCACCGACCTGCACCTTCTGATACCGTCCGTTTCCAAGGCGGATCAGGGCGCGGCGATCGGACGGTTTACCGTAAACACCAATGAGATTGACGCGCCGCAGGTTGATCGCATTTTTCTGCGTGGCCTCGCGCGAGACGGATGCGCTTGACGGAATTTTCGGGGCCACGGCCCGTGGTGCCGCGCTCGCTGTCGTGACTGTGGCCGGCGCAGCAGCCGAAGGTGCCGCCGTCGCAGCCTGTCGTTGCGCGCGGGCAACCGTCAGCCCGAAATCTGAGGGCCGGAAAGACGGGCGAAGAGACACGCTGATGACATTACCTTCAGGCTCAGCGGTATCCTCCTCCGTCTCCTGACCGGCGAGCAAGGTCTCGTTTGTGCTGTCGCGCGGTACCAGACTTGCGGTCGCTGCGATTGCATCTTCCTGGACAGAAGGCGGTCTGATTTTCGGTCGGAAGCGGGCAAGCTCGTTGCGGGTCAGCCCGGACAGGGTGGCCCGCTCCGTGGATTCAATCAGGTCAGCAGGGCGAAGTTTCGGGCGGAAGCCGGACAGAAGCGCGCGCAGCACCGGATCCTCACCCGGCTCTGCCGCGCGCGGCCTGTCGGCAGGCGGTTTGAGGGGCGGCGGGCCGGAGAATACAACGATGCCGTCAGGGTTGAGCGCGCCGTCAGGCGTTGGAACCACGAACCCGCGCTCGTTCAGTGCGAAACTGGTGCTGGCCGGAGCCGGGGACGGCGGAGCAAGCAGTAAAAGATCAGGCGGCGTATCCGGTACGGCCGGCAGTGCCACGGCATCGAATGCTGTCTGAACCGGGTCAATGCTGGTGGCGTATATATCCTCAAGATCCATAAGCGCCGGCGGGCGCGGGACCTTGGGCGCAAAAGGCCAGATTCCGGTAACCGCATACTCTGCCCGCAGATCGGCGGGCGCCTTTGGCGTTTCTGGCTGGGGCCCGGGCGATAGAGGAACGCTGAGCGCTTCCTGAATGGCCGTATCCGTTGCCGAAAGTGTGGTTTCTTCGGGGACCGGACGATCCGCGGTTTCCGTTGTCGGTACTGGCTGTGCAGGTTGCGGGGGCGAGGCGAACTGTGCATCGGGTGGAATTTCGGAAGGCCGGTCGAGCCAGGCAGATAGCCCGCCCTGGCCGATCAGACCGGTCGCCCAGAGCGCGCCACTGCCCAGTGCCACCACAACCACAGCCGCGAGAAACCCCGCAAGAAGTCCGGCGTTATCGTTGCCTGCCCGGTCATGCATCGCGGCAAGATCGACACGGGCACCTGTGGGGGCTCTGAGCGATCCGGCGGTTTCGGCGGGTGGTTTTGCTGGTGCCTCAGGACGCGTGGGGGTTGCCCGTTCGGACAGGCGAGGGGCAGACGGAAGTGCCGGTTCCGGAATTGCGTCTGCGACCGGAACTTCGGCCACCAGTTTAAGTTCTTCAGGTCGGGCACTGACAGCGTTCTGCGGGTCCGGCGCACCGGCGAATATATTGTCATGACCCTCTGTGGTGTCATCGGCATCATCCGCCGTGTCTGCATCATCCGGATCCGCACCAACCGCCACGCCGGCCGGCGCCTGGCCACTTGCCAGGCTGACGGGCGCATCGTCGGTTTCGGCTTTGGTATCGGGTCCGAGCAGGTCTGCGGCCGCAGCAGTCTGGCCGAAGTCCGGCTCGGTCGGAAAGGTCTGGTCCTCGCAGTGGCCGGAAAAAATCACAGGGTTGAACCGGTGCGCAACGGCGAAGGCCTCGGCCTCTTCCAGCGTTTCACGGGCAACTGCGGCCACATGAAAGCGCCCGTCGCTGGTCGTGACCACGTCGAATACCAGGTCTTCCACCGGATAGGGCGTGGCGCCGTCAAGCAGGCGGCGCGCCGTGGCCATCACGTCTTCGTCCGGTGTCGGGGGCGTCTCATCGAGATACCGGATCAGGCTGTCGGGCAGAACCAGCTTGCAAAAGAGCCCGCCGCGCGCAAGCGATGTGGCGGTGCGTCGCAACATAGCGAGGCGGTCATCCAGATCGTCCGCGGCGGTATCGGCTTCTCCCACGGCATGCCACCCGTCAGCCGCGCGGTGCAGCAGGCGAACAGTGTCATGCGACAGTAGCAGTGCAAAATCAGGCGTCATTCAACAGGTGTACCAGTCACTCTTGAGGACGGACAGGAAGCCATCGTCCTGCGCGGACATTACAGCAGGTCTTCGCCGAGTGAAAGAAAAAGGGCCGGGTTTGCGCTTGTTCCCCGAAGCCCGGTCGTGTTGTGGTGGAGCAGGATAAAAAGGGGAGGCTTTAAGATGAAATTTCTGACGGGAACGGTGATCGTGCTGAGCCTCTGGATACCGCTCGCAGCTGCAGCACAGGAGGCCCGCACAATTCACACAAGCGGCGTGGGTTCAGTTGCTGAAGTGCCTGATATGGCCGAAGTATCCATCGGTGCGACCCGCGTAGCGCCTACTGCCGGCGCGGCGCTCAGTGCCACATCCGAAGATCTGCGCGCTGTGCTGGATATCCTCGAGGCTGCAGGGATCGCGCCGCGTGATATCGCCACCGGCTCGGTCTCGGTACAGCCCGTCCGGAGCCGCGGTGACCAGTTGCAGACCGAGCCGCCGCGGATCACCGGGTTTCAGGCCAGCAACACGCTGTCAGTACGGGTGCGCGACATTGCGCGGGTCGGGAGTATACTTGATGCCACAGTGCAGGACGGGGCGAATACCTTTAACGGTCTTCGGTTCAGTTTTCAGGATCCCGAACCTCTGCAGGACAGAGCGCGTGCCGCGGCGGTCCGCGATGCAATGCGCCGGGCAGCGCAGCTCGCAGCGGCATCGGGGGTCACGCTCGGTCCGGTGCTGAAGATCACCGAGACGGACGGTGCGCCTGGCCCGGCGTTTGAGATGGCAGCTTCGGCCCGCATGTCGGATGTACCGGTTGCAGCCGGAGAACAGGAGGTCCGGGTGCGTGTCGAAATGATTTTTGCCATCGAAGACTGACCGCGGAGCGGGGGGGGCGGTCGCGCCCCCCTTCCTTATCTGTTTGCTTCAGCTGACCGCTTTGGCGAGCGCCTGATCCATATCCGCGATCAGGTCATCAGCGTCTTCGGTGCCGATGGAAATCCGCACCACACCAGGTCCGGCGCCCGCGGCCTCCTGCTGCTCCTGCGTCAGCTGCCGGTGCGTCGTGGAGGCGGAGTGTATGACAAGCGACCGTGTGTCGCCCAGGTTGGCCACATGGCTGAAGATCTCCAGGGCATTCACAAATTTCACGCAGGCGTCATAGCCTCCCTTGATCGCGAAAGTGAACAGCCCGCCCGCCCCCTTGGGGCAGATTTTGGCAACCCGTTCGAAATAAGGTGAGGATTTCAGACCGGCATAGGTGACATACTCCACGCGATCATCCTTTTCGAGCCAACCCGCAACCTTTTCGGCGTTTTCAACGTGGCGGTCCATCCGCAGAGAGAGCGTTTCGGTGCCCATCAGCGTATAATGTGCGGCACCCGGGTTCATTGTCATGCCGAGATCGCGCAGACCGATGGCGATGCCGTGGAAGGTAAATGCCAGCGGGCCGAAGGTCTCATGAAACTTGAGCCCGTGATAAGCCGGTTCCGGTTCGCTGAGCGAAGGAAATTTGTCATTGGCCGACCAGTCGAATTTACCTGAATCCACCACGCAGCCGCCGGTGACGGTTCCGTTGCCGGTAAGGTATTTGGTTGTCGAATGCACCACCAGTGTCGCACCGTGCTCGATCGGGCGGCAGAGATAGGGCGTGGCTGACGTGTTATCCACGATCAGCGGGATGCCGGCGGCGTCCGAGATTTCCGAGATCGCGTCAAGATCGGTGATATAGCCACCCGGGTTGGCAATCGCCTCGCAGAAAACGGCGCGGGTATCATCGTCGATGGCGGCTTTGACAGCGTCTGTGTCGTCGAAATCAACAAAGGTGCAGGACCAGCCGAAACGTTTGATGGTGTGACTGAACTGTGTGACCGTGCCGCCATAAAGGCGGGTGGAGGCCACGATGTTTTTGCCCGGGCTCATCAGCGGGAAGAGCGCCATGATCTGGGCGGCGTGCCCTGAAGAGCAGCAGACGGCTCCGACGCCGCCCTCAAGCGTCGCGATGCGTTCCTGAAGCACTGCAACTGTCGGGTTGGTCAGCCGCGAATAGATGAACCCGACTTCCTGAAGGTTAAAGAGTGCCGCGGCGTGTTCCGCGTCCCGGAACACATAGGCGGTGGTGTTATAAATTGGTGTCTGCCTGGCGCCTGTTGCCGGGTCCGGGCGCGCGCCGGCGTGAATCTGGAGGGTATCGAAACCGTAATCGGGGCCGTCTTGCATCTGGAATTCTCCCTGGATTTTCCGGCTTATGGTTAGGGCAAGCCGCGAACGGGTACAAGGGTGCTGCCGTCAGCGCATCCAGAGCTTTTGTGACCTGATCCGGTTGCGGATCGCGGCCTCTCTTTTGGGCAGATTGTCACGGTCAAAGAGCGCGCGTACCTTCGCGCCGCGGCCCTGATATACATTGCGGCGGATCGGATGAAATCCTTTGAGTACCTTCCTGAGGCGGTTGGGCGCGGCGATGGTTTCCAGCAGTTCAACCACAGCGTCACTTTCACGTGCGTAAAGCAGCGGGAATGTGCGGTAATGACAGCTGATCGCTCCGTCCAGAAGCCCGTCAGGCAGAGTATCGCGCCCGCCGCCCAGGGCATGAATGACCAGCGGCAGGGCGATCTGGTCAAGCCACGGTGTGAGGGTCTGCGTGCACAGCGCTTCCGGCGGGGCGTCGCGGATCGCCAGCGCGTATTCCTCAAAGCGAGCGCCGAACTCCTGCGGGCAGCGGTAGTAGAAGAAACCTGCATTAAAGTAGAGGTACCTTCGCCAGTATTCATCCGGGTAGCCGGGATCGAGCGAGCTTTCAAAATCGAGCCCGAATTTGTCATAGAGCGATTTCCAGATGCCGGTGTATCCGGGACCGTAAAGCGGCGGATCAGGCCAG
>NZ_JAHEHZ010000005.1 GCF_024639605.1 Roseobacter sp. | reverse complement strand
CAGGCGTTGCGCGCGGGCGAGGTCGCCGTGGTCGCGCAATACTTCCGTCAGGCGGTAAAACGGAATGCGGCAGTAGAGGTGGTGCACGTGATGAATGCCGATATTGGCGGTGAACCACTGCAGCCAGGCCGGCATGACATAATGCGATGAGCCATGCAGGGCCGCATCGTGCATGGACCAGTCGTCGGGCTGGTCCCACTGGGTTTCCTCAAACTGGTGCTGCACGTAAAAGAGCCATACGCCCACTGTCGCGGCGACCAGTGTCGTGGGAACAAAAATCAGCAGCACCGGCATCAGGCCACCGAACCACACAATGAGCCCGATCATGATGGCCGCAGACAGCGTCGTTCCGACAGAGCTGACCCAGATGCGCCAGCCATCTTTCATCATGCCCCAGGGCAGACGGTTTTCAACGTAGAAAACATAGGCAGGCCCGAGCACAAAAAGTACCAGCGGGTTCCGGTAGGCGCGGTACCGCAGCCGCCCAAACGGACTGCGCGCCCGGTATTCGGCCACAGTAAGCGTCACAACATCACCGATGCCGCGCCGTTCAAGATTGCCGGCGCCTGCGTGATGCATCGAATGCGATTTGCGCCACACGTCGTAGGGCGTCAGGGTCAGCACCCCGATCGCACGTCCTATCCAGTCACTGAGGTTACGGTTAGAGAAAAACGACCCGTGGCCGCAGTCGTGCTGAATGCAGAAAAGACGCACCAGAAAGAGACCATTGAGACTGGCCAGCGCCACCGCCGCCAGTGCGCTCACGGGCAGAACCACCCAGGCCAGAACCCAGATCGCGACAAAGGGGATCAGGCTGACGGCGATTTCAAAGGATGAGCGCCATGCGTCCGGCTCGCGGTACTGAGCGAGAATGCGCACCCATGCCACAGCCGGCAACGGCGGCGACCCTGCAGAAATGTCGCCCTCAACGGGGGTCTGAGATGTCATTGGTGCCTGCCTTTTTTCGCTCGTTTCCACAGGGATAAACATGTCACGGGATTACACAAGGAGATTGACCGGTAATGAACGAATGTGTGACTTCCCGGACTCTGTCCGGATTTCGGGCAGATTACCGCTGTTTTCCGGCCGGTTTCCTCGCCGGGGAACAGGTGAGGGCGCGTCCCGGCAATAAAATGGGACCGGGGCCCCGCAGGGCCCCGACATTGTAATAACCGGTCAGCGGATCAGCCCTTGCCCTTCCAGGGCACCAGCAGACGCTCGGCCCATCGCATCAGCATATCGATGCCAAACCCGATGACGCCGATGAGGATGATCCCCATGATGACGATATCGGTGTTCTGGAACTTTGAAGCGGTCATGATCATCATGCCCGCGCCCTGTTCAGCGGCGACAAGCTCGGCGGCCACAACCGTGCCCCAGCAAACGCCCATCGCCACCCGCGCGCCGGTAAAGATCTCCGGCAGCGAGTTGGGGATGATCACATAGCGCATGATCTGCCACTTGCTGGCCCCCAGCGAGTAGGCTGCATGCACCTTTGAGATCTTCACGCCGGACACGCCCGAGCGCGCGGCAATTGCCATGATCCAGAGGGCCGCGAGAAAGAGCAGGATGATCTTGCCCGCTTCTCCGATGCCCGCCCAGATGATCACCAGCGGGATAAGTGCCAGCGGCGGCACCGGACGCATGAACTCCACGATCGGGTCAAACCAGCCGCGGAACCAGTCCGACAGACCCATGGCATAGCCCAGCGGAATGCCAACAGCAGCCCCCAGCAGAAAGCCCACCACAACCCGGAACAGCGAATAGCCCAGATGCTCCAGCAGGGTGAAGTTCCGGAACCCGTCTCTCAGGATCTCTCCGGTGCGTACCCAGACAGCCTCGGGGGAGGGCAGATAAAGCGGCTCCATCTGCCAGCCCCGCTCCGGCTCGAAGTTCGGTGTGCCCTTGTCGCTGAGGGTCACAGCGCCGCCTTCTACGGTTACGGTCTGGCCGGGAGCGATCTTTTGCCCGTTGATGGCAATCACCGTGTTGCCGTCGCCTTTTGAAATCTCGTCGTTTCCGGCCACGTTGATCAGGCCGGTGCGCCACTGTGCAATCGCCGCGCTGTCGTTCTTGGCGAAACCATCGCCGGGCTCTACCCCGGGCGCTTCGGTTTCGACGTCGCGCGGGTGCACGACCACCGTGACGGTCGCATCATCCGGCGCCCGGCCTTCGACCTGGGCAGTATAGGTAAAGGTCGTGGTCCCCTCAAAGGGCCCGGGCGCATGCAGGAACCGCGGCAACAGGGAAGAGCCCGTGAAAATCCCCCACATCAGGAATATTGTCAGGATCGAAATCACACCTGCGGCCCGGTTCGGGCGCACGGCACTCTCATCACCAAAAGTCACCGTTTTCAGCGAAGTATAATCCGCCGGCACTGCTTTCTGCACCACTTTGGTGACAATGAAAAAGGCCGCAACGAAGATGGCGACATATATAATGAGAGGGATCATGCCGCGTCCTCCTTTCCGCCCATAATCTCTTCTTCCATATCCCAGATCATGTTCAGGATCTCTTCACGGCGCGGGCCGAACTCAGGGTGCTTTTTCACCTCGCGCAGATCGGCATTCACGCCAAGCTCCGCAAAAGGCAGCCGGTATTCCTTGTGGATCCGCCCCGGGCGCGGCGCCATCACGATCAGTCGCTCGCCCAGCAGCAGCGCCTCTTCCACCGAGTGGGTGATCAGAATGATCGTCTTGCCGGTCTCTTTCCAGAGCTTAAGCACGAGGCTCTGCATCTTTTCGCGGGTCAGCGCATCGAGCGCGCCCAGCGGTTCATCCATCAGAATGACGTCCGGGTCATTGGCCAGACAGCGCGCCAGCGCCACACGCTGCTGCATCCCGCCTGAGAGCTCATAGACCGCCTTTTCCTTGAAGTCCTGCAGACCTACCACATCCAGCAAATGGTTCACGGTCGCGTCTTTATCTTTTTTCGGCGTGCCCTTCATCGAGGGGCCAAAGGCAACATTTTCGCGCACGGACATCCACTCAAAAAGCGCGCCCTGCTGAAACACCATGCCGCGTTCGGCATCCGGGCCTTTGATCTTGTGCCCGTTCAGGATCAGCTCACCGCTGGTGGGCGCCAGAAAGCCTGCCACGATGTTCAGAAGCGTGGTCTTGCCACAGCCCGACGGGCCCAGCACGCTCAGCAACTCGCCGGCTTTGAGATCAAGCGACACATCCTGCAGCGCCTGGACATGATCTCCGCCCGGCAACTCAAAACGCATCGACAGATTTTTTATGGATAATCCGGTCATGTTGTCCCCACCTTCTGCCCCGCGCGGGGGCTGCTGACCGGGCAGACATCATCCCGCCTCTGGTCTTTCTTCAGGTCTTCAAAGTGAAACGGCGCGGGTGTGACCCGCGCCGTTCATTGTTCAGGAGCCGCCGGCTGCCGCTACGGCTTCGAGCGGTCCGGTGTTCACTGTGTCTGCATAGCTGTCGAGCGCCGAGTCAATCGAACCCGCTTCCACGAACACGTCGGCCACGCCTTTCATGAAGGGGGCCGCGTTGCCGCCAAACCAATTGGAAGATAGCTGCTCCTCAACGGACGGGAACTTAAAGCCCGCGATCGAGGCGCGTGCCGCTTCGACGTCCATACCGGACTGCTCCGCGATTACCGCCAGCATCTCGTCGCTCTGGTTAGCTTTCCACTCTGCGTTTGCCGCGGCTGTCACACCGAGGAATTTCGCAACGACATCACCGTTCTCGGCGATGTAGGACGCAGGTGCAGAAGTTACGTCAAAAACCAGAATGCCAAGTTCCTGTTTCTCATCACCGGTCAGAAGGATGTTGCCGTATTCCTTCATCCGGGACAGACCACCGCCCCAGCCGCAGGCGAAATCAACCGCGCCCTGGCTCAGAGCAGCCGCGCCCTCGGGCGGTGCCATGTCAACGATCTGCAGCGAGGCAAGATCAACGCCAAAGTGGTCCATCTGGCGCAGGAAGCCATAGTGTGCTGCGGTGCCCAGCGGCACGGCGACTTTCTTGCCTGCCAGTTCGCCCGCGCTGTCCTTGTCGATTTCCAGCGCTTCGGCCACAACACAGTTGTCATTGTCCGAATAAGAAACCGCAACGTCCACGATCTGGATGTCCTGACCGCCGGAGGTGGCGACAACGAAGGGCGGCACACCCTGGGACACGGAAAGCTGAACATCGCCCGACGCCATCGCCGCCGACATCGCCGTTCCGGTTTCGAAGGAAACCCAGTTCACTTTCATGCCCAGCGCTTCGTCATAGGCACCGGAGGCTTTTGCTGCGAGGAAAGGCATCGGCCACTCAAGGAAGTATCCGACGGTGATTTCACCGTGTCCGTCTGCTGCTGCTGTTTGTGCGCTGACGGCCATCACGGCGCCCGCGACAAATGCACATGCTGTCTTTTTGATCATTGTGTTTCTCCCGTTGATCATTCCCAACCCTTCCCGGGCCGGCTGTTTTATGGTGCGAGACGGTTTGTCACCGCCCTATTTTTCTTTGCACCGGATTATCCAATGTCAGAATGTTCCTGCCCGCAAGGGCATTATTGAAACAATCCGGCCATTCAGATGAGACTGCCTGATTTTCGTCCTTACTCCGTTCTGCGGTTTTGGAACTCCGGAAAGTCCGTTTCCGGAAATGCAAATCCGGCAGGCCGGCAGGATGCTCCGCCTCAGGATTATACCCGACCCGCGCGCATAGTGCTGTTGATGCCGGCGAATATTAAATGACCACTTTCGCTTACTGCATGAGTCCAGTCGGGACTGCATGCCGGACGCCGGAGCCAGACTGATCCGGCATGCTCGCGGGATTTTCATCAGTGACAAGGTACCGGTTACAGAGGCGCGTGCAACCGCTCCGGCGTACGTCTGACGGGCGACAGGACTGCCGGACGCTAAGGTATCCCCGGGGCATCCCCTGCCGAAGCGATACATCTGAACGATGCCTGCGTTGCGTGGAGACCGCGTTTCTGGCAAGGTAGCGCAACTTGCCCGGGTTATGAGCGTTCACCTGCCGGATCTGAGGATATCACGGTGTTTTCAGATGCATGGCGACTGAATTGCTTGTATGGCGCCCTGAACTGGCGTTACGTTTGCCAGGCATCTGGCCCTACTTCGGGGGCGTAAAAAACATTCATATCGGTGTCATGCGGATCGTACGCGCTCCGATTTCACCTGATTCTATTCATTCAGAAAGGCCTGACCCATGGACGGCAATTTCAATGAGAACGACCTGTCGCGCATCGTCGAGGCGGACCGCGCGCATATCTGGCATCACCTGAGCCAGCACAAACCCTATGAGACGACCGATCCGCGCATCATCGTCGAAGGGCGTGGCATGAAAGTCTGGGATCAGAAGGGCAAGGAGCACCTCGACGCAGTCTCCGGCGGTGTCTGGACTGTGAACGTGGGGTACGGTCGCGAGCGAATCGCCAATGCGGTGCGCGACCAGCTGATCAAACTGAACTACTTTGCCGGTTCCGCAGGCTCGATACCCGGCTCGATGTTCGCCGAAAAGCTGATCTCGAAAATGCCCGGCCTGAGCCGCGTCTATTATTGTAATTCCGGCTCGGAGGCCAATGAGAAGGCCTTCAAGATGGTCCGGCAGATTGCGCACAAACGCTACGGTGGCGAAAAGCACAAGGTGCTTTACCGCGACCGTGACTACCACGGCACCACCATCACCGCCCTCTCGGCGGGCGGCCAGGACGAGCGCAACGCGCAGTACGGGCCCTTTACGCCCGGGTTTGTGCGCGTGCCGCATTGCCTTGAGTACCGTGCTTTTGAGCAGGACGGCGCGCCGCAGGAGAACTACGGCGTCTGGGCGGCGGATCAGATCGAAAAGGTCATCCTCGCCGAAGGTCCCGATACAGTGGGCGGGCTTTGCCTTGAGCCGGTGACCGCAGGCGGCGGGGTGATCGTGCCGCCCGACGGCTACTGGCAGCGCGTTCAGGAAATCTGCCGCAAATACGATATTTTGCTGCACATCGACGAGGTCGTCTGCGGCGTTGGCCGTACAGGCAAGTGGTTCGGCTATCAGCATTACGGTGTGGAACCGGACATGGTGACCATGGCCAAGGGTGTGGCCTCCGGCTATGCCGCCATTGCCTGCCTTGTGACCAACGAAAAGGTGTTTGACCTCTTCAAAACCGACGCCTCCGACCCGATGGATTACTTCCGCGATATCTCGACCTTCGGGGGCTGCACAGCAGGTCCCACCGCAGGGCTCGAAAACATGGCGATCATCGAAGACGAGGATCTGCTGGGCAACACTGAACGCATGGGCGCTTATATGCTCGACCAGCTGAACGCGCTGGCCGACAAACATGCCGTCATCGGTCAGGTGCGCGGCAAGGGTCTCTTCCTTGGCGCCGAGCTTGTCGAAGACCGCGAGAGCCGCAAGCCTATGGTTGAAAAACAGGTTCAGGCTGTCGTTGCAGACTGCATGCAGCAGGGCGTGATCATCGGTATGACCAACCGCTCTCTGCCAGGTAAAAACAACACGCTGTGTTTTTCACCCGCTCTGATCGCGAAAAATGATGATATCGATCACATCTGTCACGCGGTAGACGAGGCCCTGACCCGCGTCTTTGGCTGATACATCTGCTTTCTGAGCCGCATCTGAAAAGCCCCGGCACCGTCCGGGGCTTTTTGCTGTCGCATTTCAACGGGAACTTCTGTGCCGGGCACGGCGTTTTGCCGTTCCCAAAGGAGTTACTGTAATGAAAAAACTGTTTATAGCACTGCCGCTCGTTGCCGGCCTCTCTGCCTGCGCCACTCAGGATCAGAGCACACTTGCCGGGGCGACGGCCGGTGCGGCACTTGGTGCCGCTGTCAACGATGATGACCGCGCGACCGGTGCCATCGTCGGCGGCGTTGCCGGCGCTCTGGCTGGTAATTATCTCGGGCGCACCGCCAGCGGATCCTGCGTTTATCAGAACCCGGATGGCTCGCGTTATACGGCGGCCTGCCCGTAACGACACGGACATGAGCCGATCCCGCCGGCGGATATTCATGCCGGCGGGCGCCCCGTAGCTTCTGCCCGCCGGACGGGCCTTGCAGCGCCGCTCCCTGCGGGTCAGAATATGCGCGACCAATAAGGAGACGTGTCATGCCCGCCCCCCGCGCCGCCACCACAGTTTGTACCACAATCGCGCTGAGCCTGCTTGCCGCCTTCCCCTCCCGCGCCGAACCGCTGCCAGGCAGCGAATGGGCCCCCAAGGAGCTTTCCGGCGCACCTGTACCGCCTGGAACGGATGTTTTTATCCGGTTTGACACCGAGGGTCTCTATTTTGGAAACGGTGGCTGCAACACATTCCGGGGCCGCTATGTCACCCAGAGCGATGCCATTCTGCTCGGCCCTGCGGCGGCGACGATGATGGCCTGTGCTGAGCCCGTGGCCCGGCGCGAGTCTGATTTTATGCAGGCACTCTCAACAGCCCGGTTTTTTACCCGCGACGGCGCGTCACTGACCCTCAGTGATGCGGATGGCACACCGGTTCTGACGATGGACCAGCGCGACCGCGATTGAAGAGTGTCGTGCCGTTTCCGTTTATTGGAGCCGGCAGAACAGCCCCGACAGTCGCGGTGAAAGTCCCGTAAGGTCAGCCGGTGACCCTGTTATAGATCACCGGCATGGCCCCTTTCCATCTCTGCCAGAGGCTGTTGTCGCAAATCAGTTCCGCCATGAAATGTGCAACATTATGCCGGCTGGTTTTTCCTGCATCAAAAATGGCGCTGCGCGTGGGTGAAGGGTGTATGTCGTATGCCGTGACCCCGGCTTCGTCGGTCAACCCGTCGGGCCGGACGGCCGCCCACTCGATCGCCTGGTCACCCTGGCCTATAGCAGTGCGCAGATAGTCGGCGGCCTTTTCATTGTCCCTGTGCGGGGGCAGCAGCAACCGCAGCAGAGCCAGCACCACATGCTGTGCAAAGGAGACAGGTTCATCGAGGTCAGAGTTACTGTTACCTGTGGTGTTCATCAGAACAAATCTGACCGGGTGCGCCGGCGCGCTGTTCCGGATGGCTTCGCAGAACCGCCGCGTCGCGTCGGTCACCAGTCTGCGCGGCGGGCCAAAAAGCCCACGGAATGTCAGATTGTGCCCGAGACAACTGGCCACCGCATCACATCCGGCGATGTGCTGCGCAATCTCATCGTCGCTCAGGTCGGAAACGCTGGCGGTGATGATGGTCAGGAGGCTGCTGGCCCGCAGGTCCTCCGGGACACTTCCGGCGGAGCGGACAATGATTTTTACCGCCTGCCCGCGCGCGATCAGTTCTTTTGTCAGCAGGCGACCGGTCGCGCCACTGGCTCCGAGGATTAGGATCTGCACCAGAACGTCACTCCGTAATTTCTGCACGCGACCTGAACGCCGCACCCCTGTGATCGGCTGTCTTGCTGTCGTCACACCGGTCCCTGCAACTTTCGCACAGCCGGGCCTCTGAGGCAAAACCGGTGTCAGACCAGCGCACCGGCATCCGCGATCACAACACCGCGCGCGGGCAGACGATACACAACAGTGCACCTGCTGGTGCGAGGTAGTGTATGGTATAGCGACTGATTCCCCTTGCAGATTTGCGTGTTATTGATACTCTAAGTTTCAATAATTGCTGTTTTCGACAGGCTAACACTTTGTTATCCCGTGTAATTTTTACCATATTCCCATATCTATGGAGCCAGATTGTCAGCCGCATAAGTCCAGTATAGGCTTGAGATATGGCCCTGCCCGTTGAAACCTTTTTTCTGCACCCTGACGCTCAGGGCACGCTGCAATCCCAGATCCAGCAGATGATTGCACAGGGCATTCTGTCCGGTAGATTTCTGCGCGGAGAAAAGCTGCCGTCAACGCGCAAGCTTGCGGCGCATCTGGGGGTCAGCCGGATTACGGTGACCATCGCCTACACCGAGCTTCTGGCAAATGACTACCTCTCGTCGCGCGGTCGTTCGGGATATTTCGTTTCCGAAAACGCACCCGTTCCGCCGGCTTTCGAGCCGACACGGGCCGGCACAGATGCCGTGGACTGGACGCGCGCCATCGGACAGCGGTTTTCCGGTGGCGACATGCCGCGCAAGCCCGCTGACTGGGCCGGATACCGCTATCCTTTTATCTATGGCCAGGCTGATCCGACGCTCTTTGATCATGCGAACTGGCGCATCTGTGCGCTGAAGGCGCTCGGGCAGAAAGACTTCACCGCACTGACCACGGATTACTATGATCAGGACGATCCGCAGCTCATCGAATTTATCGCGCGTCATACCCTGCCCCGGCGCGGCATTACCGCCCGGCCAGAGCAGATCCTGATCACGCTGGGGGCGCAGAACGCGCTCTGGCTCACGACCCAGGTTCTGCTGACGCAACGCCGGCGCGCCGCTCTGGAAGACCCCTGTTATCATGCACTTCGCGATATTCTCTCGCAATCGCGCTGTCATGTGACGCCGGTGCGGGTGGACGCCGACGGCATGCCCCCCGATGCCATCCCACCCGACACCGATGTGATCTTCACCACGCCCAGCCACCAGTGCCCGACCACCGGCACCATGCCAATGCACCGCCGCCACGAACTCCTGCGCCGGGCCGCCGGAATGGATGCGCTGATCGTCGAAGATGATTATGAATTCGAAATGTCGTTTCTGCGCAGCCCCTCACCGGCGCTCAAGAGCCTCGATGCCGACGGGCGCGTGATCTATGTCGGCAGCTTTTCCAAATCGCTCTTTCCCGGGCTGCGGCTGGGGTATCTGGTGGGCTCCGAGCCCTTTATCCGCGAGGCCCGCGCCCTGCGCGCCTCCGTACTGCGCCACCCGCCCGGCCATGTGCAGCGCACAGCGGCATATTTTCTGTCGCTCGGCCATCATGATGCGCTCATCCGCCGGATGGGCAGCGCCCTGCATGAGCGCCGAGAGGTCATGGCCGATGCGATCACCCGCAACGGGTTGCAAATCTCCGGTCAGGGGGCCAACGGCGGTTCCTCGTTCTGGATGCAGGCGCCCGCCGGCGTCGACACCCGGGAGCTTGCGCGGCGACTTCAGGCCCGCGGGGTTCTTATCGAGCCCGGGCACTCGTTTTTCTCCGGGCCCGAACAGCCCACATGCTTCTACCGCCTTGCCTATTCCTCCATCCCCGTCCAGCGCATCGCCAGCGGCGTTGAACTGGTCGCCAGCGAAATACAGGAGATGGCCGGCCTGGCCTTAACCGCATACTGATCTGGCCCTAACACCGACCCGCTCTTCACACTACTGTCATCCCAAACCGAGAATCGCCAACCCAGCCCCTAAGGAGCACCCGCCATGAAAATGACGACCGAAGAAGCCTTCGTAAAAACGCTGCAGATGCACGGCATCGATAACGCCTTTGGCATTATCGGATCTGCAATGATGCCAATCTCAGACATCTTCCCGGACGCCGGGATCAAGTTCTGGGACTGCGCACATGAAACCACCGGCGGCATGATGGCGGACGGCTATACCCGCGCTACCGGGAAAATGTGCATGATGATCGCGCAGAACGGCCCGGGCATCACCAACTTCGTGACAGCGGTCAAAACGGCCTACTGGAACCACACACCCGTCCTGCTGGTCACGCCGCAGGCGGCGAACAAGACGATCGGCCAGGGCGGCTTCCAGGAAATGGAACAGATGAACCTTTTCGCCGACTGCGTGGCGTATCAGGAAGAAGTCCGCGACCCCACACGGATTGCCGAGACGCTGAACCGTGTGATCATGCAGGCCAAACGCGCCTCCGGCCCTGCGCAGATCAACATCCCGCGCGATTTCTGGACCCAGGTGGTGGATATCGAACTGCCGGCGATCGTTGACTTTGAACTGCCCCAGGGCGGTGAAGGTGCTGTTTCCAAAGCGGCTGAGCTGCTGAGCAACGCCAAATTCCCGGTCATTCTGAACGGTGCCGGTGCGGTGCTGTCCAAGGGCGGAATTGAAGCCTCCAGGATACTGGCCGAGCGTCTCGATGCGCCCGTCTGCGTGGGGTATCAGCACAACGACGCCTTCCCCGGCAACCACCCGCTCTTTGCCGGTCCGCTCGGCTATAACGGCTCCAAAGCGGGCATGCAGCTGATCAGTCAGGCAGATGTGGTGTTGTGCCTTGGCACGCGCCTCAACCCGTTCTCTACGCTGCCGGGCTACGGCATCGACTACTGGCCGAAAGACGCCAAGATCATCCAGGTCGATATCAACCCCGACCGCATCGGCCTGACCAAAAAAGTCACCGTGGGTATCGTGGGCGACGCGGCCAAAGTCGCGCAGGGCATCACCGACAAGCTTTCCGATGATGCGGGCGACACAAACCGCGCCGAGCGCAAAGACAAGATCGCGACAACCAAATCTGCCTGGGCGCAGGAGCTGACCTCGATGACCGAGGAGCAGGACGACCCGGGCACCGACTGGAACGTGCGCGCGCGCAAGGCCAAGCCGGACTGGATGAGCCCGCGCATGGCGTGGCGCGCCATTCAGGCGGCTCTTCCGGTCGAGGCGATTATCAGCTCGGACATCGGCAACAACTGTGCGATCGGTAACGCTTACCCGTCGTTCAACGAATCCCGCAAATATCTGGCGCCGGGCCTGTTTGGTCCCTGTGGATACGGTCTGCCGTCAATTGTTGGTGCGAAAATCGGCCAGCCCAATGTGCCGGTTGTGGGTTTTGCCGGCGACGGTGCTTTCGGCATTTCGGTGAACGAACTGACAGCAATCGGACGCGGCGACTGGCCTGCCATCACGCAGATCGTCTTCCGCAACTATCAGTGGGGCGCGGAAAAGCGTAACTCCACGCTGTGGTTTGACGACAACTTCGTGGGCACTGAGCTCGACGAGGATGTGTCTTATGCCGGGATCGCCAATGCCTGTGGCCTCAAGGGCGTCGTGGCCCGCACACAGGACGAGCTGACAGAAGCGCTGGCTCAGGCGATCAAAGATCAGATGGAAAACGGTGTTACCACGCTGATCGAGGCAATGATCAACCAGGAGCTGGGCGATCCGTTCCGTCGCGACGCAATGAAGAAACCTGTTGCCGTCGCTGGGATCAGCAAAGACGACATGCGGGCACAGACCGTTTAAGACCGGGTGCAGATCAGCATCCGCATAAAAGAGAAGGACAGGCCATGAGCGTTCTGCGCGATCTTTCGACCCGCGCAAGCGCCCGGCCCGCCCACATCGTGATGAGCGAAGGCCACGATCCCCGGATCGTGGCCGGCGCCGTTGCGGCGGTGAAATCCGGGATCGCCCGGATCACCCTGGTCGGCCCGCAGGACACTGTGGCCGCCGCTCTTGTCGCCGCGGGCGAGATCAACAATCCCGCCCTGCAGATCGCGGATCCGGAAACCTCCGACCTCAGCGCCGGTCTTTCGCGGGCCTTTTATGAGCTCCGGAAACATAAGGGCGTCACCCCGGAGATCGCAGAGTCTGAGGTGCGCAAGCCCCTGGTCTTTTCGGCACTGATGGTACGCGAAGGCCACGCAGACGGCACCGTCGGCGGTGCCGTCGCGACCACATCCGACACGGTACGCGCCGCCCTGCAGATCATCGGCAAAGCCAAAGAGGCACCACTGGTGTCGAGCTTCTTCCTGATGGCGCTGCCGGAAAATCACCCCTCAGGCCGCGACGGAATGATCTTCGGCGATTGTGGCCTGGTGATCGACCCATCTTCCGAAGAACTCGCGGCGATTGCCGTGGCCTCCGCCGCCTCCTGCCGCGCGCTTCTGGAGACTGAGCCAGTGGTAGCGCTTTTGTCGTTTTCCACACACGGATCAGCCCGACATCCGTCGGTCAGCAAAGTCGCCGCCGCCGCCGCCCTCCTCAAAGAAAACCATCCTGACCTCAGAGCCGATGGCGAGTTGCAGTTCGATGCAGCCTTCGTGCCACAGGTCGCGGCCTCCAAGGCCAAAGGCTCCGCAGTGGCAGGCGAGGCCAACGTGATGATTTTTCCCAACCTCGACGCCGGCAATATCGGCTATAAGATTGCACAGCGCATCGGTGGCGCGGATGCAATCGGCCCGGTGCTGCAGGGGCTGTCAAAACCTGCCAATGATCTTTCTCGTGGCTGCACGGCCGCAGATGTGACCAATATGATTGCTGTGACCGTCCTTCAGGTCGCGCGCTAACTTCCGAGGAGACTTTCCATGAACCAGCCGGTGATCGACCTGAGCCCGAAAGTCTCTGACGAGGTGCGCAAAACCACCTGTTACATGTGCGCCTGCCGCTGCGGGATCAACGTGCACCTGAAAGACGGCAAGGTCGCCTATATCGAAGGCAACAAAGATCACCCGGTTAATCAGGGTGTGCTCTGCGCCAAAGGGTCTGCCGGGATCATGCAGGTCAACGCGCCCTCGCGTCTGCGTAAACCGCTTAAGCGTGTGGGCGAGCGCGGCTCGGGCGAATTTGAGGAGATTGAATGGGACGAGGCGCTGAAAATCGCCACCGACTGGCTTGAGCCTGTGCGCAGGAAGGATCCCTCGAAACTCGCGTTTTTCACCGGGCGGGATCAGTCGCAGTCTTTCACCTCCTTCTGGGCACAGAACTTCGGCACACCGAATTATGCAGCCCACGGCGGCTTCTGCTCGGTCAATATGGCTGCGGCAGGAATTTATACGATGGGCGGTGCCTTCTGGGAGTTTGGCCAGCCTGACTGGGACCACACAAAGCTCTTCATGCTCTTTGGCGTGGCCGAGGATCACGACAGCAACCCGATCAAAATGGGCATTGGCAAGATAAAAAAGCGCGGCGCGCGGGTGATCGGCGTGAACCCCATCCGCACCGGGTACAACGCTGTGGCCGACGACTGGGTCGGCATCACGCCGGGTACGGACGGGCTCTTTATTCTGGCGATGGTCCACTGCCTGATGAAGGCCGGCAAAATCGATCTTAATTATCTGGCGCAATACACCAACGCACCGGTTCTGGTGAATGAAGACGAAAAGTCCCCTGAATACGGCCTGTTGATGCGCGACGAGAACGGCAAAGAGCTGGTCATCGACCGAGTGACCGGCAAGCTGACGCCTTTCGATCAGCCCGGCGTCAGGCCTGACCTCTCCGCCACCCACCGTGAGGCTGGCGTTACCCACCGGCCGGTCTTTCACAAGATGGCCGATATGTATCTCTCGGATGATTACGCGCCGGAGAACGTGGCCGACCGCTGTGGCATTCCCGCCAAACGCATCCGCGCGATTGCCGCGGAGCTGGCGCGCGTGGCGTTTGAGGAGAGCTTCGAGCTTGATCATTCCTGGACCGATTTCCGCGGCGAAAAGCATGACAAGATGATCGGTCGTCCGGTTTCTTTTCATGCGATGCGCGGAATTTCGGCCCATGCCAACGGCTTTCAGACCTGCCGCGCGTTGCACACCCTGCAGATCATTCTCGGCACGGTCGAGGTGCCCGGCGGGTTCCGCTTTAAACCGCCCTACCCCAAGCCCGCGACCGCCCACCCCAAGCCACACGTCGGCATGACGCCGGGCGGCCCGCTCAATGGCCCGCATCTGGGGTTCACCCACGGCCCCGAGGATCTTGCCCTGCTCGAAGACGGCACGCCCGCGCGCATCGACAAGGCCTTTACCTGGGAAAATCCGATGTCGAGCCACGGGCTCATGCATATGGTGATTTCAAATGCATGGGCCGGAGATCCCTATAAAATCGACGTGCTCTTCATGTACATGGCAAACATGTCGTGGAACTCGTCGATGAACACGCGCGGCGTAATCGATATGCTGACCGACAAGGATGAAAGCGGCGAGTACATTATTCCAAAGATCATCTATTCAGATGCCTACAGTTCTGAAATGGTTGCCTATTCCGATCTGATCCTGCCTGACACCACCTATCTCGAACGCCACGACTGTATCTCGCTGCTTGATCGTCCGATCTGCGAGGCCGATGCTGCTGCGGATGCCATCCGCTGGCCGGTGATCGAGCCCGATCGCGACGTCAGAGGGTTCCAGTCGATGCTTTGTGACCTTGGAGCCAGGTTGAAGCTGCCCGGGTTCACCAATGAAGACGGCAGCCAGAAATACGCCGATTACGGTGATTACATCGTCAACCACGAACGCCGCCCGGGCATCGGCCCGCTGGCCGGTTTCCGGGGCGCAAACGGCGATAAATCAGGCCGCGGCGAGGTCAACCCGCACCAGCTTGAGCAATACATCGAAAACGGTGGCTTCTTCGTCGAGCACATCCCGGAAGGGTCGAATTACTACAAACCCTGGAACACCGCCTATCAGGACTGGGCCGTGGAAATGGGCCTTTATGACAAGCCCATGCCCTATCTCTTCTCGCTCTATGTCGAGCCGATGCGGAAATTCCAGCTCGCCGCCGAAGGCCACGGCGACCGCCAGCCGCCTGATCACCTGCGCCAGCGCATTATCGATACGATGTCACCGCTGCCGGTCTGGTACTCCTGCGAAGAGGAGAACCGTGCCAGTGAATTTCCCGTCACAGCACTCACACAGCGGCCGATGGCGATGTACCACTCATGGGGCTCGCAGAACGCATGGCTCAGGCAGTTGCACGGGCACAACCCGCTGTATCTGCCGACAAAGCTGATGCGGGAGAACGATCTCTCCGACGGCGACTGGGCGACAGTCACCTCACCGCACGGCGAGATTACGGTACCGGTGCTGGAAATGGC
Organism: Roseobacter sp.; assembly: GCF_024639605.1. Taxonomy (GTDB): domain Bacteria; phylum Pseudomonadota; class Alphaproteobacteria; order Rhodobacterales; family Rhodobacteraceae; genus Roseobacter. Next base: position 37,289 of record NZ_JAHEHZ010000005.1, on the reverse strand, counting down.
CGCGCTCAACGAAAACACCGTCTGGACCTGGAACGCTATCGGCAAACGTAAAGGCGCCTGGGCGCTTGAGGAAAACGCCCCCGAAGCGACCCGCGGCTTCCTGCTCAACCACCTCATCCACGAGCTCCTGCCGCCCAAAGGTGACGGGCTGCGGTGGGCGAATTCCGATCCGGTCACCGGACAGGCCGCCTGGTTCGACCTCAAGGTCCGGATCACCAAAGCCGCAACGGCAGATGAGGCACAACCAGAATTTGCACCAATCAGATCGCCCGTCGGAACGGGCCCGAAAAACCTGACGTGGAAGGTTGGCAAATGACCGCGCCACTTCTCTGGCCTGGAAATATCCCGGGGGTCCGGGGGCCGCGCCCCCGGGAACTCAGCCCGCTTCCCGGCACGCCGCAGAAAATCGCCCCGCCGACCCTCCCAAAAAGGAGCCGCTCATGACCTCCCTGCCAACCTCGACCGACCGCAAACTGGGCCTCGTGATCGACCTTGATACCTGCGTCGGCTGCCACGCCTGTGTGATCTCCTGCAAAGGCTGGAATACAGAAAATTACGGCGCGCCTCTGAGCGACCAGAACGCCTACGGCGCCGACAACAGCGGCACCTTTCTCAACCGCGTGCATTCTTACGAGGTGCAGCCTGAAGAGGGCGCCGCCCAGCTCATCCACTTTCCGAAATCCTGCCTGCACTGCGAGGACGCGCCCTGCGTCACGGTCTGCCCGACCGGCGCCAGCTACAAACGTGTCGAAGACGGCATCGTGCTGGTCAACGAGAGCGATTGTATCGGCTGCGGGCTCTGCGCCTGGGCCTGCCCCTATGGCGCACGCGAACTGGATCAGGCTGAGGGTGTGATGAAGAAATGCACACTCTGCGTCGACCGCATTTATAACGAAAATCTGCCCGAGGAGGACCGCCAGCCCGCCTGTGTGCGCACCTGCCCGTCCAACGCGCGCCACTTCGGCGATCTGAGCGACCCCGACAGCGACGTAAGCAAGCTGGTGGCGGCACGTGGCGGCATGGATCTGATGCCTGAACAGGGCACCAGACCGGTCAATAAATACCTGCCACCGCGGCCCAAAGACGCCATGCCTGAATTTGACGTGCTCGCCCCCTTCCTTGAGCCTGTGGCCGAAGAGCCCAAGGGCTTTCTGGGCTGGCTCGACAAAGCGCTGGAGAAAATCTGATGCATCCCGCACCTTCCGTCATCTTCTTCACCACTTTCAGCGGCTTGGGCTTTGGCCTGCTGGTCTGGCTCGGCTTAGGCTATCCGGCGGTCACCGGCTGGACGGCATTCGTCTTTTTCGCCATTGCCTACGCTATGGCCGTGGGAGGTCTGCTGGCCTCGACCTTTCACCTCGGACGGCCTGAGCGCGCGATCAAAGCCTTCACCCAGTGGCGCTCCAGCTGGCTCAGCCGCGAGGCATGGTGCGCTGTCGGCGCACTGGTTATTATGGGTCTCTATGCCGCCGGTCTGGTCTTTGCCGGCACCCGCATTGCTCCGCTTGGCATCCTCGGAGCGATCCTGTCGCTGGCGACGGTTTTCACCACCTCGATGATCTACACACAGCTCAAAACCATCCCGCGCTGGAATATGAGCATTACGCCGGTGAAGTTTCTCGTCCTCTCACTTGCCGGTGGTGCGCTGCTCTCCGGACAGGTGCAGGCCGCCCTGCTTTTGCTGGTCATAGCCGGCGTCGTTCAGGGCCTGACCTGGATCATGGGCGACAAGGCGCTGGAAGCATCCGGCACCAGCCTCAAAACCGCGACCGGGCTCGGGGGGGCGGGATCGGTGCGCTCCTTTGAGCCGCCGCATACCGGCACCAACTATCTGCTGCGCGAGTTCGTGCATGATATCGGGCGCAAACACAGCCAGAAGCTGCGGCTCATATCGCTGGTGCTGATGGCAGGCGTACCAATTCTGCTGCTGATCCTGCCGTTCAACCACTTCTTTGCTTTGCTCGCAGTGGTCAGCCATGTGGCGGGTGTTCTGATTGCGCGCTGGCTCTTTTTCGCAGAAGCGGAGCATGTGGTGGGGCTCTATTACGGCAAGCGCTGAGCACAGCCCTCAAAGTGGCAGCCGGCGCTCCACCAGACGCGCCATGATCGAGGCGCCTACGGGCAGAATCTCCTCGCCCAGGACGAAACCGGGGTTATGCAGCGGCAGCGTACCGCTGTGCCCGAGACTGCAGTAGGCGCCCGGCACGACCCGCAGCATATCCGCAAAGTCCTCCGAGCCGGTGGTCGGGTCCTCTGCATCTGTGACGTTGTCAGCGCCCACAATATCTGTTGCGGCTTCGAGGTAGGCCGCAGAGAGATCCGCATCATTCACGAGCACATCAAAAACGTTGCGCAGATCGAGCGTAATTTCGGCCCCGTGGGCCGTTGCAAAGCCGTCGCAAAGCGCCTGCATGCGCCCGGCCGCGCGCGCATAAACGTCATCTTTGAAATAGCGGATGGTGCCTGCCAGCGTTGCCACGCCCGGCACCACGTTATAGGCGCTGCCGGCGTTGAGTTTCGTCACCGACAGCACACAGGTGTCCAGCGGGCTGATGTTGCGCGCCACAATGGTGTTGAGCTCTGTGGTCAGGCTCGCCGCGATCATCAGCGCGTCGCGGCTGTCTTCGGGGTGGGCGGCGTGGCTGCCATTGCCCTGCACGGTGATGTCGAAAAACGCCGCCCCCGCCATCGCGGCCCCGGCGCGGATGCCGAACCTGCCCGGATTACCGTCCGGATAGTTGTGCATCCCGTAGACCTCATCGCAGGGAAACCGCTCGAAAAGCCCGTCGGCGATCATACCGCGCGCACCTCCGAGACCCTCTTCGGCGGGCTGAAAGATCAGCACGGCTGTCCCGTCAAAATCGCGCGTGGCCGTAAGGTGCTTTGCCGCGCCGAGCAGCATCGTGATGTGCCCGTCGTGTCCGCAGGCATGCATTACGCCGTCATTGGAAGAGGCATGTGGCAAGCCCGTTGCTTCGGTGATCGGCAGCGCATCCATATCCGCACGCAACCCGACGCAGCGATTGCCCTGGCCTTTGCCCCGCACAATCGCCACCACGCCGGTCCCGGCGATGCCGGTGTGCAGCTCATCAACGCCATAGCTTTCCAGCAGGTGCGCCACCACGCCGCTGGTGCGCTTTTCCTCAAAGCCAATCTCGGGATGGGCATGCAGATCGCGGTAGATCTCCTGCAGCTCCTTCGTGCTGTCTTTGATCACTGGCAGGATGTTCACAGGCGTTTCTCCGGGTTTCTGAGCTTTCGGCAATTCTGGGAGCCCGCAGCGCCAGGGTCAACGCCTGAAATCCAAAGGGCGGGTCGACCCCGCCCCCGACGCGTTTCAGTTCATCAGACCCGCGTGACGCAGGCCGTCATCGACCAGAACGCGCGTCTCATCGGACAGCCCCGTCAGCGGCAGGCGCACCTCTTCCGAGCAGAGATCAAGCCGCGACATGGCGTATTTGACACCGACGAGACCCGGCTCGGTAAAGATCGCTTTGTGCAGCGGCATCAGCCGGTCCTGGATTTCCAGCGCGCGGCCGTAGTTGCCCGAAAGACAGGACGCCTGCATCTCGCTCAGCATCTTCGGTGCGACATTGGCAGTAACCGAAATGCAGCCCGTCCCGCCCTGTGCGTTGAAGCCGTGTGCCGTAGCATCCTCGCCCGAGAGCTGGATGAAATCCGCACCGCAGGTCATCCGCTGATCGCAGACCCGCGCCAGATCGCCGGTGGCGTCTTTGACCCCGACAATACGCGGCAGTTCAGCAAGCCGCCCCATGGTATCCGGCTTCATATCGACCACGGACCGGCCAGGGATGTTGTAGATGATGACCGGCAACTCACAGCAGTCGTGGATCGCCGTGAAATGCGCGATCAGACCGGACTGAGTCGGTTTGTTGTAATAGGGCGTGACAACGAGAATCGCATCAGCGCCGACCTTTTCCGCGTGCTGCGCAAGGCGCATCGCTTCGGTCGTGTTGTTCGAGCCCGCCCCCGCGATGACCGGCAGACGGCCCGCAGCGGCTTTGACGACTTCCTCGACCACCGTTTCATGTTCACGGTGGCTCAGGGTGGGGCTTTCGCCGGTCGTCCCCACGGGGACAAGGCCGTTGCTGCCTTCACCGATATGCCATTCAACGAGTTTCTTCAGTGTGTCCAGATCCAGCTCGCCGTTCCGAAACGGCGTGACGAGGGCAGGCATCGAGCCTTTGAACATTTTCACGCTCCTTTACATTGTGGCCGGCAAATGGCCTGGTTTTAACATCTTTTCAGCAAGATCGTGATTTGATCCCGCGCTATGCAGATGTATGTATCAGAGGCTCTAGCCTTCAAACGTCGGGAAATGCAAGTGATCACACGCGCGCTGTCGACCATTGTTCTTCTTTTTGCGCTGGCGTTGCCGGCCCTTGCCGAACGCCCGCGTCCGCTGAGCGTCGCCTTTGACGCGTTGCGCCAGGGCGACTGGGCGGGTGCCTCGCGGGTGGCTGCGAAAGATGGCGAAATTGCGGCAGATATCATTGAGTGGGCCCGGCTGCGTGACGGCCAGGGCTCCTGGTCCGAAGTGCGGGATTTTCTGACGCGCCGCCCGGACTGGCCCGGAGAGCGCTATCTGCGTAAACAGTCCGAACCGTCTGTGATCCGCGCCGGGGACGCAGCGGTTACAGCATTTTTCGCGCAGATGCCGCCGCAGACAGCCGGCGGCGTACTCGCCTACAGCGCGCGCCTCACAGAAACGGGCCGCACCGATGAAGCACAGGCGCTGGTCCTGAATGCCTGGCTGAATTTTCCGATGGGCAAAAGTGAGCAGTCCCGCTTTCTTCAGGCGCACGGTGCATTTCTCAAAGACCATCACGACGCGCGCCTTGATGCGATGCTCTGGCGCGGAGTTTATGAGAACGCCCGCCGGATGTTTGATCTGGCCTCGCCCGCCGCTGTGGCCGTTGCCCGGGCCAGGATTGCACTGAGAGCCGGTGAAAAGGGTGTGGATACCCTGATTGAAAAGATACCCGCAAAATATGCGACCGATCCCGGGCTGCAGTATGACCGGTTTATCTGGCGAGCGCGCAAGGGACGGACGAATGATGCCAGAGAGATGCTGCGCGCGACATCTGTGAGCGCCGAAGCTCTCGGGCGCCCCGGAGAATGGGCCAGCAGACGTCGCTCGATGGCGCGTGCGGAGATGCGCACGGGTGATCCGGAAGTGGCCTATGAAATAGCCTCGCGTCATTTTCTGACGCAGGGGTCCGATTATGCGGATCTGGAGTGGCTTTCAGGCTATATCGCCCTGCACAAACTTGATGAGCCGGAAACCGCGCTGCAGCATTTTCGCAACCATGATGCCGCAGTGCGGTCGCCGATCTCCAAAGGTCGTTCAGGGTACTGGCTCGGCCGTGCACTGGAAGCAATGGGTGATGTGGCGGCGGCGGATCAGGCCTATACAGGGGCTGCACAGTTCCAGACCTCGTTTTACGGCCTTCTGGCAGCGGAACGCGCCGGCATTCCTTTTGACATGGACCTTGCTGGTGAGCCTGCAACAGGCGACTGGCGCACCTCACCGATCTCACAAAACCCGGTTTTTCGTGCCGGATTGCTGCTGCAGGCCTCTGGCGAGATCAATCTCGCTGAACGGTTCTGGACTCACCTTGCCGAAAGCCTCGATCGCAACGAGGCCGGTCTGCTGGCGCAGGCCGCACTTGATGCCGGGCACCCGCATCTCGCTGTGATGATCGGCAAACGCACCGCAAGTCGGGCGGTGGTCATTCCCGGCGGGTATTATCCGCTGCACCCCGTCGCCGAACAAAAGCTGCCGATGGCGCCCGAGATGGTGCTGGCGATTGCCCGGCGGGAGAGTGAATTTGACCCCGGCGTACAAAGCGGCGTGGGTGCGCGGGGCCTGATGCAGGTCATGCCCGCCACCGGCCGCGAAGTTGCAAAACGCCTCGGCCGCCTCGCCGGGCACAGCACTGAACGCATGATCAGCGACCCTGAGTACAACGCCGAGCTTGGCGCGGCATATCTTTCCACGCTCGCCGGACGGTTCCGGGGCAATGTGGTAATGATGTCGGCAGGCTATAATGCGGGGCCCGGGCGCCCCGACAGCTGGATGCAGATATTTGGTGATCCCCGGCGCGGGCAGATCGATGTGGTCGACTGGATCGAACACATCCCTTTTCGCGAAACACGTAACTATGTGATGCGCGTGACGGAAAGCCTGCCGATTTACCGCGCGACGCTTGGCAAAGACCCGATGCCGGTACCCTTTTCCGAAGAGCTGGCCGGATCAACGCTGCTGTCGTTCGCGCCACAGGGTGAATAGACCCGCAGACACGATGATGGCCACGCCAAGAGCAACATTGGGACGGATCGTTTCGCCAAAGAGGAGCACCCCCATCGAGGCTGCAAAGACCAGCTGAAAGTAGGCGAAAGGCTGCACAGCACTGGCTTCCGCGACCTCATAGCAGCGGATCAGCATCCAGTGACCGGTCGCCCCGGTCACGCAGAGCATACCCATCCAGATCCAGTCGGTGCTGATCATCGGCTCCCAGTACCAGACCCCCGCCGCGGTCATCGCAATCGCTCCCGTCGTTCCGGTCCAGAAAAAGCTGGTCGCGGTGGTGTCGCGTCGCGCCACGTAACGTGTGAGCAACCCGTACAGCGCAAACATCAGCGCGGCCATCAGCGGCACAACTGCCGCCGGATCAAAAACACCGTATCCCGGCTGCAGAATAATGATCACACCGACAAACCCCACGGCAATCGCAGCCCAGCGGCGCCAGCCAACCTTTTCCCCCAGAACCGGGCCCGACAAGGCAGCGACCAGCAAAGGGTAACAGGCAAAAACAGCGTGGCTTTCCACCAGACCGAGCAGGGTAAAGGCCGCCACCATGACGCAGATTTCTGCCGCCAGCAAAAAACCGCGGAACGCCTGCACCACAGGCTGCGATGTCCGGGCTGCCTGGCGCAGCCCACCGGCCTTGCGACGCGCAACGCTGATCACAAAAGCGGCAAAAAACCAGTAGCGGATCATCACTACCATCATGACATTGTATTCCGCTGCCAGATGCCGTGAAAGGCCGTCCTGCACCGCAAACACGAAGGTCGTCACCACCATCAGAATGATGCCAAGGCGCAGATTATCGGGCTGGTTCATGGTGCCAGCACGCCACGCGACATATGCCTTTTACGCCCGAAACCGGGCACGCGCTGCACCGAAAATCCGGCGTGCTCAAGACCGCGCCGCACAAACCCGGCAGCCGTGTAGGTGGCAAAGGTCCCGCCGGGCGCGGTGTGATCTGCCACGGCCTGCATCAGATCCGCGCCCCAGAGTTCGGGGTTTTTGGCAGGCGAAAAACCATCCAGATACCAGGCATCGGCCACCCCGCCCCACGCCGGGACCTGCACGCGCGCATCTCCGGGCAGAACGGTCAGCGTCACGCCAGGCATAAAGTCCACCGATCCGCCGGTCGGGTCCCACTGCCGCACCAGAGCCGGCCCCAGCGTCGCAAAAGCGTCAAAGGCACCAAGCGCGCGGTCCATATCCTCACCTGTCAGGGGGAAGGCTTCGAAGCTGGTAAACCTCAGAGGTGCCTCTGTGCCCGCCGCCTGCCATTCCAGCACGGTTGTCAGAAAGTTCAACCCGGTACCAAAGCCAAGTTCCGCAATGTGGACGGGCCCGTCAAAACGCCCTGGCAGATCATTGCCCTCCAGAAACACATGCCGGGTTTCCTCCAACCCGTTTTCCAGACTGAAATAAGGGTCATCAAACCGACCGGAAACCGGCACCCGCCCGCTCTTCCAGGAAACATCTGCCGTCTGGTTCTGCACGTTCGGGCCTTGTAGGGTGTCACGGATATGGCGCGACACTGAGGCAGAAGGCAGGCTTTAGCAATGGGCGAAATAACAGTGCGCGGTGCCGGGATCTTCGGTCTGAGCATTGCCTGGGCCTGCGTGCGGCGTGGGGCGCAGGTTCGGCTGACTGACCCTTCCGGCCCTGCGTCCGGCAGCAGTGGCGGGATCGTGGGCGCGCTCGCCCCGCATGTGCCGGAGAACTGGAATGCCAAGAAAGCTTTTCAGTTTGAAAGCCTTCTCGCAGCGCCTGCATTCTGGGCCGGGGTCAGGGAAACGGGAGGCACCGATCCCGGATATCAGGCTTCGGGCCGGTTACAGCCTGTGCCAGACGCCGGTGCCCTTGAGCTGGCGCGGCGCCGTGCGGATACCGCGTCTGAGCTCTGGCGGGGACAAGCCACGTGGTCGCTGGAACCAGCAGGCGACGACCCATGGACACCGGCGAGCCCGACGGGCTGGCTGATCCGCGACACGCTTTCGGCGCATCTGCACCCAAGACGGGCCTGCGATGCTCTGGTAGCCGCGCTGGCCACCCGGGGTGTCCGGACAGAGGTGGACGGTGAAGACAGAGGTGCGGTCATTCATGCCACCGGCATTGCGGGGCTTGAGGTGCTGAACGCCGGACATCACAGGCTGGTCGGTGCCGGCGTGAAAGGTCAGGCGGCCCTGTTACAGCATGACGCGAGAGGCGCCCCCCAGCTTTTTGCAGACGGGCTGCACATCATACCGCACAGCGACGGGACCGTCGCCGTGGGGTCCACCTCCGAGCGGGAATACAGTGATCCGTCGCGCGTTGATCAGCAGCTTGAGGAAGTGATCGCAAGAGCCCGCGCCGCCGTGCCGGCGCTGCGCAATGCGCCCGTCACGGAACGCTGGGCCGGCGTGCGCCCCCGCGCGCGCAGCCGTGCGCCAATGCTGGGCGCATGGCCCGGGCGGCCGGGGCATTTCATCGCTAACGGCGGCTTTAAAATCGGGTTTGGTATGGCGCCTGGCATAGCGGAGGTGATGGCGGATCTGGTGCTTGACGGCAAAAACCGCATCCCGGACGGGTTTGAAATTGAGGCATCTTTTTGACCCTGACGGGCACTCAGCCATTTCTGATCCGGACAGTGCGGGGCCCAGACTGCGCCGTCGCCGCCGGTGACCTCCGGGAGTGCCGGCCGCAAGCCCGTACGCATCGCTTCCTGATCCACATCGGATTTTTCTGCGGCCTGACCTGTCACGACGCCGCCCGGGGATTTCAGAATGCACCCCGGCTGTCAGTTTCCGGCCAGGCGGATCAGCGCGCGATCTCTTCTTTCAGACCATTCATCAGCGCCGTCAGTTCACGCAGATAGATCTCGCCTTTCAACCTGCCGTTCTCGTCAAACTGGTTGGTGCAATCGGCAAGGTGAATTTCCGGGCCCTGAAGAATACGGGTGCGGAAAGGGACCATGAAGCCTCGCAGCACCATCTGGGCACGCTCGCCCCCGGCGCGCCCTGCAGCGGCGGACATGACCGCCAGCGGCTTATCCTTCCAGGGTGATCCTTTGGTACGGCTGATCCAGTCCAGGGCGTTTTTCAGAACCCCGGACGGCCCCTTGTTATATTCAGGCGTCGAGATCAGAACCGCATCCGCGGCGGCGATCTGACGTGCGAGGCCGGTCACCGCTTCGGGTACGCCGGTCTCGGCCTCCGCGTCCGCGTCGTAAAGTGGCAGGTTCAGATCCGCCTGCGTATAGCTGCATGGCCCGAACAGCCGTGCGGCCTCGCGCAGCAGCTTTGAATTGGACGATCCCTCGCGCAGGGACCCCGACAGGCCGAAAAGTTTAACGTCCGACATGGATGCTCCGATAGTTTGTGTTTTCCGTTGCGCTTTCACCTGTGGCACCGCTGCGGAAAAGCAAGAGGCCGCGGGGATGCCGCGGCCTCAGTAATGGTCTGCCGGGTGTGATCAGGCGTTCGGCAGGATCACGATTTCCACGCGGCGGTTCTGTGCTTTGCCGTCAACGCTGAGGTTGCTGGCCACCGGCTGGCTCTCGCCTCTGCCGATGCTGCGAACCCGTGCCGAGGAGACGCCGGCATTGATCAGAACATCCCGGACCGCACCGGCGCGTCGCTCAGAAAGCCGCTGATTGTAGGCCGCATCACCATCGCTGTCGGTATGACCGATCACCTGAATGGTCGATTGCGGATACTGGCGCAGATTACCGGCCACCGTGCGCAGGTCGGTTTGCAGATCAGGTCGGATCGCAAAGCTGTCGGTGGCAAAAAGAATATCCTGGGGCAGGCTGACAATCAGTCGGTCACCGGTGTTCACGATTGTGACATTGTCGTTGCCGAGCTGGTTACGCAGATCGGCTTCCTGTTTGTCGAGCGAGTAACCGATCCCGGCACCCACGGCCGAGCCGATTACAGCGCCGATAAGCGCTGCATCACCGCGGTTACCGTCACCTTTGGAAAGTGCTCCGGCCAGCGCACCGACACCGGCACCCACAAGCGCGCCCTGCTGGGTATTCTGGCCCGCGGGCACGGGGGGGGCGTTCGGATCCGAGGCCGGAACGGTGCAGGCACCAAGCGCCAGGCTGCCTGCGAGCGCAAGCGCCACGGGAGATTTCAGATTTATCATAAACATACTGCCTTCAGTGGTTGCGGCCCCGTTCGGGCGGGGCGTCATTTATTAACGCTGTCAATATGGGGGCGGTTCCGCCGCAAAGGAAGGGGGGGATCAGCCATTATTTACCGGTTGTGAAGGGCTCAAGCCGGACTATTCACTGTTTCCAGCGCCAGCATCGCGCGTTTCACTGGCAGGCCCCAGTGGTATCCGCCAAGCCCGCCTGATTTGCGCAGGGCCCGGTGACAGGGAATCAGCCAGCTGATCGGGTTGCGTCCGACGGCCGTGCCCACAGCGCGCACCGCGCGGGGGTTTCCGACCGCGCGGGCAATCTCGGAATAGGTGGTCACGTGACCGGACGGGATTGCCAGCAACGCCTCCCACACCTTGATCTGAAAGGGCGCGCCGATGAGAAACAGCGGCGTCGTATCCGGTTTGCCGCTGCCGGCGCCGAAAGCCTGAAGCGCCCAGGGGCGCAGCATCACAGGATCTTCGGTGAATTCAGCTGAGGGCCAGCGCTGCATCAGGTCATCCATGGCAGCTTCTGCGCCGAGCTCGGCGGCAAAACCGATGCCGCAGATGCCTTTATCGGTGCCCATCACGATGGCCGGACCGAAGGGGCTCTCAAACCAGCCCCAGCGGATTTCAAGGCCGGCCCCTTTGCGGGCGAATTCGCCGGGGCTCATCGCCTCCCAGCGCACAAAAAGATCATGCAGGCGGCCACTGCCGGACAGCCCTGCGGCATGTGACGCTTCAAGTGTCGTGAACCGCTCGGCAAGAAGAGTTTTTGCATGACCCAGGGTCAGATATTGCTGATACTTTTTTGGTGAGATGCCAACCCAGCGCGAGAACAGCCGCTGAAAATGGGCGTTACTCATGCCCATCTCCGCTGCGATGGCATCGAGGGACACGGGTTCTTCTGCCTGATCAAGCAGTTCAATCGCCCTGCGGATCACCCCGTAGTGATAGCTGCCTTCTGCGTCGGCGGTAAAAGTCTGATGCTCTGTCATGCTTCAGATGTAGCCGGGACGGCGGGGAATTTCGACCCGGAACCTGCGCATCATGCACGGATGGCCTGCTGTTGCCCCGGCAGATCCTGACTTTGCGCCGGCGGGTCGATCAGCAGGCGTGCTTCTTTGCGGGTCACACAGGGACGCACGGTGCTCTGACGGCGGTAATCCGCGCCGAGCAGGTCTTTCAGTCGCGCACGGTCCTGCGGGCTCAGACGGCGCAGCGCTTCCGGCCCGGTGAACATCGTCTCGACCCATGCACCTTCGGCAAGAATGATCTGATGCTCTGCGCACAGAATGTGGGTCAGCGTAAAACTTCGTTGCGGCACAACAGCGCGGGCGACATCACGATCAAGCCAGGCTTTGGCCGGTGCCAGCACTTCAGCGGAAAAATAAAGCAGTTCAGCACGCGCAGAACACAGCAGCACCCGGTGGTCACCGGTCAGGCAAAGATCATGCACCGGGGTCCCGTTTGCCAGAGATCCCGCCGGCAGACACAAGGGTGCCTCATCGGGATACTGCCGGAAATAGCCTGCATCCAGACGGGTGCGCCCGATCCAGAGGATAGGCTGATAACCGTTGTCGCGCGTCAGCACCAGATCGGAGGTCTCCAGCCATTCGACCGGCATATCCCCTTCCTGGGTTGCAATCATCGTCCCCGGACCGAAACAGGCCACCGAATTCTGCTCATAAAAATTATACTGGCTCTTTGCGTCCTCAGACTGCCTGCCTTTCATCTTTTCGCCGGAATCTGTTGTGCCGACAAAGGTGTAGCTCTCTCCCGGCTGCATCGGCTCACTGGGCACATAGCCCACAACCTCGCCGTCGATCTCAAATACGTGCACCGAGAAAACGTCACCGCCCGATGTCTCGTACCAGCGCACCTCTTCGACATAGATACGGCCCGCATCGAGCGTATTGCCGCTGCTGTCATAGACCGTTGCCGTCTGGTCCGCGTCATCGCCGACCTCGTCATTGTTGCCGTCACCGTCGGCGAAAATGTCGTTGTCTTCGACCTCGATACGCGTACGCCCGTCGCGGGCGTTGTAATCAGAAGCCAGAGAGGTCTGACCGGTTTCCGGGTCAATTACGAGTGCATCCGGCCCATAGGCATAAAAGGTCCGTGTCGGCATATTCATCCTGCTCCTGCGATTGCGCCACTCTTTCAGATCAGGGTAAATTTCCGGCTGAAAAAACCGTTGGCTTTTGTGACGGATTTTAGAGATATCGCGGCCGATCAGCTTGCCCCGGGCTGTAAATCACCGCATACCTCCGGCATGGCAAAACAGCTCGGCTATCATACGATCCGCGAGATTTTCACGCGCTTTCAGAAGGCAGATCCCGCACCTGTCGGCGAGCTGGATCACGTGAATGCTTATACGCTCGTGGTAGCTGTCGCTCTGAGCGCCCAGGCGACGGATGCCGGCGTCAACAAAGCCACGCGCACGCTTTTCGCAATCGCGGATACGCCGCAGAAGATGCTCGATCTCGGGCAGGAGGCGCTCACCGAGCACATCAAAACCATCGGTCTTTTCCGGCAAAAAGCGAAAAACGTCATGAAGCTGAGCCGGATCCTCGTCGATGACTACGGCGGCGAGGTACCTAACAGCCGCGCGGCCCTCGAAGGGCTGCCGGGGGTCGGACGCAAGACCGCCAATGTGGTGCTGAACATGTGGTGGCGGCATCCTGCACAGGCCGTGGACACGCATATCTTCCGGCTCGGCAACCGCTCAGGCATTGCCCCCGGCAAATCGGTCGAGGCGGTCGAACGCGCCATCGAGGACAATATTCCGGTGGATTTTCAGCTGCACGCCCACCACTGGATGATCCTGCACGGGCGCTATCATTGTAAAGCACGCAAACCGCAGTGCCCAACCTGCATCATCCGCGACCTGTGCGCATTTGAGGATAAGACGACATGAAACACTACCAGCTTGTCGGCATCGGTAACGCCGTTGTCGATGTGATCAGCCATGCCGATGACAGCTTTCTCGATCATATGGGCATCCAGAAAGGCATCATGCAGCTTGTGGAACGCGACCGCTCCGAGACGCTTTATGCCTCGATGTCTGACCGGTTGCAGACCCCGGGCGGGGCGGTTGCCAATACCGTGGCCGGGGTCGGCGCTCTGGGGCTGCAGACGGCGTTTATCGGGCGTGTACGCGATGATGCGCTGGGACGGTTTTATGCTGATGCAATGACGGATAACGGCATCGATTTCGTCAACCCGCCGGTACAGAACAGCAATTTGCCGACCTCGCGCAGCATGATTTTCGTGGCCCCTGACGGAGAGCGGTCAATGAATACCTATCTGGGCATTTCAGTTGGGCTGACCTCGGGCGATTTGCCGCATGAAGTCACCGCCAACGCGCGGATCATGTTCCTTGAGGGGTATCTGTTTGATCACGACGCCGGCAAAACCGCGTTCCGCGAAGCGGCCCGCGCGACCAAAGCCGGGGGTGGCATCGCAGGCATCGCTATTTCGGACCCGTTCTGTGTGGAGCGGCACCGGGCGGATTTCCTCGCGCTGATCGAGCACGATCTTGATTATGTGATCGGCAATGAGCATGAGATCTGCTCGCTTTTTGAGACGGACCTGGAGAGCTCGCTGACCAGAACCGCCGCGATCTGTCCGCTGGTGGTCTGTACCCGGTCGGGTGATGGCGTTTCGGTCATCTCTGACGGCAAGCGCATTGATGTCGCCGTTAAGGAAGTCACCCCCGTGGATGCCACAGGGGCAGGTGATCAGTTCGCAGCAGGGTTCCTTTATGGCCTGGCAACCGGACGCGCACTGGATGTGTGCTGCAAAATGGGCAATGCCTGTGCGGCTGAGGTCATCAGTCACATCGGCCCGCGCCCGCAAAAAGACATGATGAAGGTGTTTCAGGCCGAAGGCCTGATCTGAGAATGCTCAAAGACGGGTTTCACGATGTGCCGCCGGGCAAAATCGCGGTGATTGTTACCAGGCTGGAGATGCGCGCGCCACCTGAAATGCGCGCGGTGCCGCTGCCAGACGGAATAAGCTTTCATGAGGTGACGCCCGACCGCGACTGGTACCGGGATATTTTTCGCCGCGTGGGCTCGGAGGACTGGCTCTGGTACGGGCGTCTGCAACTGGATGATACGGCGCTCGATGCGATCCTGACGGATCCTGCAACAGCCTATTTCACCCTGCGCACGGACGGGCGGGACGAGGCGCTGCTGGAGCTTGATTTCCGACGCAAAGGAGAATGCGAGCTGGCCTATTTCGGCCTGACACGGTCGCTGATCGGCTCCGGGTCCGGAAGGTATCTCATGAACGAAGCGATTACGCGGGCCTGGGCACAACCCATCAGCCTTTTTCATGTGCACACCTGCACCATGGACAGCCCGCAGGCGCTGGAATTCTACCGGCGCAGCGGGTTCACGCCAGTCGGTCAGAAGGTGCAGATCGATGACGATCCGCGTCTCAAGGGGCTGCTGCCGGAAACGGCCGGTCCGGGCGTGCCGGTTTTCACAGACTGAATTTTCAAAGACTGAGGTGGTCGCGGAATTCCTGCAGGACGGCCTCATAGACGTGGCGCTTGAACGGCACGATATTCTCTACGAGATCCGCGACCGGCAACCAGCGCCACTCTGAGAACTCGCGGGGTTCTGCCTCGATATTGACCTCATCATCGGTGCCATGAAAGCGCAGAAGAAACCATTTCTGCTCCTGACCGCGAAACCGCCCTTTCCAGAGCTTAGGTACGAGATCATGGGGCAACTCGTAAGGGAGCCACCGGTGGCTTTCGGCCACGATGCTTACCTTATCCGGCGAGACACCCGTTTCCTCCCGCAATTCGCGCAGCGCCGCATCGCGCGCCTCTTCGCCTTTGTCGATCCCGCCCTGCGGCATCTGCCAGGCGGCGATCCGGCTGTCGATCCGCTGTCCGACAAAGACCTCGCCCGCGGCATTCATCAGCATGACACCGACGCAGGGGCGATAGGGCAGCTTTTGGATGTCTTCGGGGGTCATGTCAGAAATCTCTCCATTAAGGCCCGGCACAGATGCTGGCCCGACCTTTGCACGCTTTCCCGCTGGATAACCTGAAAGCCCGTCGCCTGAAAGGCCGGTTCCGCCATCAGGCTGGCGTGTGTCCACAGGCGCGGCATGTCGTGCCGGCGCGCGCGAGCTGCAATTGCATCTGAGAGCGCGCGAAAAAGGCCGCGGCCCCGCGCCTGAGGCAGGATAAAGGCCAGACCGATGTATCCGTCGCGCGCCAGCGTCATGAAGCCCGCCGTCCCGCCCGCTTCTTCGGCGACGGCACAGTCACAGGCGGCCAGCCGCGCGGCAAAGCCTGCAGGCTCCGGTCGCGCGGGCATCCATGCGGCCCTCTGCGCCTCGCTGTACGGGCTCTCCCCTTCGCGCACCGCACGGAACATGATCTCCGCCAGCGCGGGCGCGCAGCCGGGCTCTGCCCACCTTATCATTCTGCATGCTTTCGCCGTTTGACGCCGCGTTCGACGTGACAGCGTATATGTGAAAATGTGATGTGGTGCCAACCAACAGGGGGAATTTTCGGCATGGCAGACTATCCGCATCTTCTGGCGCCGCTGGATCTGGGGTTTACCACGCTCAAAAACCGCGTGCTTATGGGCTCGATGCACACCGGTCTTGAGGAAACGAAAGACTGGAACCGGGTCGCGGAGTTCTACGCCGCCCGTGCACGGGGTGAAGTGGCGCTGATGGTTACAGGCGGGATCGGCCCCAACCCCGAAGGCTCCGTCCTGCCGGGTGCCGCACAGATGGTCAGCGATCAGGATGTCGCCAACCACCGCATCGTGACTGACCGGGTACATGCGGCGGGCGGCAAGATTGCCATGCAGATTTTGCATGCAGGGCGCTATGCCTATGGCCCGAAATGCGTGGCCCCCTCTGCGATTAAATCTCCGATCTCCCCGTTTGTCCCGACCGAGCTCGACGCGGACGGCATTGAAAAGCAGATCAGTGATATCGTGGCCTGTGCACAGCGCGCGCAGGAAGCGGGATACGACGGGGTTGAGATCATGGGCTCCGAGGGGTATTTCCTCAACCAGTTCCTGGTGACGCATACCAATAAACGCACCGATGAGTGGGGCGGATCCTATCAGAACCGGATGCGCCTGCCGGTGGAGGTTGTGGCCCGTGTGCGCGAGGCGGTGGGCACTGATTTCATCCTGATCTACCGGCTCTCGATGATCGATCTGGTGCCCAACGGCTCCACCCATGCCGAAGTTGTCGAGCTTGCGCAGGCCGTTGAGGCCGCGGGTGCTACGATCATCAATACCGGTATCGGCTGGCATGAAGCGCGGATCCCCACGATTGCGACATCGGTGCCTCGTGCAGCCTTTGCCTGGGTCACCAGAAAGCTGATGGGTAAAGTGGGCATTCCGGTGATCACCTCGAACCGGATCAACACCCCTGGCGTCGCCGAAGAGGTGCTGGCGACGGGCTGTGCGGATATGGTCTCCATGGCGCGTCCGATGCTCGCGGATGCCGATTTCGTCGCAAAGGCCATCCGTGGCGAAGGCGATACAATCGCGCCCTGTATCGCCTGCAACCAGGCCTGTCTGGATCATACGTTCTCGGGCAGGATCTCCAGTTGTCTGGTGAACCCGCGCGCCTGTTATGAGACGGAGCTTACAATCGCGCAGGCGGATGAGACGCGCACGATTGCCATTGTCGGTGCCGGGCCTGCGGGCCTGTCCACCGCAATCACAGCGGCTGCGCGCGGGCATAATGTCACCCTCTTTGACCGCGCGGATGAAATCGGCGGTCAGCTGAATATGGCCAAACAGGTGCCGGGCAAAGAAGAGTTCTTCGGCCTTGTGGACTGGTACCGGACGATGCTGGACCGGCAGGGTGTCTCTGTGCATCTGGGCCGCGAGGTGACCGCCGACGATCTGCAAAGCTTTGACGAGGTCGTGATTGCGACCGGTGTTCTGCCGCGTGATCCGGGCATACCCGGGCAGGACGCGCCGCATGTGGTAAATTATGTCGACGTGCTGCGCGGCAAGGCAAAGGTCGGTGACCGGGTGGCCATTGTCGGGGCCGGCGGCATCGGTTTCGACGTGGCTGAGTATCTTGTGCACGAAGGTACCAGCCCCACCGAAAGCTTGCCTGACTGGATGCGCGAATGGGGCGTCACCGACCCCGAAGAGCACCGCGCGGGTCTCGCCCCCGAAGGCCCGCAACCGGATGCGCCGGCCCGCGCCGTTACCCTGTTGCAGCGCAAAGCGGAGAAACCCGGCAAGCGGCTCGGTAAGACGACTGGCTGGATTCACCGCATGGCGCTGGCGATGAAAGACGTGAAGATGGTCGGCGGCGTAAATTACGAGCGCATCGAAGACGGCGGTCTCGTGGTCTCTTATGGTAAGGCCCGCGAGAACCCGACGCTGATTGAGGCCGATACGATTGTGCTTTGCGCCGGGCAGATTTCCGACCGCACCCTTGCAGATGCGCTGGAAGAACGCGGTATCGCCTGTCATCTGATCGGTGGCGCCGATGTGGCCGCCGAGCTGGACGCCAAGCGCGCGATTGATCAGGGCACCCGCCTCGCCGCCGCGCTGTAACAGCGGACAGAGCTGTGTCTGCGGCGGCGGGACCATAAGAAGCTGTTCGCGGCGATTTGCAGCTGCGGGGCGAGGTACCTGCCAGACACCGGGGTCGGATTTACGCAGTGCGGCCAATACAATAACGTGTGATCTGATCCTGGCCGCGCGCATATAATTAGCGTTTCCACGCCTTCAACGATCCATGCAAAAACCGCGATACTGTCCAGGATGCGCCCCGTTCCTGCCTGAATTGGTGACCATAAGTTTGCGTAACGAGGAAATTGAAGGGATCGGCAATGGACCGCCTGACAGAAATGGAAGCCTTTGCGACGGTCGTAGACCAGGGCGGCTTCACAGATGCGGCCAAGAAAATGGGGATTTCAAAATCCGCCGTTTCCAAGCATGTCTCATCACTTGAGGCCCGTCTGGGCGCACGTTTGCTGAACCGCACGACGCGCCGCGTCAGCCCGACAGAAATCGGGCTTGCCTATTATGACAGGGCCCGCCGGGTCCTGAATGATGCCGGTGAGGCCGATGCACTTGTCACCTCGATGCAAAGCGCGCCCTCGGGCCTGTTGCGCATCTCGGTGGCAACGGATTTCGGTGTGAACCATCTGTCGCCCGTGCTGAGTGAATTCCTGTCGGATTTCCCGGATATCACTGTGAATATGGTGCTGAACAACCGCTATGTTGAGCTGATTTCTGAAGGCTTTGATATGGCCGTGCGGATCGGAGAGCTGGAAGACAGCACCCTGCGCGCGCGCAAACTGACCGAAACTACAAAACGCATGATCGCGAGCCCGGATTACTTCGAAAAGTACGGCCGTCCGGAAAAGATCGACGATCTGAACGATCACAAACTGCTGCATTATTCGAACCAGTCTTCCGGCAATGTCTGGAAACTGACGGCCCCCTCGGGCGAAAAGCGGCAGGTACGGACGGCAGGCTGGCTCAGCGTGAATGACGGGCAGTCTTTGCTGAACGCTGCGATTTCGGGTCTTGGCATCGCATATCTGCCGAGTTTTCTCTATGCTGATGCGATGGAAAAGGGTCTGATCGAAGACGCAATTCCCGACCTGCCGGTTGAGACACAGGGCATCTATGCGGTCTATCCCCCGGGTCGTTTCACTCAGCCCAAAGTGCGCGCCTTTATCGATTTTCTGGTGCATGCCTTTGCTGAAAAAGGTCCGTCGGACTGGTGAACCCACCCGCCCCGTCAGCTTTACCCCGGTGTCTCCTGCGCCGGGGTTTTTCTATTCCGAATTGAGCAACACGGCCTCGACGCGGCGGTTGAGGCTGCGCCCGGCGTCGGTCAGGTTCGAGGCAACCGGTGCAAGGTACCCCATGCCCTCTGCATCGAGCCGGCTGCCGTCAATTCCGTACTGATCAACCAGCCGCTGGCGCACAGAGCGCGCTCGGGCGCGCGACACTGCGATGTTCGGAGAGAGCCCGCCGGTCGTATCGGTGTGCCCCACCAGAGCCAGGCGCAGATCCGGGCGGTCTCTGAGCAAAGTTGCAAGCCTTTGCAGCGATGCAAAGGGACCCGGACCCAGATCGGTGCTGCCGGTATCAAATTCGAGATCACGCAGCACGACGAAACCCCGCTCCAGCAGGTTGTCTTCGTTCACACGGGGCAGAGCAGCCGCAGGTGCCGCCGGTTCCGGGGGCGGGCCGGCCTGAGGTGTTTCTGACACCACATCGGGTGCAGGCGCGGTTTCGGGCAACAGATTTTCCATCGACACGCCGGTATCAACGGCAATCACCTGAACATAGGCAGATGCCGCCGTTACGCTGACAACCACGCCCAGAACCCGCCCCGGCGCTTCCCGCGGGCCGGCAACAGCCGTGAGATACCGGTAGCGCGAAAGGTTCACATACATGTTCGGGCCGGGCAGGATTTCGGTCTCGAAGCGGAAATCAAACCCGCCACAGTCGCGCGCGGCACATTCGAAAATCACCTCATAACCCGCAGCCTCAATCTGCGCACGCAACGGCAGAACGACCTGAAGCGGGGTCAGTCCGGGTGTATTGATCCGCCACGCGCGCCGGGTCACGGCCCCCTCGACCTGCAGGGACGGCACAGCACCGTCGCGCCACACACCCACCGGCGCTTCAAAGCTGTCAGGGGCGGTATTGCGTTCGACGGTCAGACGCGCGCCGAGGGGCAACTCTGGCTCAAACGCTTCCAGCGGCAGGGCGGCACAAAGCGCCAGGGCGGCAAACAGGCCGCGTAAAAACGGCCCGCGCGGTGTCATCTGCCCTGCGCGTGATAATCGTCGTTAGGACGCATGTCAGTGGCACTCGCAACCCGGTTGGTCATGTTGAAAAAACCTGCCACATTCGCGATGTCCCAGATATCGTTATCGGTGAAACCCACCTTGCGCAGGGACTGGCGGTCAGCCTCTTCTATGGTGGCGCTCGCGGTGGTCATCTTTGCGGTAAAATCGAGCATCGCGCGCTGGCGGCCGTCAAGATCTGCCACGCGGTAGTTCATCACCAGCGCTTCTCCGAGCTTCGGATCGCCCGAAAGAACCCGCACAGCCGCGCCATGCGCGACCAGGCAGTAAAAGCACTTGTTGATCGAAGAGACGACCACTGCAATCATTTCGCGCTCCAGCTTGCTCAGCCCCGAAGGCGCCAGCATCAGATTGTTGTACATGCCGGTGAAAGCATCGAGCTTATCGATGTCAAAGGCATAGGCGCGCAGCACATTCGGGATCATGCCCAGCTTTTCCGTGCAGACGTCGAAATACTTCTGCGTGGGCGCGGGCAGCGGGTCCGTCATCGGAAGGTCCAGCGCTGTGGGCAGGTCACGGTCAGCCATAATCTTTTGCTCCTGTCGCAGACGTCATGCGGTAATGGTAATGTCCGGCCCTCTCAAAGCCCAGAGCCGAATAGAGCGCGTTTGCTGCGGTGTTGGCTTCGGTGCAGAGGACGGCCATGGTTCGGGCGCCCTGATCCTGCGCCCAGAAGGCCGCCGCGCGCATGATCCAGCCTGCCACCCCCTGGCGGCGCTGCGCGGGTTTAACCTCGACCGCATGCACCATCGCGATATCGCCGTCACAGGCGACAAAGCCCGTTCCTGCCGGTTTCTCGTTCCAGCGTACCAGAATGCCGGTCCGGTTCTCCGCCCGCGCCATTACGTCGAGGCGCGCGGGCCCGATGCCACCCTCTGCCCAGATTTCCGCCATGATCGCCAGCGGCTCCCGGATTGCGAACGCGGTAACAGGGGGGACCGGTTTGTCCGTCAGGCCCGCAACGGGCATCACCAGGACCCGTACCGGGTCAACGATCGTATAACCCCGCGCGTCCAGCAACGCATCCAGCGCCTCGTCACCGGCGCGGATCATGAACAGCGGCGCCTGATGCAAGGCGCGCATGGCGTCTTCGGCCTGCGCGATATCGGCTTCGGTGACCGGTGCCGCGGCCGTTGCCGCCGAAACGCGCTTGCCACCGCCCTGCCCGTCCCGGATGAGCCATGGGCCGGCCCGGTGCGTTGCTGCCGCAGGCCAGGTTCGTTCCACCGCGTCAAAGAGCCGGGAGGGCGCAGGCGTCATTCCGCAAAAGCCGCCCGCAACTTTGCCAGTGCCTCGTTAACCAGCGCATTATCCCCGCCACGGATCACCACGTTGGCACCGTATTTCCCGTCTCTCAGCTGAAAGGGATATGACCCCATGCTGAGCTGCGGATAGGACGCGGCAATCTCACCGAGAGGCCCCGCGATATCTCCCTCGCCGCGGTTGATCCGCAACGTCTCCGAGATCAGCGGCGCGCCACCGGTCAGCTGAGGCAGAATGCTCTCCACCATCGCTTTGAAGACCGAAGGCACACCCGCCATGACATACACGTTCTCAACGGTAAAACCGGGGGCAACCGAGACCGGATTATCGATCAGGCCGGCACCCTCGGGGATGCGCGCCATGCGCAGGCGTGCCGCATTAAGCTCGAGCGCCGATTTTCTGTAATGCGCTTCAAGCAGGCTGCGGGCATCCTCGCGTACGTCGATGCTGCGCCCGAATGCTGCGGCAATGCAGTCGGCGGTGATGTCATCATGGGTGGGTCCGATGCCACCGCTGGTAAAGACATGATCATACGCAGCCGCGAGCGCCCGTACCGCGGCAATGATCGCCGCACTGTCGTCGCTGACAACCCGGACCTCGCGCAGATCGATGCCTGCCGCAGTCAGTTCGCCAGCGAGATAGTACATATTCGCGTCGCGTGTACGTCCTGACAGGATTTCGTCTCCGATCACCAGCATGGCCGCTGTGGGGTTTGACATGTGCACATTCCTTGCGTCTGTCTCTCACCGGGGTATAGACCCCGCATCATGCGCTTTCAAACTGATCTTATCCCGGCCCGCCTGACCCGCCGCTACAAACGCTTTCTGGCGGACTGCGTACTGGAAGACAGCGGTGCGGAGATTACCGCGCATTGCGCCAATCCGGGTTCCATGGCGGGTCTTGCGGACCCGGGCACCCGGGTCTGGCTTGAGCCCAACGATGATCCGAAAAAGAAGCTGAAGTATGGCTGGCGGCTCGTTGATCATGAAAACGGACATTTTACAGGTGTCGATACCGGCATTCCGAACCGGGCTGTGAAAGAGGCACTGAATGCGCATCAGATCGCGCCGCTGGAAGCTTACGGGACGGTGCGGGCGGAAGTGAAATACGGCCGCGCGAGCCGGATTGATTTCCTCTTGCACCAGGAGGGCCTGCCCGATGCCTGGGTTGAGGTCAAAAGTGTGACGCTGAGCCGGGCCGGGGGGTTCGCCGAATTTCCCGACAGCGTCACGGCACGCGGGGCAAAGCACCTCGCAGACCTTGGGGAAGTTGCCGCAGCCGGGCACCGCGCAGTGATGCTCTATCTGGTGCAGCGCAGCGATTGTACACACATGGGGCTCGCCGGCGATATCGACCCCGCATATCTCGCAGCCTGGCGCGCGGCCACGTCGCAGGGTGTTGAAACCCTGTGCTTTGATACCGATATCTCGCCCGAAGCCGTGCGTGTCGGCCGTCCGCTGCGGATTGAAATCTGAACCGCCTCTGGCCCTTGCCGGTCAGGCGCGATAAAATAAACGAACAAGGCTCAAGAGACGTACGATGGAGACACCGGTGAACGAAGACCTGCGCGGACGCCAGACCAAAGATGGCATACGCATCTACAACAGCAGCGATTTCGCGGGCATGCACAAGGCAGGCGCGCTGGCGGCGCGTATTCTTGACGATATCGCGCAACATGTGTTTGTCGGCCAGACCACGGGCGAGATTGATCGCCTGATCACGCAAATGGTCAGTGACGCGGGTGCCACGTCGGCGACGATCGGCTACAAAGGCTATCAGCATGCGAGCTGTATTTCGGTCAATCACGTGGTCTGTCACGGCATTCCGGGCGATAAGAAGCTCAAACCCGGTGACATTCTCAACATCGACGTGACCGTGATCGTGGATGGCTGGTTCGGTGACACCAGCCGCATGTATGTCGCCGGCAAGCTGCCGCGCAAAGCCGAACGCCTCATCGAGATCACCCATGACGCGCTGATGATCGGCATCGATGCGGTAAAGCCCGGCAATACGTTCGGCGATATCGGTTATGCCATCCAGTCCTTTGTCGAGAGCCACCGGATGTCAGTGGTGCGCGATTTTTGTGGCCACGGTCTGGGGCGGGTGTTTCACGCGCCGCCCAATGTGCTGCACTACGGCCGTCCGGGCACCGGTGCGGTTCTCGAAGAGGGCATGTTCTTCACCATTGAGCCGATGGTCAATCTGGGCCGCCCGGAGACCAAGACACTGTCCGATGACTGGACGGCTGTGACCCGTGACAAATCACTGTCGGCGCAGTTTGAGCATTCAGTTGGTGTCACGACTGAGGGGGCGGAGATTTTCACGCTCTCGCCCGGCGGCATGTTTCATCCGACGTATTCTCAGGACTGATCTTTCTCCGCCTGCGCATCGCGGCGGATGATTTCCAGCAACAGCGTGTCCCTGCCAAGGGGCTGCACCGCATCACCGATGAACACCGGCGTGCTTTTGCGCGGCTGTCTGGCCGGCGCTGTCCGGTCGCGCTCAGGCAGGGTCCAGGCGGGAAAAAACACAGATGCAAACATGGTGGCAGACTAGCACATCATTTCGCTTTTTTCGACAGCAGTGTTATCCAGCTGTCGCCGTATTTCCGCTGATCAACCGGCGAAAAACCCTCAGGCGCCTGCATGGGCCCCGCTTCTTCCCAGACGACAAAGGCGTCCTGCGCCAGCCAGCCGGCGGCACCGGCCTGTGCCAGAGCCTGATGACCAAGATCCTTGCCATAGGGTGGATCCAGAAACACCAGATCGCAGGGTGTGCCGGCACAGGCCGGCAGCGCGCGTGCGTCCCGCGTGATCAGGCGGGTTTCCCCGGCCACCCGCAGCTTTGCGATATTCTCACGGATCAGGCGCCCGGCCACCCGCCCGTCATCGACAAAGGTGACATGGGCGGCGTCCCGCGACAACGCCTCCAGCCCCAGCGCACCGGTGCCGGCGAACAGATCAAGCACCTGCGCGCCGACGAGCACATCGCGGTTGTGCAGCACATTAAAGAGGCTCTCGCGCACCCGGTCGGTTGTTGGACGCAAATGCGCACCTGCATCTCCCTTTCCGACACTCGTCAGAGCGACACTGCGGAACCGGCCCGCAATAATCCTCATGCTTTCAACAGCGGTTTCAGATCAGCAGCCGGATCACCGACCAGTGCAGGATCGGCGGTTTTACCGCTCTCAATAAGCCGCTTACCGATCATATAAGCGCGCGGATCGTTCATCGCATCAACAGCCAGAAGCATCCCGTCCCGGTAATACCAGAATGAGGCTGTCTGCCCCTCGCCGCGCCGGGTCACTACGGTATCATATCCGGTATTGAGCCCGGCGATCTGCAGTTTCACATCGTACTGATCGGACCAGAACCAGGGCGTTGCCACATATTCAGCTCCAGCGCCCATGATATTGGCGGCGACGGCTTCGGCCTGATCAATGGCATTGGGCACGCTTTCAAGACGGATGCGCCCGCTGCGCCACGGGAAAGACGCACAATCCCCCGCCGCCCAGATATGCGGGTCTGAGGTACGCCCGAAGGCATCCGTGCGGATGCCGTTGTCTGTCTCCAGGTTAGCCGCCTCTGCCAGGGCTGTGGCAGGGCTGATGCCGACACCAACGATCGCAAAATCAATATCGATCTCACGGCCGTCGGTCAGACGCGCGCCCGACACGCTGCCCTCGCCCAGCAACCGGTCGAGACCCACCCCTTCGCAGATCTCAACCCCGTGGCGGTTATGCAGTTCGCGGAAATAGTCGCTGGTCTGCGGGGCCGCAACGCGTTGCAGGATCCTGTCAGCCATCTCCACCAGCGTTACCCTCAGGCCGAGTTTTGCCGCCACCGCCGCAGCTTCAAGACCGATGTAGCCGCCGCCGATGATCAGCACCTTTGCACCGGCCTTGAAATGCGGCGCCATGGCATCGGCATCCGACAGGTCCCGCACCACAAACACGTTCCCCAGATCACCGCCGATGGCAGCCGGCAGCCGGCGCGGCTCTGACCCGGTCGCCAGCACCAGATCGTCGTAGCGCAGCACTTCGTCGCCAAGTGACACCGTCTGCGCCGAGGGGTCGATCGCGGCCACGAGAGCACCCGTGCGCAGTGCGATGCCCTGTTCCGAATAAAAACTTTCCGGGCGCAGAAAGAGACGCTCGCGCGTCATCTCACCCATCAGATAGGCCTTGGACAGCGGCGGACGCTGATAGGGCGGGACCGGTTCATCACCAATGAGTGTTATGTCGCCCTCAAAACCGCTGTTGCGCAGTTTCGCCACACAGGATGCCCCCGCCTGGCCTGCACCGATCACGATTACCTGTCCCATTCACGCCCCTTCCGACATGGAATTTGCTGGTCGCCTGCCCGCACGCACCCTATATCGACGCTGAGAACGAACGCAATTACAAGAAAGGCGTATCACATGACGATTTCTCAGGGCGATCAGCTTCCCGATGCAACCCTTGTCCGGCTGGGCGACGAAGGACCGGAGACGGTTTCGCTGGCAGATAAGACAAAGGGGCGCAAAGTCGTGATCTTCGCCGTGCCCGGCGCCTACACACCGACCTGCCATTCGGCGCATGTGCCGAGCTTTGTCCGCACTAAAGATCAGTTTGACGCCAAAGGAGTGGATGAGATCATCTGCGTTTCGGTCAACGATCCGTTTGTGATGAAAGCCTGGGGCGAGAGCACCGGTGCCGCCAAAGCCGGTATCACCATGCTCGCCGATCCCGACAGCAGCATGACCAAAGCACTCGGCATGGAGTTCAGCGCACCGCCCGCGGGGCTGGTGGACCGTTCCAAACGCTACGCGATGCTTGTGGAAGACGGCAAAGTGACCCTCTTCCAGCCCGAAGAGGCTCCGGGCATGTGCGAGGTCTCAGCCGGCGAAGGCCTGCTCGAAAACATGTAAACCGTAAGTTTGTGGTCAGGACCAGGGGCCCGGTGCTGATGTGCCGGGCCCTGTTTCGTGACCTGGGGGTTCAGTCGGATGCATCGGCATCCACGCTGACGATCGTGCGTGTCGGGAAGGGGATGTCGATACCACCTGCATCCAGCGCCTCTTTGACCGCGCGTTTCATGTCAGCCTGATAGGCGAAATACTCAGAGGCATCGACCCAGACTCGCACCAGAAAATCAACTGAGCTCGCACCGAGGTTGTTGACCTGAATGAATGGCGCAGGCTCTGCTTTTGACCGCGGATCCCGCATAATCGTGTCGATAATAATCCGCTCGGCATCGGCCAGATGAACCCCGTAACCCACACCGAACGTCCACTCCGCGCGGCGCGTGTCATTGGTCGAATAGTTTGTGATCACATTGCCCCAGACCTGCGAATTGGGGATGATCACCTGTACATTGCTGATATCGGCCAGTTCGGTGAAGTTGAGGTTTACCGTCACCACGGTGCCCATGGTGCCGCCCACATCGACAAAATCGCCGGTGCGGATCGGTCGGAAAAGGATCAGCATCACGCCGGCGGCAATATTTGACAGAGTGCCCTGAAGGGCCAGACCCACCGCCAGACCGGCGGCACCGATAACCGCGATAATCGAGGTCGTCTGCACGCCGAAGGTGTTGAGCACAAAAAGCGCCGTGAACCCGAGCACCACATACCGGACGATCGAGGACAGGAAATCAAAGAGCATGTCATCAAGATGTGCATGCGCCCGGCCAAGCGCGCGAACGCGTTGCTGAAGCCAGGCCGATATGAACCAGCCGAGCAGCAGGATACCGATGGCTGCGAGCACGGAACCCGCAATACCGGCCAGAAAATCAAGGGTGAGCAGATCGGCGAGGGTCTTTCCCTGCCAGATTTCGGTCTGAAGCATATTTTCCATTGGTATTACCCGGCGAGGCTGTTCATTTTACTGGCGAGTTTGACATCGAGAGCGCTCAGCCCGTCCACGTCATGTGTGGTCAGCACCACGTTGACCGTTTTATAGACGTTGTCCCATTCCGGGTGGTGGTTCATCTTTTCAGCCCAGATCGCGACCTGAGTCATCCAGCCAAACGCCTCGACGAAGTTTTTGAACTCAAAGGTTTTGCAGATCGCGTCGCGGCCTTCGGCCATTTCCCATTCGGTGGCCAGAAGCGGGCCCAGGAGGGTGCCGCGCTCATCATCTTTCAGTTTCTCAGTCATTCCTGTTCCTCAACTTTGGCCCGCCGGAAGGGGCCATATTCCGTCAGCACGCTGATCTCTTCGTCTACAGCGTCCCGTTCCGCTTCAAGATAGCGCGCGATGGCGTCCTGAAACCCCGGATCACCGACCCAGTGCAGCGACCAGGTGGGCCGTGGAAGATACCCGCGCGCCAGTTTGTGCTCGCCCTGAGCACCGGCCTCGACCCGGTCAAGTCCGCGCGCAATCGCGATATCGATGGCCTGATAATAGCACAACTCGAAATGCAGGCACGGGTGATGTTCGGTACAGCCCCAGTAGCGGCCGTACAGCGCCTGACCACCGATAAAATTCAACGCACCCGCAACCGGCACGCCATCGCGTTCCGCGAGCACCAGCGCCATGTCATCGCGCAGCGTTTCCTGAGCGATGTCGAAAAACCGCCGCGTGAGATAGGGGGTTCCCCATTTGCGCGCGCCCGTATCCTGATAGAACCGCCAGAAAGCGTCCCAGTGCTCAGGCTGCAGATCATCGCCCGTATAGGTGCGGATCGTGCCGCCGAAGGCCTGTGCCTGTGCGCGCTCCTTGCGGATGTTTTTGCGCTTGCGCGAGCTCAGGCTGGCCAGAAACCCGTCGAAATCAGCATAACCGTGGTTTTCCCAGTGAAACTGCTGTGTCTTGCGCAGCATCAGGCCCATATCGGCGGCGCGCTCAGCTTCACCTCCGGTACAGAAGGTCACATGCAGCGAGGAAATATTGTTGTTCTGCGCCAGCTGCACCGCGCCCTGCACGAGGGCTGCTGTGCCGGTCTCTTCAAAATCCGGGCGCACGAGAAACCGCCGGCCCGTGGCGGGCGTATGTGGCACCGCAATCTGCAGTTTGGGGTAATAGCGCCCGCCAGCGCGCTCATAGGCATGCGCCCAGTTGTGATCGAAAATATATTCGCCCTGGCTGTGAGATTTCACGTACATCGGTGCGACACCGATCAGTTGCCCGTCAATGAGGGCGGTCAGATACTGCGGCTGCCATCCGGTGCCCGCCCCCACCGAGCCGCTGGTCTCAAGCGCGCTCAGAAAACGGTAGGTGGTGAAGGGATCATCGGGCCGCCCGCCATCTGCGGCTTCGGGGCAGGCGCAGGCATCCCAGTCCTGCGCGGTTATTTCGCGCAGGCTGGAAACAACCCGGATCTCGACTTCCTGTTCGTGCATGTTGCGCGCTTCTGCCATGGGCATAACCTGTGCTGCTGCGCGGCTGGTTCAAGCGTTCAGCGGTGCGTGATACTGCTCAAAGGTAATATTTTCCGCGATCCGGCGTGCCTGCGCCTCTTCCTCCGGCGATTTTATCGTCCAGCAGAGGATATGCGCTCCGGCAGATTTCAGCGCCTGCACCCGCGGGCGGGACAGATCCTGCCATTCGTGACTGATGAAACTGCACGCCGCCCGGTCGTAATCCGGAATGTCGCGCAGGCTGGCGCAAACTTCCGGATCAAGCTGCCAGCCGGAAGGGTCGTAAGAGCTGGTCACCAGCCCGCGCGGCACATCCGGCAGCAGCGCCGCCATCTTTGCCACGGAATGCGGGTTGAATGACATCACGGCGACAGGTCCGGCGTATCCGGCAAGAGCACTCGCCACGGCCCGCTCCAGCAGCCCGATGTCAGGTCCCATCGCGCCGTCCTGATCCTTGATCTCGATAAGAAGCGGCACGCGACCATCTACGAGAGCGAGGATTTCTGTAAGCGTCGGGATGCCTTCGCCGTCGCCACCTTTGAGTTCAGTAGCGGTCAGCATGTCGCTGCTTTGTGCCCGCACGGGGCCGCTGGCACGGGCGAGCCGGTCCAGATTGTCGTCGTGAAAGACCAGCGCCTGATCATCTGCGCTCAGCTGCACGTCAATTTCAATGCCGTATCCCGCCGCAATCGCGGCCCGGATCGCGGCACGGCTGTTCTCCGGGCGACCGTCGGTCACATCATGCAACGCACGATGCGCGAGCGGAACCGTGAGAAAAACGTCAGGAAGCGGCGGTCTCATCGGATCTGAAAGATGCCTTCGATTTCGACAGCCACACCAAAGGGGAGTGACGCCGCGGATACCGCGGAGCGCGCGTGACGGCCCGCGTCACCCAATGCTTCCACAAGAAAATCCGATGCCCCGTTGATCACCTTTGGCTGATCGCCAAAATCGAGGGTCGAATTCACGAACCCGGTAAGTTTCACCACGCGCTCCAGCCGGTCAATATCCCCGTCGCAGGCAGCTTTAACCTGAGCAAGCAGGCTGATCGCGCACCAGCGGGCCGCATTGGCTGCCACATCGACATCCATGTCATCGCCGAGTTTGCCTTTGATCATTCCGTCGGGTCCGGCGGATATCTGCCCGGAGACGTAAAGCGTATCACCCGTCCGGACCCAGGGCACATAATTGGCCGCTGGGGCGGGTGCGTCGGGCAACGTAACACCCAGTTCGGCAAGTCTGGCAGCAAAGCTCATGGCGTATTCCTTTGTTCAGCGAAGGCGCGTCTGATCACGCAACCATCTCACGCCCCCCGATACCAGCCCCGACATCCTCTGTGCGAGCAAAAACTTGTCCTGACCCCTTGCGAAATGCAGTTGCAGAGCGACCGGCAGGGACATCACCGGACCGCCCCGCCGCAGCCAAAACCAGTCTCTGTACGGGCAGGTGATGCCCGGACGCCCCTGCGCGGGGCATATATCGTTGACCCGGGAAATTTTCCACGCTCTTGATGATGTGCGCAATAACCGTTACCGCTCAGTTTCATGTTTCCCGCTCTGTCACTTCGTTGCCACATCACAAAGTTTCCTCGAAATCGCCGTCTGGGCAACGCAGACAAAAGACTTATCTGTCGCACACTCTGATTTGCAGGATCGCACCATTGTTTCATTACCGCCCCTCAGGACTGCCCCTCCGCGCCGCCGCAGTACTTTTGCTCTGTGTTTTCGTCAGCGCCTGCGCAACATCGCAGGATCAGGTGACCCGCACAGCCGGTATTAACGATCCCTATGAGACGACCAACCGGAAAATCCATGCATTCAACAAAGGGCTCGACAGAAACCTCGTGCGCCCGGTGGCGCAGGGATATGGTTATGTGGTGCCGGTGGAAATCCGCAATACGGTGAATAATTTCTCCGATAACCTCTCGACACCCGGTTATGCAGTCAACAGTCTGTTGCAGGGCGATCTGGCAAGTGCCGGTGTATCGGTTATCCGATTTGTGCTGAACACGACCATCGGTCTGGGCGGCTTTGTGGATGCAGCTTCGGAACTGAAGATTGCAGACCGCAAAACAGATTTCGGCGAGACGCTGTCGGTCTGGGGCGCCGGCGAGGGTGCCTATATTGAACTGCCGCTCTTCGGGCCGTCTACTCAGCGGTCGACCGTCGGCCTGGTCGTGGATTTCTTTACCAACCCGCTGACTTTTGCAACAATCGAAGATGTGCCGGAGCGGTATGTACCGCCTGTCTCGAAAGGCTTTGCCGGTCTGAACAATCGCGAAAAGTTCAGCGACACAATCGACTCAGTGCTGTATGAAAGTGCAGACAGCTATGCTCAGACGCGCCAGATCTACCTGCAGAACCGGCGTTTTGAACTTGGCGAAAATTCCGCAGACGACTTTGATCCTTATGAGGACCCCTATGCTCAGTAATATTTCCCGCCGGAGTGTTCTTTCCGGCACCGCTGCAACGCTTTTTGCAGCTGCCTGCGCCACCCCTGCGCTTGCTCTCAGCGAGAGCGCTGCGCGCAATCTTGTTGAAACCGTTGTTGGCGAGATCAACCGCGTCATCGAATCCGGCAAGTCCGAAGCGGCAATGCTGCGCGATTTCGAAGCAATCTTCGTGCGGTATGCCGATGTGCCGATCATGGCGCAATATGCCCTTGGAAACGACGGTCGCTCGGCCACCGCAGCTCAGAAAAGTGCCTTTACCAATGCTTTTCAGGGATATATCTCGCGCAAATACGGCAAGCAGTTCCGTGAGTTTATCGGCGGACGCGTCGAGGTACAGTCTGCACGGCAGATCAAAGCCGGGTACGAGATCCGGTCCGTGGCTTACCTGCAGGGCGAAGAGCCGGTCGATGTTACCTTTCTGGTGTCTGACAGGTCCGGACGGGACAAGCTCTTCAACATTTTCGTCGAAGGCGTGAACCTGCTCCTGACAGAGCGCACCGAAATCGGCGCGATGCTCGACAAGCGCCGGGGCAATATCGATCAGCTGGTTGCCGATCTGCGCAACGCCGGCTGAGAAACGCTCAGCGTTCCTGTAGCGGGCGCGTCCCGGAGGACCCGCCCCCACCACCGCCCAGAATATCTCTGAGCAGGCTTTCCAGCAGCCCCACAGGGCCGTTTGCGGACGGCGTGCGGGTCTCGCGCGTTTCGCCCCGGCCCGGCAGCATCATCGGCAGCGGCGACAGGGGCATCCCTTCATGCACGCGGCTCATGGTTTCACGCCAGATTTCCGCCGGCAGCCCGCCACCTGTCACGCCGGTCAACGGTGTATTGTCATCATAGCCCATCCAGATGCCCGCCACGTAATCCGCAGAGAAGCCCACAAACCATGCATCACGCGCGGCCTGGGTGGTGCCGGTTTTCCCGGCAAGTTCCCGACCGCCGAACTGTGCGCGCTGTCCGGTGCCCTCAGAGACTACTTTCTCCATCATATAGATCAGCTGGCGCGCGGCCTCTTCCTGTATAACCCGCTCACCGATGCCGCCGCCGGTTTCCATCAAAGGCTCTTTGTCATCCAGCAGACGCAGGTCAATCAGCCCGTAGGGTGTCACCGACGATCCGCCGTTAAGGATGCCCGCGTAGGCGCCCGTCATGTTGATCAGCGTGCTTTCAGAAGCCCCGAGCGCCAGCGCCGGCCCGGCAGCGAGATCACTTTCCAGACCGAACTGAGTGGCCACATCCCGCACCAGATCACGTCCGACAAACTCCGAGACCTTGACCGCCGGAATGTTCAGGCTGTCCTGCAACGCCCGTGTCAGGGTCACAGTGCCGTAATGCCTGTTGGTATAGTTTCGCGGCGACCAGGGGCCTGAACCCGGGATATCGATGGTCAGCGGTTCATCCTCGACCGTATCATTGGGTGAATACCCCAGATCAAGGGCTGCGGCGTAGACAAACGGTTTGAAAGCGGAGCCGGTCTGGCGCCTGGCCTGGACCGCCCGGTTGAACGCACCGTCCACCCTGGTCCGCCGTCCGCCGACCATGGCGCGCACGGCCCCGTCAGCGGACATGACAACGATGGCGGCCTGAGCCTCAGAACCCTCGCGCACTTTATTTGCGAACACCCATTTCATGGCCTCCTCGGCGCTGCGTTGGATGCGCTGATCAAGCGTTGTGCGGATGATCACGTCTTCGGTGGTTTTGCGGGTGAAGAACTCAGGACCCGACGACATAACCCAGTCCGCGAAATACCCGCCCGAGCGGGCCTCGGCAGCCTCGGAAAGCTCGGCGGGGCTGTTCTGTGCCGCTTTCGTTTCAGCATCCGACAAAAAGCCCTGTTCGTTCATCAGGCGCAGGATCGTCGCCGCGCGGTTGCGCGACCGGGTCAGGTCATTGGTCGGCGCAAAGCGGGTCGGCGCCACCAGCAGCCCTGCGAGCATCGCCGCTTCGGCGGCATCCACATTTGCGGCCGACTTGCCGAAATAGCGCTGGCTGGCGGCCTCAAATCCACGGGCACCAGCGCCCAGAAAGACGCGGTTCATATAAATCGTCAGGATCTCGTCTTTGGAGTATTTTACCTCCATCGCCAGCGCATAAATCGCCTCGGACGCCTTGCGCTTTATAGTCCCGCGGCGACATTCGGTCTCATATTCCGCTTCGCTCTGGGTTTCGGGATTATAGGGCACGCCAAGACACAGCAGCTTGGCGGTCTGCTGCGTGATGGTTGAGCCTCCGTGACCTGAGAGCGGCCCGCGTCCTTCGCTCAGGTTAATTCTGACCGCACTTGCAATGCCGCGCGGGCTCAGGCCGAAGTGACGGTAAAAGCGCCGGTCCTCGGTGGCGAGGATCGCATTCTTCAGATAGGGCGAGACTGTCTGAGCGGTGACGGCGCCCCCGAACTGATCGCCGCGCCAGGCAAAGACGCGGCCCTCGTGATCAAGCAGGGTCACAGATCCGCGCGCCCGCCCGTCGAGCAGCTCCGTCGCCGGCGGCAGCGAGGTTGCATAATATCCGACAAAGAGCGCCAGAACGACGCCGGCGACAAGCCCGACACGCCAGACCACCCGCCAGATCAGGCGGATCACCCACCTGATCAGCCGTTGCACCAGCCCGATCAGCCCGCCACGACGGGGCCGCGACGGCTTTTTGCGCCGGCTCCTGCGGGCAGGTTTCGGTTTGGCCTTTACTTTGCGCGCAGATTTAGCGGCCGCTTTGCCGCCATAACGTTTGTCTGCGACCAGAGGACGTTTGCCTCTTGGTGAATCACTCATGAAGAACCTGCCCGGCCCGGTTTGTTTTGCGCACCTTATCCGGCTTTGAGCAGATTGTTGAGGCGCGGTATGCTGCAGTAGCAATCTATTTTAAGCCTTATTTTTGTGCAAATTAAGTATTTCGCATAATTTTTGTGCAATTTTGCAGGAAACACCTGCTAATCGCCCGCCGAAATCTTCCATCGCTACATGCCACCGGGCGACATCTGCTTGCGTAAAACGCAGGACAACCTGCCCAGTTCAAGGGGATCAGAGGTGAAACTCATCATAGCAACAATCAAGCCGTTCAAGCTGGAGGAGGTCCGTGAAGCGCTGACCGAAGCCGGCGTGCGCGGCATGATGGTCACGGAAATCAAGGGATTTGGTTCCCAGTCCGGCCACACAGAAATTTACCGTGGCGCCGAATACGCCGTGAACTTCGTACCGAAGGTGAAAATCGAGATCGTCGTGCCCGAAAGCAGCGTGGATCAGATCGTCGAAACCATCACGAAGACGGCCCATACCGGCAAAATCGGTGACGGCAAGATCTTTGTCCTCGGCGTCGATCAGGCCGTGCGCGTGCGCACCGGCGAAACCAACGAAGACGCTCTGTAAAGCGGCATCATCCAGGGATAACCATTATGACACACTTCAAGACACTTGCCGCTGCCGCTGCGCTGACTGCGCTGCCGACACTGGCGCTCGCGCAGGACGCGGCTCCGGGGTTCGATGAGATCGGCCCCTATATCATGACAACTCTGCTCTTCTGTATGGCGGGTTTTCTCGTTTTCTTCATGGCAGCAGGCTTTGCCATGCTCGAAGGCGGCCTCGTGCGGTCCAAGAACGTGACGATGCAGATGACCAAAAACATCGCTCTTTTTTCGATTGCGGCGATCATGTACTGGCTCGTCGGCTTCAACACGATGTATCCGGGTGATTTCAACGGGTATTTCGCTATCGGAGGCCAGACGGTACTCGACGCAGTTGGTGTTGCAGCTGCTGACGCCGCGCTGGATTATGCCTCTGTCGGGTCCGACTTCTTCTTCCAGCTGGTGTTTGTTGCTGCTACCGCGTCCATCGTTTCAGGTGCTGTGGCAGAGCGCATCAAGCTCTGGCCCTTCCTGATATTCGTCGTTGTGCTGACAGGCTTCATGTACCCGATCTCCGGCTCCTGGCAGTGGGGCGGCGGCTGGCTCAGCGAGATGGGTTTCTCTGACTTCGCCGGTTCCACCGTTGTGCACTCCGTGGGTGGCTGGGCCGCTCTGGCCGGTGTCATCGTACTCGGACCGCGTCTGGGCAAATACAAAGACGGCAAAGTGAACCCGATGCCCGGTTCTAACCTTGCACTTGCTACACTCGGTACGTTCATTCTGTGGCTCGGCTGGTTCGGCTTCAATGGCGGCTCACAGCTTGCCATGGGCACCGTGGGTGACGTGTCTGACGTCAGCCGTATCTTTGCCAACACCAATATGGCAGCGGCAGCGGGTGCTGTAACGGCGCTGATCCTGACGCAGATCCTCTACAAGAAGCCTGACCTTACCATGGTGCTGAACGGCGCGCTGGCGGGTCTGGTATCGATCACAGCTGAACCTCTGGCGCCAACTCTCTTTGGTTCGCTCTGGATCGGTGCCGTTGGCGGTATCATCGTGGTCCTGACCATTCCGATGCTCGACAAAATGAAGCTCGACGACGTTGTCGGCGCCATCCCTGTACACCTCTTTGCAGGTATCTGGGGCACCATCGCGGTGATTTTCTACGGCGAAGCAAGCCTCATCACGCAGCTCACAGGGATCGTTGCCTACGGTGTCTTCACTTTCGTGGCCAGCCTCGTGGTCTGGTTCATCCTGAAGGCGGCAATGGGTATCCGCGTCAGCGAGGAAGACGAGATCAACGGTCTCGACGTCTCTGAGCTGGGCATGGAAGCCTACCCCGAGTTCGCCAAAGGCTGATCTTCCTCTCCTCCCGGAGAACACCACCTGCCCGGGCGTTCGCGCCCGGGCTTTTTTGTGCCCACGCTGTACCGTCAGGGTTTCACAGTTACCCCCGAACGTGCTCCGGCGTCACAAAATCCAACGTGCCTCTGAGACAATCAGGTCAGCGACAACCGGTTTGCAGTTGCCGCGAATGACTGGTCCGGGCCCGGTTCAACCTTCCTGACGATGTTGTTCGCGCCTGCGGCACAGCAACCCGCTGAGGAAACGTAATCTGCCGCCCTCTGGTTCAGATACTCGTCGTTTGCAGGTACAGTTCAGGTTCCGAAGGGGTTTCGGCAATCAGTCTGCTGGCAATCAGTTTGGTCAGGAACAGGCCGAACTGCGGATTATCGAGGCACAGATTTTCCACGTTGTCTTGCGAAATTTCGTAAAGCTCGCATTCAGTTATGCACAGTACGGAAGCCGTGCGGTCTTTGTCGGGGCGAAAAATACCCATCTCACCTACCAGTGTTCCTGGTGAGATGGTTTTCTGGAGTTCCGGGATCAGGAGCTTTCCGTTTGCGAGGAAATAGATTGCATCCGCAACGTCTCCCCTCCGGAACAGCACCGTGTCCTTGGGCAGTCGCTTTCGCGTCATGAAGGGGATCAGGATGTCGATTTCCGCACGACCTTCGAGTGCCGTTCTGATGCTTCTGATCTCCTTTACCTTCTGTACCGTCCGGTAGAGATTCAACGGCAGCAATGCGGCATGCAATACGAAAATCGGAATGAGTTCGGCGACGGCCCCGTAGATCAGGAAAGCAATGTTTGAGGCAACTGCCATCACCCGAAGTTTAAGCATTCCTTTCATGCAAAATGTCAGAAACACCATGCCACAGGCGAGATATCCGATTAATTCTGCCCAGGACGGATGGAAATTTAAATTGTCTAAAATTTCGATTGCTGTTCACCTGCAGAGTACTTCGGGAAATTCATTTTCAAAATACTTCGCAGATTTCTATGCTAGTGCAACCCTGCCGCTGCAAGGCAGAAAAGGGGCCACACCTGGTTGGAGATAACGCAGCAATTCTCCGGCCACAAGCATTCACATTTTCCCGAAAAATCGCCAGATGCTCCGCACTTAATGCATTCGGGACGCGCCGCGGGAGACCAATTGGCATCTTTGCCGTGCCGCCACTGCCATATGGCTGCTTGAGACCATTGGCTGCGCTGCGCACGGACAAGGCAGGTTTGTCCTGAGGCTGTGTGAAAACTCC
>NZ_JAHEHZ010000072.1 GCF_024639605.1 Roseobacter sp. | reverse complement strand
AGGCCCGTCGCGCCAGCCGGGACGAAATCCTGGCCCTCAGATCAGAGGTGCGCAAATCCGAAGCCCGGGTCGAAAAGCTGAACGAAATGCGCGACAGGCTTGCCGGCAAACTGGCCGACCCTGCACTTTACGAAGACGCCAAGGGCGGCGAACTGGAAGTCTGGAACAAGAAATACGCCGAAGTGATGGAAGCACTCGAACGAGCTGAAACACTCTGGATGACCGCTCTGGAAAACCTTGAAACCGCCGGGCCCGACCACTGAGACCTTTGCCTGCAATCACATCAGGCTCCGGGGCAACCCCCGGGTAGGACGATAAATGATACCTGATACTGCCTTTATGATCACCGCCTTCGTCACCATGTTTGTGGTGATCGATCCCATCGGGCTGGCGCCGCTTTTCGTGGCGCTCACCCAGGGCATGTCGTCTACCCTGCGTCGGCGCATTGCTTTTCGCGCGACATTTGTCGGTGTTCTCATTCTGCTGGCCTTTGCGGCCTTTGGCGAGGCGCTGCTGAATTTCATTGGGATCTCGATGCCGGCCTTTCGCGTCGCCGGTGGCATCCTGCTGTTTCTGACGGCACTTGATATGCTCTTTGAGCGGCGCACCAAGAGGCGCGAGGACCGCTCGGACGGGGACGACCACGAGGATCCTTCAGTCTTTCCCCTCGCCATCCCGCTGATAGCCGGACCAGGCGCCATCGCATCGGTGATCCTGCTCATGGGCCAGCGGCCGGGGATTGAGGGCACCGTCATGGTGCTTGGCGCAACCGGCCTTGTGATGGTCATTGTTGTGGCCTTTTTCATGGCCAGCGGGCTGATTGAACGCGCGCTCGGCAAAACCGGTATCACCGTCGTCACCAGGCTTCTGGGCATGCTGCTCGCGGCACTTTCGGTTCAGTTCGTGCTCGACGGGCTCTCGGCATTCGGCTTTGGCCCCGGCGCGGGCTGACATCGCGCGCACGGCTTCCTATATCGGCGCGGTAACAACGCAAAGGATATCCCGTGCAGGGCGATGATATCGGCAGACTTATCTATCTGGTGCTCCTTGGTCTGATGATCGCAGGATTTTTCGTCGCGCAGAACCGCATGTCGCTGAACAAAACCCTTCAGTCGGCAGCCGTCTGGGTGCTGATCTTTTTCGGCGTGGTCGCGATCTACGGTCTCTGGGGAGACATCCGCCAGACGGTCATGCCGCAACAGGTCAGCTTTGCAGAGACCGGCCAGATTGTCGTGCCGCGCAGCCCCGACGGCCACTACTATATCCGGGCGGATGTGAACGGGGCGTCCACGCTCTTTGTGCTCGACACCGGCGCCACCGAAATGGTGCTGACACAGGATGACGCGCGCCGCGCGGGCCTCGATCCGCAGGCGCTTAACTATACCGGCCGGGCGATGACGGCCAACGGCGAGGTGCGCACAGCACCGGTCTGGCTGGAGAGTGTCACCCTCGGCGCAGTCACCGACCGCAACCTGCCCGCCACAGTAAACGGCGGAGAAATGTCACAGTCACTGCTTGGCATGACCTATCTGCAACGCTGGGGCCGGATTGAGATCGAGGGCGGAGAGCTGACCCTGACACGCTGATCAGGTTTCGGCTTTCTTTTCCCAGCTTCCCGATTCCTCGGACCAGTATTGCGCAGGAACGCCGGCGTCTTTCAGCTCTTTCCACTGTGCGCGCGCCACGTCCAGCGCCTGCGGGTCATTGCCGTCAAAAAGCACGCAAACCCTCTCAAGATCCGACACTTCGCGGGGTGTCACCGGCGCCCCGTCGATGCTCATGACACAGTGCGCGCCATTTGCCGCCGGCCCCTCCTGGGTTGTCAGCAGAACCGGCTGCGCCGCATCATGCGCACCGCCGGCCAGACCATGGGCCGGAAACCCATCTGCCGGACCCTGCCAGAGCTTCATATCAAGCCACTCCAGCCGCGCCCGGTCAGTGCCGCGCACAGCAACTTTCCACCCGGCCCCCGCCGCTTTTCCCAGCAGCATCGCAAGCGTATCCTCCATCGGGCGCCGCGTCAGGTGGTAGAACATCGCCATGCCCACAGCGGTTATTCCGTCTCGAAATGATCCGCCACAAGCCGGTCCAGCGCCCGCACGCCCCAGCCGGTCGCACCTTTGGGGGCCAGGGGCGTTTCGGATTTCACCGAGGCGACACCGGCAATATCCAGATGGATCCACGGCACACCCTCTTTGACGAAGCGCAGCAGATACTGCGCCGCGGTGATTGAGCCCGCCGGACGGCCCCCGATGTTTTTCATATCCGCAACGGGGGATTTCAGCATATCGTCGTAAGCCTCGCCCAGCGGCATCCGCCAGGCACCCTCGCCCTCGGCCTCCGCGGCTTTGAGGAAACGGTTGCACAGCGTGTCGTCGTTGGAGAAGACACCGGCATTTTCATGGCCAAGACCGATGATGATCGCACCGGTCAGAGTTGCCAGATCGATCATACCGGCCGGTTCAAACCGTTCCTGCGCGTACCACATGACATCGCAGAGCACGAGGCGGCCTTCGGCGTCGGTATTCAGGATCTCGACAGTATCGCCCTTCATGGATTTCACCACATCGCCGGGGCGGATCGCCGTGCCCGAAGGCATGTTTTCCACCAGTCCGACCAGCCCGACGACATTTGCTTTGGCACCGCGCAGTGCCAGCGCACGCATCACACCGGCGACCGTTCCGGCGCCGCCCATGTCCATGGTCATGTCCTCCATACCGGCGGCGGGTTTCAGGCTGATACCACCGGTATCAAAAACCACGCCCTTCCCGACGAGCGCCAGCGGGGCTTCGCCTTCGGCGCCTCCGTTCCACTGCATCACCACCACTTTTGAGGGGCTCGACGAGCCCTGACCGACCGCCAGCAGGGTACGCATGCCCAGTTCCTCAAGCTTGTCTTCTTCCAGCACCTCCACCGACAGACCCAGTTTTTCCATATCGACCAGCCGGTTGGCGAATTCGGTGGTGGTCAGAATATTGGCGGGTTCATTGACCAGATCGCGGGCGAAAAAGCACCCGTCAGCCAGCGCCAGATGCGGTGCTGCGGCCTCTTTGGCGGCCTCCGGATCACTGCACATCACTTTGATGGTGCCTTTTGCTGCCTCCGCGCCCGTTTTGTGCACGTTGAAGTCATAGTCCCGCAGCACAGCACCCGAGACCACATGGGCCACACGCCTCGCCCGCCCGGCAGCCAGCAACAGATCCGCCTTGCCGCGCAGACGGCCGAGAACAGCGCCCCCCTTGCGCGCCACGATGTCTCCTGACCGGCGCGGCAGACAAAGCACATCCACCGCCTCCGCCTTCATGCCCGCAGGCCAGGCCAGCGTAAACACCTTGCCGGGTTTGAGATCTTTCTCAGCGCGCGCTTCAAGCGCGCGGTTCAGCGCGCCTTTGCTCAGACGGTTGACCCGGCGCCCCGCCGCATCTGTTTTGCCTTCCGTATCCACGATGATGGCGACGCGGCCCTCGTGTCCTGCCAGCTTCTCAATATCGGTTTCGGTAAATGTCACGGGGGTCGGCGTGGTCATGGATCGGGCCTCCTGGGATTACATTCCTGCATCGACCTAGCGCGGCTGAAGGCCGAAGACCAGATAGCAGTTTTACCGCCGCACATTCTGGTCTATTCTGAAAAAAACACAGGCAAAAAAACTGAAAGGTGTTCGGGTGGTCAGAATCGACAGATATATCCTGTCGCAACTGCTGATCCTGTTTGGTTTTTTTGCGCTCGTTCTGGTGGCTGTGTTCTGGATCAACCGCGCAGTTATCCTGTTTGACCGGCTGATCAGCGACGGGCAATCGGCGTTTATCTTTCTCGAATTTACCGCTCTGGGCCTGCCAAAACTGATCACAACCGTGATCCCCATCGCCACTTTCTGTGCCGCCGTCTATGTCACCAACCGGCTGAGCAATGAAAGCGAACTGACGGTCATGCAGGCCACAGGCTCCGGCCCGTTCCGCCTCGCGCGGCCGGTGTTGTATTACGGGATCATCGTATTTCTGATGGCATCGGTGCTGCATCATTTCCTCGTCCCGATGGCCCAGCAACAGCTTAATCAGCGCGAAGCCGAAATTTCACAGAACGTCACGGCAAGGCTGCTGACCGAGGGCACCTTTCTCAATCCGACACGCGGGGTCACGTTTTACACCCGCGCGATCGACGCGGACGGGGTGCTGAGGGATGTTTTTCTGTCAGACCGGCGCGACCCGCAGGAAGGTGTGATGTACACAGCGCAGGAAGCCTATCTGATCCGCAGTGACAACCGCACCACGCTTATTATGGTTGACGGGATGGCGCAGCGTCTGACCAATGACGACCGGCGCCTGGCCACGGCAAATTTCCGGGATTTCTCATTCGACATCACCAGCCTGGTGAGCAATGACGCCCAGGGCCGGCGCAGCGCGAGGACCCTGACGACACCGGAACTGTTCATGCCCTTTGATCTGCTTGCGGAGCAGACAGGTCAGAGCCCCGGCACTCTGGCTGAAGAGTTTCACTCCCGTTTTGCGGAGCCGTTCTTTTGCGTTGTGGCCGCGATGATAGGCTTCAGCACATTGCTGGTCGGGGGCTTTTCGCGCTTTGGCATCTGGCGCGAGGCCTTTATCGCCTTTTTGCTGCTGGTCGCGCTTGACGGGGCACGCAGCACACTGGTCGATCCGGTCCGCAGTGACCCGGATATGTGGCCGGTACTCTATGTGCCCTCTCTTACCGGCGCGGTACTGGCGCTCGCAATGCTCTGGTATGCGGCACGTCCGCGATGGATCAGGCGCCGGTTCAGCGGGGTGGCGGC
The DNA here is from genome assembly GCF_024639605.1 of Roseobacter sp. Classification (GTDB taxonomy): domain Bacteria; phylum Pseudomonadota; class Alphaproteobacteria; order Rhodobacterales; family Rhodobacteraceae; genus Roseobacter. The sequence continues at coordinate 13,951 of NZ_JAHEHZ010000072.1, read as the reverse complement.
ATGATTTTGCACTATTACTTCGCCCGCCGCTTCATCTGGAGTTTCCTGATCATCACGATGATCCTCTATTCGCTCGTGGCCCTCGTGGATCTGGTGGATCAGACCCGAAAGTTCGGTGACCTCGGTGTCTCATTCGGACAGCTTGTCGGGCTGACACTGCTCAACGCACCTGAAACGGTGAACCAGATCCTGCCGCTGATCATGATCCTTGCGACCATCGTTCTTTTTGTGAATTTCGCGCGCACCTCCGAGCTGGTCGCGACCCGTGCGGCCGGGCGGTCCGCGCTCAGCGCGCTGATGGCACCGGTGGCGGTTGCGATGCTGATCGGCGCGTTTGCGGTGACCATGCTCAACCCGATCGTCGCCGGCACATCTTCGAAGTACAGCCAGCTTACAGAAAGCTACCGGAGCGGCGGTGCCTCTACGTTGTCGATTTCCAGCGAGGGGCTCTGGCTGCGACAGGGCGGCGAGACCGGCCAGACGGTGATCCGGGCGTGGCGCTCCAATCAGGACGCTTCCGTACTCTATGACGTGACTTTTCTGGAATATGAACCCGGGACCGGCCCGCGCCGGCGCGTTGCCGCGCAAAGTGCTGCCCTCGAAGAAGGCGCGTGGATGCTGACGAATGCAAAGGAATGGCCGCTCGCACCCGGTGTTAACGCCGAAGCCACTTCCGTCACACACGAACGGCTGCGTATCCCCTCGACGCTGACCCTCGAGCAGATCAGGGAAAGCTTCGGACGCCCCGGCTCCATTTCAATCTGGGCGCTGCCGGATTTCATCAGGCAGCTTGATCAGGCCGGGTTCTCCTCGCGCCAGCACCGCGTCTGGCTGCAGTCCGAGCTGGCACGCCCGCTCTTTCTGATGTCGATGGTTCTGGTCGCCAGCGCCTTTACAATGCGCCACACGCGCTTTGGCGGCACCGGTCTGGCGGTGCTTGCCGCCGTACTTCTGGGCTTCGGCCTCTACTTTATCCGCAGTTTTGCGCAGATCCTGGGCGAGAATGGCCAGATCCCGGTTTATCTGGCAGCCTGGGCGCCACCTGTCGCCTCTGTCATGCTCGCACTCGGGCTTTTGCTGCATGCGGAGGATGGCTGATATGCTGAGCCGCCTTGCAGCTTTGGCTTTCCTCCTGGTGTTTTCCTGCCCGGCAACCGCACAGCAGACCGCGACTGATAATCCTCCCACGGTCCTGATCGCGGATGAGCTGCTCATCCGCGAAGACCGCGTGCTGGTCGCCCGCGGCAATGTCGAAGCCTTTCAGGGCACGACCCGCATCACTGCCAGCGAAATCCGCTATGACCGAAGCGCGGGATCGCTCGAGATCAGAGGACCGATCGCCATCACAGACGGCGGACGCACGACGATCCTCGCGTCTGCGGCCAGTCTGAATGAAAACCTGCGCACCGGCCTGCTGAGCAGCGCGCGCCTAGTGATGAACCAGCAACTGCAGCTTGCCGCCGTTCGGATGCAGCGGGTGACGCCCCGCTATGACCAGCTTTACAAAACCACCGTGACATCATGCAGAATCTGCGAAGACGGCAAACCGCCGCTCTGGCAGATCCGCGCAAAACGGGTGATCCACGACCGCGAAGAACGCCAGATCTATTTTGACCAGGCGCAGTTCCGGATCAGAAACATTCCCGTGGCTTACTTTCCGCGTCTGCGTCTGCCCGACCCGACCGTCGAGCGCACGACCGGCTTTCTTATACCCTCGCTGCGTACAACCAGCGAACTCGCGACAGGGATCAAGATCCCCTACTTTATCGCGATCGACCCGCATCGCGACATTACCGTCACGCCTTATGTTTCCGCGCGCACCCGGACACTGGAGCTGCGGTATCGCCAGGCCTTTGTGAACGGTCGGATCGATCTTGAGACAGCCGGAAGCCGGGATGACGAACGCCCCGGCGAAACCCGCGGCTATCTTTTTGGCACCGGTAATTTCGAGCTGCCGGATGATTTCCGCCTGACCTTCGATGTCGAGCTGACCTCGGATGACGCCTATCTCGAGAATTACGGCTATTCCGGCAAAGACCGTCTCGACAGCGCGCTGACGATCAGCCGGGCGCGACGCGACGAGTTCATCTCGGCCGGTCTGATCAATTATAAATCGTTGCGTGACGGCGACGTGAATGCCGAACTGCCGACCGTGGTGGCGGATCTCTATTATGAAACCCGCTACTTTCCACAGGCCTTCGGCGGCGAGTTACGCTTTACCGCTAATGCGCACAGCCATTTCCGCTATTCCGATGAAGATATCATCGGCCGCGACGTCTCGCGGGTGAACGTCGATACCGACTGGCTGCGCGGCTGGACGCTGCCAGGCGGGTTGCGCGCAGATGCAACCCTTGGGCTCTCCGCAGATCTCTTCAACATCACCCAGGACAGCACGACACCGCAGAACCAGACACAGCTGAGCCCACGCACGGCACTGGCGCTGCGCTATCCGCTTGCAAAGGCTTCTCAGGACGGTGTGTCGCATATGCTTGAGCCCGTGGCGCAGATCGCCTGGACCGGCGGCGACCGCCTCGATATCCCCAACGAGGAGAGCACACGGGTCGAGTTTGACGGCGGCAACCTTCTGTCTTTATCCCGGTTTCCCAAGGCAGATCGTCGGGAACGGGGCACCGTCGGGGCGTGGGGGATTAACTGGTCGCGCTACAATCCGCAGGGCTGGGACAGTTCGATGACACTGGGACAGGTGGTGCGGGCCAAAGCGGATGACAGTTTTACTGTGTCATCCGGCCTGACGGGCACGAGTTCCGATCTGTTGCTGGCCGGGCAGTTCAAAACGCCCGGCGGTTGGGATATCACGGCGCGCACGCTCTTTAATGATGCCTTCGATTTTACCAAAGCTGAATTCCGCGGCGAATACAGCACAGGTCGGGGCCGGATCGGCGGGACCTACATCTGGCTCGATGAGGACGAAGAAATCGGATCCGTCGGCAACGTATCGGAAATACTGCTTGATGGATTTTACCGGGTGGACCGTCACTGGACGACCCGGGCCAACTGGCGCTACGACTTCTCGGCCAATGGTGCTGTCACGGCGGGCGCAGGCGTAAGCTATAACAACGAATGCGTGTCGGTTGACTTCTCTGTGGACCGGCGCTTTACCACCTCGACAAGTCTTGAGCCATCGACCACTCTGGGGTTAAACATCGGCCTTAACGGCTTCTCGGCCCGCAAGGGGACGGAAACATACACAAGAACATGCAAAAGCTAGGCAATATGAGCAGACTGAAAAGATTGGGCACCGCTGCGGCGTTTGCCGTGCTGGCGGCGGGCGCAGGTATGCCCGCGGTCGCACAGAACCTCTTTGCACCGGCCGTTCTGGTGAATGATGACGTCGTCACAGGATACGAGATCGAACAGCGGCTGCAGTTTCTGACCCTGCTCAATGCGCCGGGCGCCACGCGGGACGCGGTAATCGAGACGCTGATCGACGAGCGCCTGCGCGAACAGGCAGTGGATGCCGCCGGTCTTGAGATCACGCCCGAAGGGCTGGCCGCGGGCATGTCGGAATTCGCAGCAAGGGCCAATCTCGAAGGCGAAGAAATGGTCTCCCGGCTGGAAGAGGCCGGCGTTGCGCGCGAAAGCTTTGAGGATTTCATCAGCATCGGAGTGACCTGGCGCGACCTGATCGCGGCACGCTTTGGCCGCCGGCTGGAGATCAGCGAAGACGAGATCGACCGCGCGCTGGGATCGACCACCGATTCCGGTGGTATCCGCGTTCTGGTCTCCGAGATCATCATTCCCGCCCCGCCTGAACAGCGCGAAGAGGTCAACGCCGTCGCCGACCAGATCGCGGCCAGCGCTTCGGCGGAGGAATTTTCCGAATACGCCCGCCGCTATTCTGCAACCGCCACGCGCGATCAGGGCGGAAGACTGCCCTGGCAGCAACTGAGCAATCTGCCGCCCGTATTGCGCCCGCTGCTGCTGGCACTGGCGCCAGGAGAGGTGACCGCGCCGATCGCCATTCCGGATGCTGTCGCCCTCTTTCAGCTGCGTGACATCGAAGAAACCGGCGACCCGGTCGAGGAATATGCAGCGATAGAATACGCCACCTATTATCTGCCCGGGGGTCGCAGCCAGGCGGGGCTGAATGCCGCGAGCAAGCTGCGCGCCCGGGTCGATATCTGCGATGACCTCTATGGCGTGGCCAAAGGCAAGCCTGAGGAAATTCTCGAGCGTCAGAGCCTGCCTCCCGGCGAAATCCCGCAGGATATCGCGATTGAGCTGAGCAAGCTGGATCCGGGCGAGGTGTCGACCGCACTGACCCGTTCAGGCGGCGAAACGCTGGTCTTTCTGATGCTCTGCGGACGGACGTCGGTGATCAACGAGGAAGTGGCCCGCGAGGATGCAGCGGCGGCGCTGCGTGAGCGCACGATCAACACATATGCACAAAGCCTGCTGGCGCAGTTGCGTGCGGATGCCCGTATCGTCTTTCCATGAATTTGCCGGATAAACCGGTTGTCATCAGCTGCGGCGAGCCGGCCGGGATCGGACCGGAGGTCGCGGCCGGAGCCTGGGCAATGCTGCGAGGCGAAGTGCCCCTCGCCTGGGTCGGTGATCCGCGCCACCTGCCCGCCGGCACACCCTTTGAAGAGATCACCGCCCTCTCTGAAGCAGAAAGCCTCTGTTCCCGCGCCCTGCCGGTCCTTGCACATACCTTTGCCCGCCCCGCCACGCCCGGCACACCCGACGCTGCCAACGCCCGGGGTGTAATCCACGCAATAGAACGATGCGTCGGGCTGGTGCAATCCGGCGAGGCCTCGGCCCTCTGCACGGCACCGATCAACAAAAAGGCGCTGATCGAAGGCGCCGGCTTTTCGTATCCGGGACATACAGAATATCTCGGTGCGCTGGCCGGCGACAGTGGCCGGGCTGTCATGATGCTGGCCTCTGAGGCACTGCGCGTCGTGCCTGTGACCATTCACATCGCCCTGAAAGATGTCCCCGCCGCCCTGACACCCGCGTTGCTGCGCAGCACCATCGACATCACCCACACCGATCTGCAAAACCGGTTCGGCATCGCAAATCCGCGCATCGCCGTCGCGGGTCTGAACCCGCATGCCGGTGAAGGCGGAACCATGGGCCGCGAGGAGACCGACTGGATCGCGGCACTGATCGATGAGCTTGCGGCCGGCGGTATGAATATCACCGGGCCGCTGCCCGCGGACACGATGTTTCACCCCGCCGCGCGTGCCGGATATGACGTCGCCCTGTGCATGTACCACGATCAGGCGCTGATCCCGATCAAGACGCTGGATTTCGACCGCGGCGTGAACGTGACCCTTGGCCTGCCCTTCATCCGCACCTCACCCGATCACGGCACCGCTTTTGACATCGCCGGAAAAGGCATCGCCAGCCCGGTCAGCATGTGTGAAGCGATTAAAATGGCCCACCGCATGGCGGGTTCATCATGAGCGCCATCGACACCCTGCCCCCCCTGCGGGAGGTTATCCGGACGCATGACCTTCAGGCCCGTAAATCCATGGGCCAGAACTTTTTGCTTGATCTCAACCTGACGGCCAAAATCGCGCGCCAGGCGGGTGATCTGAGCGCCTGTGATGTACTGGAAATCGGTCCCGGCCCCGGCGGTCTGACCCGCGGCCTGCTGGCCGAAGGGGCGCGGCACGTGCTGGCGATCGAGAAAGACGCGCGTTGCCTGCCACCGCTTGCCGAGATCGCGGATGCATACCCCGGACGGCTGACCGTGATCGAAGGCGACGCGCTGAAAACCGACCCGCTGGCATCACTCACACCACCGGTGCGCGTTGCGGCGAACCTGCCCTATAACGTCGGAACTGAACTTCTGGTGCGCTGGCTGACACCGCCTGACTGGCCGCCGTTCTGGGAAAGCCTGACTCTGATGTTTCAGCGCGAAGTCGCCGAACGGATCGTGGCACAGCCCGGGGGCAAGGCCTGGGGCAGGCTCGCGATCCTGGCGCAATGGCGTGCGGATGCGCGGATCGTAATGCAACTGCCACCCGAAGCTTTCACCCCGCCGCCCAAAGTCTCAAGCAGCGTGGTGCATCTGCAGGCGCTGCCAGAGCCGCGATATCCGGCGAATGCGGCGGTACTGTCCCGCGTGGTCGCCGCCGCATTCAACCAGCGCCGTAAAATGCTTCGGGCCGCGCTGAAAGGCATCGCCCCTGATATCGAGGACCGGCTGAACGCGGCCGGGATCAGACCCACCGATCGTGCCGAACAGATCCCTCTGGAGGGGTTCTGCGCTCTGGCCCGCATCATCGAGGCACCCTGAACGCAAAAGCCCCGCCGGGTGGCAGGGCTTCGCTTAATCTTACTCAATCCGGGTTTCTGCAGATTATTCAGCGGCCTCAGGCGCGTCACCGCCACTGCTCTCACCCTCACCACCCTCATTGCGGGGCTTCGGCTTGCGGCGCGGCGCGCGTTTCGGGCGCGGCTTTGGCTGGCTCTCCGGCGTCTCGACCAGATTGCTGTCCTGGTCTCCCCCGGCAGGCGCAGGCGCGTCCTGATGCTGGGTGTTCGCGGGTTGATTGTGCTGCTGCTCGGCTGGCTGGCTGGCTTCACGTTCCTGACGCTCTGCGCGCTCACGATCCCGTTCAGCCTGACGCTCCCGGTTCTGGCGTTCCTGCTCTTCGCGGCGGGCGTCAATCTCACGCTGCGCCTCGCTGAGCAGGCGGGTATAGTGCTCTGCATGCTGCTGAAAGTTTTCGGCGGCGACCCGGTCGTTGCTCAGCTGCGCGTCGCGGGCCAGCTGATTGTATTTCTCGATGATCTGCTGCGGTGTGCCGCGGACCTTTCCTTCAGGACCGGAGCTGTCGAACACGCGGTTTACGACATTGCCGCCCTGGTTGTTATTCGACCGGTTACGGTTGCTCTTTGAGCGCGACCGGGATCTCGATGATTTCATGAAGCTGTCTCAGCCTTCGTGCTGTTGATCGTTGTGCCGGTGGCGCCGCGCGCCAGGATAGATCCGGTTATTCGATATGTTGGGCATACTGCCGGGCGGGACCACACAAAGGAGCATATCCACCGCCGCAACTCCTTTGAATAAGCATGGCACGCGCCCTGCCGCAAGGGGTATTCCGGAATTTTGGCATATTTCAGCCGGTTTTCGGGTTATACCGCGATATTTTACCCGGGTTTTGATGCCCTTACGACACGGTCGCGCCCGTTCAGATCAGGCAGAATCGCCACCTCTGCCCAACCCTCTTCACGGAAAAAACCGGCCACGGCAGCACCCTGTGTCCAGCCGGTTTCAACCAGCACGCGGCCCTGCGCGCTCAGATATTGCTGCGCCTGTGCTGCAATAATCCGGTAAACGCTCAGACCGTCATGTTCGTCTGTCAGCGCCATGCGCGGCTCATGCTCGCGCAGTTCCGGTTGCACACCGGCCATTTCCGAGGCCGCCAGATAGGGCGGGTTGGACACGATCAGATCAAACCGCCCCTCCACATTTTCAAACCAGTCTGAGCGGAAGATATCTGCCCGGTCAGCCACCCCGTGCTGAACGGCATTCTGACTGGCCTGCAGACAGGCGGCCTCGCTCAGATCGACACCTGTGCCGGTGGCCGCTTCCCGCTCAGCAAGCAGGCTCACAAGGATGCAGCCAGACCCGGTGCCCAGATCCAGAACCCGGGAAAACGGCTCCGCCAGGGCCGCCTCGATCAGGGTTTCAGTTTCGGGCCGCGGGTCCAGCACATCCCGGCTGATCTCAAAGCGCCGCCCGTAAAATTCCCGCGCCCCGATGAGCTGCGAAACCGGGACCCGGACTGCCCGGAGTGCGACGAGCTGATCATAGCGTTCCGCAATCTCAGGCGCGATATCCTCCGGCGCAATCAGGGTCACACGCGCCGCGTCAACCTTTGCGGCATGGGCCAGCAGTATGCGTGCATCCCGCGCAGGGTCCGGCACCCCGGCCGCGCGCAATCGCGCCATTGCGGCCAGCATGGCTTCGGCTGCGGTCATTGCCCCATCTCCGCGAGCATCCGCGCCTGGGCGTCCGCCGTCAGCGCATCGATGATCTCGTCGAGATCCCCCTGCATTACCGCATCAAGCCGGTAAAGCGTGAGGTTGATCCGGTGATCGGTCATCCTCCCCTGGGGAAAGTTATAGGTCCTGATCCGCTCTGACCGGTCGCCGGAGCCGACCTGGGCTGCCCGGTCCGCAGACCGTTCACTGTCCGCCCGTGTGCGTTCCAGATCATAAAGCCGCGCTTTGAGCACCTGCATCGCCCTGTCACGGTTGCGGTGCTGCGATTTTTCCGAACTGGTCACCACAATTCCGGTCGGTAAGTGCGTGATCCGTACGGCGGAATCGGTGGTATTCACATGCTGTCCACCCGCACCCGAAGACCGCATGGTGTCAATTCTCAGGTCACCGGGTTCAATGGATATGTCCACGTCTTCCGCCTCCGGCAGCACCGCGACAGTGGCCGCAGAAGTGTGAATGCGCCCGCCGCTTTCAGTGCTCGGCACGCGCTGCACCCGGTGCACGCCGCTTTCATATTTCAGCCGCGCAAAAACCCCGTCGCCACGGACGTGTGCCACCATCTCCTTAACGCCACCAAGCTCGGTTTCCTGCAGTTCAATCACCTCAAATGCCCAGCCACGGGTCTCGGCATACCGCTGATACATGCGCATCAGATCACCGGCAAAAAGTGCGGCCTCATCGCCACCGGTGCCGGGCCTGATCTCCAGCATCGCGGGTTTTGCATCCGCCGCATCGCGCGGCAGCAACGCACGCTGCAAAGCATCTTCAGCCGCCGGCAGGGCTGTTTTAAGCCGCTGCAGTTCTTCTGCCGCGAGACCTGCCATATCCGGATCCGACAGCATTTCGCGCGCCTCTTCCATATCACGGCAGAGCTGATCCCATGCAGCGATCTGCGCCACCACCGGGCGCAGTTCTGAATACTCGCGCGCAAGCTGCACGATATCGGCGCTCTGAGCACCATCCGCCATCGCCGCCTCCAGATACTGGAAGCGCGCGGTTAACTGTTCAAGGCGGTCTCTCGGGATCATGTCCCTGCAATCCGATATTGAAAGCCATTGGTCAAGGCGGCAGAACATGGTAAAATAGCGGTATGAAAAGACTGTTGCTCGCCCTTGCCTGTTCTGCCCTGCCCGCGACTGCCGATGTTACATCGCCCGGCGGCAAAACGGTGGAATGCTACTGCACCGACCGCTCCGGCGGCCGGGTGGAACTTGGTGAAACCATCTGCCTGCAGGTCGACGGGCGGATGTTCATGGCACAGTGCCAGATGTCGCTCAACGTGCCGATGTGGCGTGAAGTGCAGCAGGGCTGCCTTTCTTCAGGTCTTGGCAAAAACCGGGATCTGCTCCAGTCGGTCCCGGTTGACGCCCAGATCTGACGTTCCGAACCGCAGCCGGCCCCAGGCCCGGATATGTCCGTCACGCACCTCAATCGTCGTATAATCCGGAAATCCAAAAACCTTTGAGCGCGTAACATAGGTCACCCGCCCCTCCTCCACCGACCCGGCCAGCACAACGGTACGATCAAGCGCCCGCATATGCTGATCCGCTCGCTGAAGGGCATCCGGTCCGGCCTCAGCCACCCGGAAAGCGCCGCCGGAAAAGTCAGTATTCTGATCATAACGGAGCGGCTGGTGCCATCGCGCTGTGTCATGCGGCGCCAGACGCACCCAGGCGAGGCCTGCCAGCACCAGTAAAACAGCTCCCCCGAATATCATGCGCATCCCCCGGCCTTTCTCTGGCTCCAAAATATCCCCCGCGGAGCGTCCCGCAGGCTCACCGGTACGCAACGCCGGGCAGAACGCACAGCAGTTCGAACAGGATATTTGCTCCCGTCAGCGCCGTGTTGCCCGAAGTGTCATAGGGCGGCGACACTTCCACCAGATCACAGCCCACGATGTTCAGCCCCTTCAGCGCCGCAATCAGTTCCATCGCCTGTGGCGTCGTCAATCCGCCGATCTCCGGTGTGCCGGTGCCCGGAGCATAAGCAGGATCCAGACTGTCTATATCATACGTCACATATACCGGCATCTCCGGGCCGATGTCGCGCCGGATCTCAGCACCCAGTGAAGACAGGCTGCGATGCCACAGGTCGCGCGCAGGAAACTGCTGAAACCCCCAGCCCTGGGCCTCTTTGAAATCATCCGCCGTATAGCCCGATCCGCGCAGCCCCACCTGATAGGTTTTCGAGGGATCAATCAGCCCCTCTTCATACGCACGCCGGAACACCGTGCCGTGCGTTTCGCGCTCCCCGAACATGTCCTCGTTCACATCCGCATGCGCATCCACATGCACCAGTGCCAGAGGCCCGTGACGTTTGTGCATGGCCCGCAGGATTGGCAGCGTGATCGAATGATCCCCCCCGATTGCCATCGGCATTACGTCATAGTCCATGATCGCGTCATAGCTCTCCTGGATGATCCGCAGACTGTCAGAGAGCGAAAAGGTATTGATCGCCAGGTCCCCGATATCCGCGACCTGCAGACTGTCGAAGGGCGCCGCGCCGGTGCCCATGTTGTAGGGCCGGATCATCGCACTCTCAGCGCGCACCTGTTTGGGCCCGAAGCGTGTGCCCGACCGCCAGGACGTCCCGATATCCATCGGAATGCCAAGCACCGCCACATCAAGCCCTTTGAGATCATTGACCATCGGCAGACGCATAAAACTGCCGGGCCCGGAAAACCGTGCAAGGTCATTGCCGCTGATCGGCTGGTTCTTTTCAGCCATCAGGCGCCGCCCCGCATCTTCCAGCCCAGCAGGCACAGGATCTCTGTTGCCACATGGGCCCCCGCAATCGCCGTGGCGCCTGTGGTGTCAAAGGGGGGTGATACCTCAACGATATCCCCGCCGACGATATTGATGCCCGCCAGATCGCGCAGCATGATCGAGGCCTGTGCTGAAGTCAGCCCGCCCCAGACCGGTGTGCCGGTGCCTGGCGCAAAGGCCGGATCGAGCGCATCAATGTCAAACGTCAGATAGACGGGCCGGTCACCCAGCACTTCTTTGATCCGCGCGACCGTGGCCTGAGGCCCCTGCTCATGCACCTCACGCGCATCGATGACCGTTACCCCGAGCGTGTCCTCGTTGGTGGTGCGGATACCGACCTGAACCGAAGTTGCAGGATCGACAATGCCGGATTTCACCGCCTTATAGAACATCGTGCCGTGATCTATCCGGTCCATGTCATCATCAGGCCATGTATCCGTATGCGCATCGAACTGCAGCAGGCTGACGGGCCCGTATTTTTCGGCATAGGCCTTCAGAACGGGAAAGGTAATATAATGATCGCCACCAAGGGTCACGGTCGGCACGTTATGTTTCAGAATGCCCCGGATATGCTCGGTCAACCGGCCAGGAAAGGACGGTACATCGCCGTAATCAAACGCCAGATCGCCGTAATCTGCGATGGCAAACTCCTGCATCACGTCAAAACCCCAGCCATAGGGCGCGTCGGGTGCCTGCAACGCTGAAGCCTCGCGGATTGCTCGCGGCCCCAGACGCGTGCCCGTGCGGTTGGTTACCGCCTGGTCAAAAGGCACGCCTGTGACAGCGATATCCACGCCGGTAAGGTCCTTGGTGTATTTGCGCCGCAAAAAGGATGTGGCGCCGGCAAAGGTCAGCTCAAAGCTGTTGCCCTTCATATTCTCGCGGGTAAAGGCGTGATCGATCTCGGTTTTCGCGTCTTCAAGTGCCATGTGTCAGCTGCCCGCCACTGGTTGTGCGCGCTCGACAAGGCGCACGAAAAACGACGCCCCGATGGGTGCGATATCGTCGTTGAAATTGTATTTCGGATGATGCACGCCCGCGCCGTCGCCCTGGCCCAGCATCAGATAGGCACCGGGGCGCTTTTCCAGCATATAGGAGAAATCCTCGGCACCCATCACCGGGTTTGTCTCATGCACACCCGCTTCGCCCGCCACTTCACCGGCAACCTCGCTGGCAAAGACCGTCTTTTGTGCATCATTCACAGTCGGCGGATAGCCAAATTCAATCTTCAGCTCCGCTTCGAGCCCGAAAGTAGCGGCCTGCCCCGCCACGATTTCTTCCATGCGCCGCACGACCATGGCCTGAACCTCTTTGTCGAAGGTCCGCACGGTGCCGTTGATATAGCAGGTCTCCGGGATGACGTTATCCGTGGTGCCTGTGTGAATCTGCGTCGTTGAAATCACCAGCTGGTCCAGCGGATTACGGTTACGGCTCACAATTGTCTGCAGCGCCTGCACGAGCGAACAGGCCGCCACCACGGGGTCGATGGAATCGTGCGGGCGCGCGGCATGCCCGCCCTTGCCCGTTATGTGAATGTGAAAAGTATCCGCCGCCGCCATGATCGGACCCGGACGGGTGTTGAAACTGCCAAAATCTTTGCCGGGCGCGTTATGGATGGCGTAGACCTGAGAGATCTCGAAGGTGTCCATGATGCCTTCCCGCACCATGACCTCGCCGCCGCCGCCGAACTCTTCGGCGGGCTGAAAAATCAGCGCCACGCGACCGGAAAAATTGCGTGTCTCGGACAGGTATTTTGCCGCCCCCAACAGCATTGCCGTATGCCCGTCATGGCCACAGGCATGCATGCGGCCCTCGTGCTTTGACGCGTACTCAAGACCGGTTTCCTCGCTCATCGGCAGCGCATCCATATCCGCGCGCAGCCCGATGGTGGGACCCTCCCCCTGACCGTTGATGATCGCCACGATACCGGTCGTGGCAATACCTTCATGCATCTCATCCACACCGAATTCCCGAAGCCGTTCCGCCACGAAAGCAGCCGTCTGATGGCACTCGAGACCCAACTCCGGAATGGTGTGCAGATGCCGCCGCCAGGCGGTCATATCATCGCTCATATCGGCAATGCGGTTCACAACGGGCATGGGGTGGACTCCTGGCAGAATTATTTGTCAGGTGCATCAGACACCGAAGAGGCGCGCGCTGCAATGCCAGATGATCTGATCCACGACAAGGACGCCGGAATTGACCGTTTACTGGAAATAATGAGGCGTTTGCGCGACCCGCAGACGGGCTGCCCCTGGGACATCGAGCAGACCTTTGACACTATCGCGCCCTACACGATCGAGGAGGCCTATGAGGTGGCTGATGCCATCGAACGCCGCGCCTGGAATGAGCTTGAGGGCGAGCTTGGCGATCTGTTGCTGCAGACGGTCTATCACACCGCGATGGGCGAGGAAGAAGGGCGTTTCAGCTTTCAGTCTGTCGTGACGGCGATTTCCGACAAGATGGTCGCGCGGCACCCACATGTCTTTGGCGACGAGACGCGTGATAAAAGCGCCGAACAGCAAAGTGCCGACTGGGAAACAATTAAGGCCGCCGAACGCGCGGGCGAGGCGCAGAAAGGCACGCTCGACGGGGTGGCTGTGGGTTTGCCGTCTCTCCTGCGGGCGCTCAAACTGCAAAAGCGCGCGGCCCGTGTCGGGTTTGACTGGCCCTCCACCGATGAGGTGATCGACAAGATCCGCGAAGAAGCCGCAGAACTGGTCGAGGCCCGCGACACCCTCAGCCAGTCGGAAATCGAAGAGGAATTCGGCGATCTGCTTTTTGTCATGGCCAATCTCGGCCGGCACCTCGGTCTTGATCCCGAAGCTGCCCTGCGCGCGGCCAACGCCAAATTTACCCGCCGCTTCGAAGGGGTAGAAGCGCGGCTGGCCGCGATGGGCAAAACGCCTGCCGAGAGCGATCTGGCGGAGATGGACGCTCTCTGGGACGCGGTCAAACGCGAAGGACACAGCACCTGATTTTCCTCAGTCGGATTGGCAACACGGGCCCGGGGCGTCGCGAAAAGCCTCGCGCGGCGGAATATCGCCGGATGCGGCGGCGAAGCTCTCTCGGGTTTCAGGTGGATCAGCATATCGGTGCTGTCGCTCCGCAGGAGAATTTCACCGGGGCCACATCGCCTGCATGAATGAACCCGGGATTAAGAAGCTGCGACAGGATGAGCACCTTATTGTGCAGATGCA
>NZ_JAHEHZ010000071.1 GCF_024639605.1 Roseobacter sp. | reverse complement strand
CCGGGTGAAACTCTCAGGTTCCATGCACGGAGGGGGCAAGCGGCGCAAAGCCGCGCGTGCAAGGAGAAATGCTATGACTTCAGTTGCTGTAATCGGCGCCGGCGTGACCGGTCTGACCACCGCCTATGAGCTGCTCGACCGCGGCTATGAGGTCACTGTTTACGACCGCCACCGCTATGCCGCGATGGAGACCAGCTTTGCCAACGGCGGGCAGCTCTCTGCCTCCAATGCCGAAGTCTGGACCCAGTGGGGCACCATCATCAAAGGTCTGAAATGGATGCTGCACGCGGATGCGCCGCTGCTGGTCAACCCGGCACCGACCCTGCACAAAATGCGCTGGATGACCGAATTTCTCTCCAACATTCCGAACTATAAACGCAACACCGTCGAAACCGTCCGCATGGCGATTGCGGCGCGCGGCGTCCTTTTTGATATGGCCGACCGCGAAGGTATCGATTTCGACCTTGAGCGTCGTGGCATCCTGCATTTCTACAGCAACGAAAAAGACATGGCACATGCGCGCAAAGTGAACACGCTGCTGGCCGAAGGCGGTTTGGAGCGGCGCGAGCTCAGAGGTGGTGAGCTGCGCGAGGTGGAACCCGCGCTGCAGGGCAATTTCGTTGGGGGTTTCCTGACTGAATCCGACAGCTCCGGCGATATCCACAAATTCACCATGGGTCTGGCACGTGCCTGCGTACGCCGCGGCGCAACGCTCCGTTTGTGCGCCAAAGTCGAGCATCTTACTGCAGAAGACGGGATTGTCCGCGTCACCGAAGCCGGTCGCGATGAGACTTATGACGCCATCGTCATCAGCGCCGGCATTGAAAGCCGCGGGTTCGCCCGACAGCTGGGCGACCGGGTCAACATCTATCCGGTCAAAGGGTATTCGGTCACCATCCCGCTCGACGACGCCGAAAGCCGCGCCGCGGCCCCCTGGATCAGCCTTCTGGATGACCGCGCCAAAATCGTGGCCAGCCGCTTTGGCGAGAACCGTTTCCGCATCGCCGGCACAGCAGAATTCAACGGCGCCAACCGCGACATCCGTGCCGACCGCATTAAACCGCTGACCGACTGGTGCGAGCGGTACTTCCCGGGTGTCTCCACCGAGACCATCACCCCCTGGGCCGGTCTGCGCCCGATGATGCCGTCGATGCTGCCCCGGGTGGGCCGCGGCCGCGCGCCCGGTGTGTTCTACAACACCGGCCACGGTCACCTTGGCTGGACCCTTTGTGCTGCGACGGCTCGTATCGTCGCAGGCTCGGTTGCCGAAAGCCTCAGGGCGGACGCACATGTCGTGTCGCGCCGGGGGCACGCCGTCGCAGTCTGATCAGGGTTCTGGCGTTCGCTGTATTGCGTGCGCCGGACACTTTCCGCCCGTCAGGAGATTACTGTTTTCAAGATACGGCGGTGCCTTTCACATTCCGCACTCAGCGCGCCAAAGGTATTTAATCCGCGCGCCTCAAGCACGGGGAGCAGTGCACAGAACGCACGGGCCGTCGCCTCTGCATCACCAAGGGCCGTGTGCCTGAGTTCAGGCGCGATCGTGATGTTGAGCCGGTAGCAAAGCGCATCAAGTGTATGCTCCTCTGCCCCGCCAAAGACGATTGCCGAGAGGTGCACCGTGTCCAGCACCGGATGGTCAAACACACAGCCCGAGGAGGGCTCTGCGCGTTTCAAAAAGGCGACATCAAAGGGTGCATTATGTGCAATGATGACGGCCTCCGCGCAGAACCCGTGAAAGCTGCGGCAGACATCCGGGAAAGGCGGTGCGGCGCGGACCATTTCCTCACTGACTCCGTGCACTTTCGTTGAGGCGGCGGGTATGGGACGGCCCGGATTAACCAGCGCATCAAACACTTCGCCCGCAACGATGCGTCCGTTGATGATCCGCACAGCGGCAAGTTGAACGACCTCGTCCTTTTGCGGATCGAGGCCGGTCGTTTCACTGTCAAAGACCACCCATGCCAGATCCCTCAACGGCGTGTCCGCCAGGGTGTCACAACGGCTTTTACCAAGCAGATCGAAATCATAGACAAGGGGCCGTGCGGCATCGGGCGACAACGGCTTGAGCATCAGCGTGTAGCCGCCCGTCCTCCCGAAACGCCGGATGTGGCCGGTATAAACCGCGCCGGAGCGCCCGGTGAGGGTCACGTCGGTTCTGTTGGCGCCCGTCCCGGCAAGGCGCTCAAGCGCGGCGCGCACGCCGTCTTCGTCGAGGTAATCAAATACCGATCCGTTCAGCAACGCGGGACGTTCCCGGGCCATCAGATCGGCCGCCTGTCCATCATAAAGCACGATCTGGTGATCAGGGCCTGCAAGGATCACAGCGACCGGCACATCAGAAAGGATCTGTAAAAGCTGTTCGCGCTGTTTCTTCAGCCGCGCAGTTTCTTCGTCGATGCGGGTAGCGGTCTCTGCGGAAGCGTTGGCGAAACGCTCACAGGCCGAGGCAACTGCGGGCGCAAGATCGCCGAGATACTGCCCTGCGTTGTGCTTTTTCAGCGCAGCTCCGCCCGCATCTGTCCCGACCCGGAGCGCGCCGGAGAGAGTTTCGACGGGTTTGCTGACGTTTTCGTCAAAAAGCAGCCAGATACCAGCGGAAAGCAGCGGCAATCCGAATCCGCAGACCACGGCAGCGGTCACAAACCCCGGAAGGGCTGCGGGCTGAGCGAGCTGGCGATACCCCAGCCAGAGACCGCCCCATGCGGTGACCACCCCTGCCGCGGCCAGCAGTGCAAAGAATAAAAACACTCTAAGGCGCAGGCCTGCCTGTCGCATCTCAGACCTCCTGACAGACCGCCTGCAGGACCGGATCACCGGCATCCAGAGCGATCCACTGCGCGGAAATGACCTCTCCGCCGGCACCGAACTCAGCACCATCGGCAAGATCTGCGCGCCGCATTCCGGCACAGTCAACAAGAACAGGCACCGTCGCGGTACGGGCCCAGCGGCCGTAGATGACCAGATCTGCAATATACTGATCTGGCTGCTGCGGGTGGCTGCGCATGCGCGCTCGGTCCACGGCGACAAAGCGGCTTATATAGGGTCTGACGTAAGTCCAGGGGCGATAGAAAACCCTTTCCTCGACCGGCTGTGCGACCACAAGACCCCGCGGCATGGTCGCAGTGGTGCGGGCGTACCAGCCGTATTCGCTGGAAATCGTTGCAATCAGCATAGCAAGACCGGCGGCAACCGGCATAAGCCATTTCGGAAGGCGGCCCCCGGTGAACCGGTTGACGGCCCAGACCAGCAGCGCCATGACGCCCCCGGCCACCAGTGTTCCGATCAGTTCAAAAATCATTCTGCTCCTCCTCCCCTCACGAGCCTGCCGGTCTCAGCCGAGCAGCCCCCTGCCCTGCATCAGCGCTGCCTGCATGGTTTTGACGACCACGAATGCGTCCCGCAAGTGGCTGCGTTCGAAATCCGACAGACTTGCGGGCGGCAGAAAATTGTCCGGAGCATGGCCGTCGCGGATCTGTCTTGCCTGATGCTCAAGCCGCATCTGCGCGATCAGGTCATAGGCATCAATAAGATCGCGCCCGCCCCGTGCACTGACGATCCCTGCGGCCAGCGCCGCTTTCAGCCGGGCGCGGGTGTTCACCTGGTCGATCTGACCCTGCAGCGCATACATCCGGCCCAGATCGACGACCGGAACCACACCGTTATGTTTGGTGTCGATTGTCTTGCGGTGCTCACCTGAGGAAATCACGGCGATGCCGCGCAACAGTCCCAGCGGTGTCGCATGGGTCAGCGCATTGCCGGCCATATGCGCGGTAAAGATCGAATTGCCGGAAGCCGCTTTCAGGACTTCTTTCTGCAGACCTTCGAAAAGGGCCGCGTTGCCGCCGACGGGCCGCAGATCGAACATCACAGAGGCCAGCATCTGCGCCTCTTTGCCGGGCTGCGCAATCCAGCCACGAAAGTATTCACGCCAGACCGCCAGCGGCTGACGCCAGCGCGTGTTTGTGGCCATCATATCGCCCGGGCAATAAACATATCCGCAGGCGTTGAGCCCGTCACAGACAAAAGCCGCGAAGTCGCGGAACCACGGATGATCTGCGATGCCCGGCACGTCTTCGAGAATGAGGCAGTTGTCCTGGTCAGACACTCCCGTCTGCTCGCGCCGGCCCTGTGATCCGCAGGCCAGCCAGAGCCAGCCCGCCGGAGCGGGCCCGAGCTTTTCCTCGCCGAGCGTCAGCAGACGGCGGGTAACCACGTCGCCCACATCCGTGATCAGCCGGGTGACGGTGTCATGCCGCTGGCCGGTTGCGATGAGGTGTACGAGAAGTGGTGGGATGCGCGCCGTGACCTGCGCCAGCGCATCCACTGTCGTCGCCCGCGCCGCATCGCCGACAAGACCCGCCGATGTCGTCGCCTGAAAGCGCGTGAGATCCGTCTGGGTGACAATACCTGCAAGGCGGTCGCCATCGACCACCGGCAAATGGCCCAGCCGGTGCTCAACCATCATATGCAGAACGTCCGACCCGATAGCTGAAGGTGGCAGGGTGCGCGGGGCTTTGGTCATTACACTGCCGACGTGCGTATCATCAGAAAGCCCTGTAGCGAGCGCCCGGTTCACCAGATCGCGCAGGGTAAGGATCCCGGTCAGCCGGCCTTCTGCGAGCACACAGAGGCACGATATCCGACGGTCGCGCATCAGTTCTGCCGCGGCGCGGATCGTGGTTTCGACTGTGCAGGTCACCGGATCACGGATCATCAGCGTATCGACGCGCACCTGCGCAAGCCCCGGCGGCTGCAGCCCGCTATCGGGCGCGGCCCGGGACCGGTCGAAAAAGGCGCGGAAGGCCGGCTGCGACGCGCGCAGGTCTTCAAAGCGGGCGGCGGGCAGGCAAATCAGCTTTGTGGTCTCGATGGCCCTGGCCGTCGTCGCAGCGAGGCCATCGCGCAGCAGGCCGCGCTCTCCAAAGGAATTGCCGGCGTGCAGCACCGAGACCTGACTGCCGGTCAGATCAGTGACTTCGACGCCGCCAGAAAGAATAAAGTAAAGACCATCAAGCGGCGCGCCTGCGGTGTAGATGGTCTGACCCTTTTCCACGGTCAGGCGGGCGAGTTCCGGGCGCAGTGCGTTAAGGACATCGCCGGGCAGTGCATCCCAGGGATGCCGGCCGGCCAGAAATGTCAGCTCATCATCGCGCATGGCAGCCTCCGGGTATCATGAGACCTGCCCCGGAAAACGCCGGGACAGGTTGGCTTCAGCGGGCCGGGCAGAGCGCCCGGCCACAGCGCGGATCAGTGATCGACAGCCACACCGGCACCCGCAGGTACCCGGACGCTTTCGACCAGATCTTTGATCTCCTGCGGGGTGTCTTTGGTCGCAAGCGACACACCGTAGGCAACCGCGAAGTTGATCAGCGCTCCGACCGCTCCGATCGCAGTGGACTGGATGCCGAAAAGCGATCCGTCAACTGTGTCCGGAAAGGAGTTGGTGCCCGCGATAAAGAGCCAGCCTTTGTGCAGGAAGATGTAGATCAGCGTGAAGCCGAGACCTGCCAGCATGCCGGAGACCGCGCCCACGTTGTTCACCCGCTTGGAGAAGATGCCCATCATCAGCGCCGGGAAGATCGAAGCCGCCGCGAGGCCAAAGGCCAGCGCCACCGTCTGTGCTGCGAACCCGGGAGGGTTCAGACCCAGAATGGTGGCCACACCGATGGCAACCGCCATGGCGATCCGCGCCGACATCAGCTCTGCCTTTTCGGACATATCCGGCGTCAGCTGCCCCTTGAGCAGATCGTGGCTGACCGCTGAGGAGATCGCCAGCAGCAGACCCGCCGCGGTGGAGAGCGCTGCGGCAAGCCCGCCCGCCGCCACAAGACCGATCACCCAGCCGGGAAGGCTTGCAATCTCCGGGTTGGCCAGCACAAGGATATCACGGTTGAAGTTCGTGAGCTCATTGCCTTCCCAGCCGTTGGCTGCAGCCTTTTCGGCCATCGCGTCGGATTTGTCGTTATAGTACTGGATCCGGCCGTCGCCGTTCTTGTCTTCCCAGTCGAGAAGACCGGTTTTCTGCCAGGTCGCCATCCAGTCATACCGCGCGTCGCTTTCGATCTGCTCGACAGATACCGCTTCACCGTTCGTACCATTGGGCCACATCAGTTCCGTGATGTTAAGCCGTGCCATCGCACCCACCGCGGGGGCCGTGAGGTAGAGCAGAGCGATGAAGACCAGCGCCCAGCCGGCGGACCAGCGAGCGTCCGAAACTTTGGGCACGGTGAAAAAGCGCATGATGACATGCGGCAGACCCGCGGTCCCGATCATCAGGGAGAGCGTGAAGAGCACCATATTAAGGTTGTCTTTATGCGCCTCAGTGTAGCTGGCAAAACCAAGATCGGTCACGATCTGGTCCAGCTTGGTCAGCAGATACACGGAGCCTTCGCCGCCCGTGGCCGTTGTCTCAGAGAAGAGGCCCAGCGCCGGAATGGGCGTGCCGGTCAGCTGTAGTGAGATGAACACAGCCGGAATGGTATAGGCCATGATCAGCACAACATACTGCGCCACCTGCGTATAGGTAACGCCCTTCATGCCGCCGAAAACCGCATAGGCGAAAACCACACAGGCACCGATCAGCAGACCGGAGGTGTTGGAAATCTCCAGGAACCGTCCGAACGCCACGCCAACGCCCGTCATCTGACCAATCACGTACGTCGTGGACGCAACGATAAGACAGATGACTGCAACGAGCCGTGCAGTCGGGGAGTAGAAACGGTCGCCAATGAATTCTGAAACGGTGAATTTCCCGAATTTGCGCAGGTAGGGCGCGAGCAGCAGAGCAAGCAGCACATAGCCACCGGTCCAGCCCATCAGGAAGGATGAGTTGTCATAGCCGGTGAATGCGATGAGGCCCGCCATCGAGATGAAAGATGCCGCCGACATCCAGTCAGCCGCCGTGGCCATGCCGTTGGTGACGGGGTGAACACCCCGGCCCGCGGCATAGAATTCGGATGTGGAGCCCGCGCGGGCCCAGATCGCGATGCCAATGTAGAGCGCGAAAGACGCGCCGACAAACAGCAGGTTCAGTGTAAACTGGTCCATGGGGTCAGTCCTCCTCTACGCCGTATTCACGGTCGAGTTTGTTCATCCGCCAGGCGTAGAAAAAGATCAGCGCCAGAAAGACGAGAATGGATCCCTGCTGGGCGAACCAGAAACCGAGATCGGTGCCGCCGACGCTGATGCCTGACAGCATCGGGCGCAGCAGGATGCCAAAGCCAAAGGACACAAGGGCCCAGATGATGAGGCTGATGACAATGATGCGGATATTTGCGGTCCAGTAACCACTCGCGTCCTCCGCGGCTTTTATGCCGGTCTGAACTGTCCGGTCTGACATTTTACGTTCCTCCTTTTGATAAAATGGTGCGGCTTCAGAGTGCCGCTTCTGCGTGGTGTGATCGGTCTGTTGTGTGTGCTGCGGCGACGGCCGCGATGTCTGCACTGATCTTGTCGATCCCGCCCATGGCATCGACACGCCACAGTGCACCGCGCTTGTCATACCAGGCGATCAGCGGTGCGGTCTGCTCATGATAGGCGTCAAGCCGGGACATGACCGTTGCGGCATTGTCATCGGCGCGCCGGGTCATGTTCTGGCCGCCGCAGTTATCACAGACACCGCTTGTTTTCTCGGGTTTGAAGCTGTCGTGATAGCCCTCGCCGCAGTCGCCGCAGGTGAACCGGCCAACGACCCGGGAGACCATTCCGGCACTGTCCACTTCAAGAGAGATCGCCGCATTTACCCGCTGTCCGGACCGGCCGAGCATCTCGTCGAGCGCCTGTGCCTGAGCCGTCGTGCGCGGAAACCCGTCGAGCACGACGCCGGCAGCACAGTCGGGATCGGCCAGACGGTCGGACAGCACTGTGAGAACAATTTCATCGCTGACAAGCCCGCCGGCCTGCATCACGGTTTGCGCGGCTTTACCCGCAGGTGTGCCAGCAGCAACGGCGGCGCGCAGAAGGTCTCCTGTCGAGAGCTGCACAAGGCCAAATTTTTCGTGCAGCCTGCGGGCCTGGGTGCCCTTGCCGGCCCCCGGAGGCCCGAGCAGGATCAGAACAGGCACCGGAGCTGTTTGTGTGTCGCGGGTCATTTCATGCGTCCTCACGGTTCATGCGGTTGTCGATCAGATCCTCGACGACGGACGGATCCGCGAGCGTCGAGATGTCACCAAGGGCACCGAAATCGTCCTCGGCAATCTTTCGCAGAATGCGGCGCATGATTTTGCCCGAGCGTGTTTTCGGCAGACCCGGGGCCCACTGGATGAGGTCAGGCGATGCAATCGGCCCGATCTCGGTACGGACCCACTTGCGCAGCTCCTGACGCAGCTCTTCGGTGGGCTCCTCGCCGTTCATCAGAGTGACATAGCAATAGATGCCCTGCCCCTTGATCGCGTGCGGGTATCCCACCACGGCGGCTTCGGCGACCTTGCCGTGCGCCACAAGTGCGCTTTCAACTTCGGCGGTGCCCATGCGGTGGCCCGAGACGTTGATCACATCATCGACCCGCCCGGTGATCCAGTAATCGCCGTCGGCATCACGCCGGCAGCCGTCACCGGTAAAGTAATATCCCGCGTAGTCGCTGAAATAGGTTTTCTCAAAGCGTTCATGATCGCCCCAGACGGTGCGCATCTGGCCGGGCCAGCTCGTGGCGATGCACAGAACGCCCTCGACGTCATTGCCTTCGATGACCTCACCCGTTGTGGGTTCGAGCACCACCGGCGTGATACCGAAGAAAGGCTGCTGCGCCGAGCCTGGTTTCAGCTCCGTGGCACCAGGCAGCGGCGTCATAAGATGCCCGCCTGTCTCGGTTTGCCACCAGGTATCGACGATCGGGCAACGCCCGCCGCCTACAACAGTGTTGTACCAGTTCCAGGCTTCGGGGTTGATCGGCTCGCCCACCGTACCGAGCGTGCGCAGGCTGGTCAGATCATAGGCTTTCACCGGATCATCGCCGGCCGCCATCAACGCGCGGATCGCTGTCGGGGCCGTATAGAACTGGTTCACGCCATGCTTTTCGCAAACGTCCCAGAACCGGCCTGTATCCGGATATGTCGGAACGCCTTCGAACATGATTGTGGTCGCGCCGTTGGCCAGCGGACCATAAACGATATAGCTGTGGCCGGTGACCCAGCCCACATCCGCAGTGCACCAGAAAACGTCACCGTCGTGGTAATCAAAAACGATCTCATGGGTCATCGCCGCATAGACCAGATACCCGCCCGAGGTGTGCACGACGCCCTTGGGCTGACCGGTTGAACCGGAGGTATAGAGGATAAAGAGCGGGTCTTCTGCATCCATCGGCTCGGGCGCACAGGTATCGGCGGCTGCCTCGGCCAGTTTGTTGTAATCGTAGTCGCGCGGGGTCCAGGTGGTCTGGCCCCCGGTGCGTTTGACAACGAGGCATTTCACATCGTCATCACAATGAAGCAGCGCCTGATCCGTATTCGTTTTGAGCGCCGTGACCCGCCCGCCACGCGGTGCTTCATCGGCAGTGATCACAACCTTTGCGTCACAGCCGTTGATCCGCGCGGCGAGCGCGTCCGGGGAGAACCCGGCGAAAACGATGGAATGAATGGCCCCGATCCGCGCGCAGGCCAGCATGGCATAAGCAGCTTCCGGGATCATCGGCAGATAGATGACGACACGGTCGCCGCGGGTCACGCCAAGCTCTTTGAGCACATTGGCCATTTTGCAGACCGAGCGGTGCAGGTTTTTGTACGTGATATGAAGGGCCGGATCTTTGGGATCATCAGGCTCCCAGATGATTGCCGTCTGATCGCCGCGTTTTTCGAGATGACGGTCAATGCAGTTTACCGAAACGTTCAGCACGCCGTCGTCAAACCACCTGATCGACACATTGCCGGGCGCAAAACTCACGTCGCTGACACGGGTGTAGGGGCGGATCCAGTCGAGCCTTTTGCCCTGTTCGCCCCAGAATGCATCAGGGTCCCTGACGGACTGCGCGTAAAGCGACTTGTACTGCTCAGCGTTCACATGCGGGGTTATTCCGGCTTTCGCGGTCATATCGGTCTCCTCAAATCGATTTCCGAACGATGAGAGGACGCTTCAGTGCTTTCCCAAGGCACCCCCTCCTTGTGTAAAGGAATTACAGGCCACCAGAAAATTAATCACTATATAACTGTAATTGTGTATTATTTTTGTAAATATATTTTATCAAATGCAGCGGTGAATGTAAATTTCACCTGCGACAAATTGCCAAATCCAAGTCTTTCCAGCAGGTTGCGCGTTTACTTTTTATCTGCCCTGGAAACACCGGAACCGGGCTCCCGAAAGAGCGAAACGTCTGTCATGCGCTAACATAAATTCCCGTTATGCGTGCAGATGCGATCACTCTGCGTTTTCGCGGTGAAGAGGCACCGTCCTTGCGACTCACCGCTTCGGGCAGTGCGCGCATCGTCCGCAAATTGGCCGGGTCGACCGAGGAGTTCATTGCGAAAACCGGCAAAACCCGTAAAACTGCGACCGGGGAGATTATATGGAAACGGTTGAACTTACGCTGCAGATGTCCGTCGTCCTCGGGCTGCTGGCGTTTACCGTCTTCCTCTTTGTTTCGGAAATTGTGCGTATTGATCTGGCCGCCATCCTTGTGATGGTGCTGCTGGGGCTGCTCAGTCAGGTGCCGGCACTCAACAGTCTGGCAGATGTTTCCCGGCTTTTCGACGGGCTTGCCTCCAATGCCGTTGTCTCCATTATCGCTGTGATGATTATCGGGGCGGGTCTCGACAAAACCGGCCTGATGAGCAAGGTCGCGGCCCTTATTCTGAGACACGGCGGCAAGACCGAGGCGCGGATCATTCCCATCGTTTCCGGCACTGTCGGCTTTATCTCGTCGTTTATGCAGAACGTGGGGGCGGCGGCGCTCTTTCTGCCGGTGGTCAGCCGCATCTCGGTGCGCACAGAACTGCCGCTCAGCCGCTTGCTGATGCCGATGGGGTTTTGTGCGATCCTGGGCGGGACAATGACGATGGTGGGATCTTCACCGCTTATCCTGCTGAACGACCTTCTGCTCAGCGCCAATGAGACCCTGCCCCCGGACCGGCAAATGGAGACCTTTAGCCTGTTCTCGGTGACGCCTGTCGGCATCTGCCTCGTTATAACCGGCATATTGTATTTCACGCTCTTCGGGCGCTGGGTGCTGCCCGCGGGTACAAAATCGGGCGATGCGACCAGTGGCCAGTCGCTCAAAGACTATCTGAAAAAGATATACGGGCTGAAGACCGATATCTTTGAGATCTCGGTACCAGAAGGTCATGATTGTGTCGGGCGCACCTTCGATGACGTCATGCAGCAGTATCACATCTATATTATCGGCAGCGCTTATCGCGGCAAACGCTGGTTTGCGCCGGTCATCCAGACAGAGATTACAGCACCATGTCGTTTTGCAGTGCTGGGCCGCGAGAAAGTGATCCGTCAGATGGTCGAAGAGGGCGGCTACATCCTGCACGACCAGCTCGATGTTTTTGCCGAAGACTACGCACCCACCCGGTCGGGTGTGGCGGAGATGGTTGTGCCTCCCGGCTCCTCCGTGATCGGCAAATGCGCGCATGATCTCGTGTTCCGCAAAACCTATGGCGCGAGTCTGCTGGCTATTCACCGTGACGAAGAAACGATGAGTTATGTGGCCACCGACCAGCACGAACCGACAGCCGTGGGTGAGGTGCCGTTTCACGCCGGCGACACGCTGGTCATTCACTGCACCTGGGAGGCGCTGACCCGCCTGACCCGGGACCGCGATTTCGTAGTGGTCACGACGGATTTTCCGCATGAGGAGATGCGTCCCGCCAAGGTTGGCTGGGCGCTCCTGTTTTTTCTGATCGCACTGGGGCTCATCCTGTTTACCGATCTGCGGCTCTCGCTGTGCCTGCTGACCGGGGCAGTGGGCATGATCCTGTCAAAGGTAATCGACATCGACGAGGCCTATGCCTCGGTAAGCTGGAGTACGATTTTTCTGCTGGCAAGCCTGATCCCGCTGGGACAGGCCGTGCAGTCCACAGGCACCGCAGAGTGGATCGCCCAGCAAATCCTGACGCTGCTCGATGGCTGGCCGGTCTGGTCGCTCCAGGCAGGGCTTGCGGTGCTGGCCACCATCTTCACGCTGATCATGTCGAACGTGGGCGCAACCGTCCTTCTGGTGCCGCTGGCAGTGTCGATCGCGCTGGCGGCAGGGGGTGATCCGGCGATCTTTGCGCTCACGGTGGCGATCTCGACATCTAATTCCTTTCTGATACCAACCCATCAGGTCAACGCGCTGATCATGGGACCCGCCGGTTATAAAGTGACGGATTTCATGAAAAGCGGCGGGGTGATGACCCTGCTTTTTCTGGTGGTCTCGCTTACAGTGATGAACCTGGTGTTCTGATCTGCGCGCCGCTTTTTGCCTTTGGGTATACGGCAGGTGTCTGTGTTTTCGCGGTTGCCCCGGCGGATCGTATTCGGCACGGTGTCGCTGAACCGGCGGCCCGCCCGCCGCGCGAAAGATCGAGGCCCCATGACCACCAGTTTCAAAACCCGTATGCTCTCCGGAGAAATCCTCGTCGGCACCTTCATGAAAACGCCGGCGCATGAGATGATCGAAGTCCTCGCGCTGTCGCGGCTCGATTTCATCTGTCTTGACGCCGAGCACGCGCCGTTTGACCGGGGCCGTATGGATATCTGCCTTGCCATGTGCCGCGCGCTGAAGATTCCCGCGCTTGTCCGCGTGCCGGCGGGAACACCTGTGGAAATCCTCAAAGCGCTGGATTCCGGTGCAACCGGCATCGTGGTGCCCCATGTGAATACCGTCGAAAAAGCGCAGATGGTGGCACAAGCCGCACGTTTCGGGCATGGCGGTCGTGGCTATGCCGGATCGACACGCTGGGCCGGCTATGCAACCCGCCCGATGACCGACGTGCTGCAGCAGAGCATCGACGAAACTATCGTGATTGCGCAGATCGAAGAGCCCGAAGGCGTGGAGGCCGCAGAGGCCATCGCGGCAACCGACGGCATCGACGGGCTCTTTGTCGGACCTGCCGACCTTGCGGTGTGCTATGGCAAGACCAACCCTGCAGATCCCATGGTGCTCGAAGCAATCGCGGATACCGGCAAGGCTGCGAAAGCACATGACAAAGCCTTCATGACCTTTGCTGCAGGTGCTGCTGCAGGTCCCGATCTGCATAAACTGGGGGTCACGATGTTTTTCGTGGCCTCAGAGCATGCCTTCATGCTGCGTGGTGCCAATGCCGAAGCAGATGCGCTGCACGCTCTCAGCTAGCGGCTCTGCTCTGCGCGCAGTCACTAGGGCATCCGTGCAGCGTCAAGGCGATCCACATCCTGCTGTGCCGGCTCCTGGCCCGACAGGCAGAAGAGGTATTGCCACGTTCTGCTCCGGCGCGTCTCCAGGTCTTCTTTCTGATCCAGCGCATCGTGGCCGATCTGGGTATAATAGAGGATCCGCCCGCGCACCTGCGCTTCTTTGTCGTCGAACCCATGCCGCTGAAACATCTGCGTCAGGGCCACGACCCGTTCATTGTCTGATGCATCAAGCGCCGCCCGCACGGATGCCGACCGGCGCGCCCAGTCGCGGATGGCAAAATCGAGCCGGGTGTCAAACCCGCCCTCGCCTGTCCATGAGGTCGCCACGTTTACGACAGACGCACAGATGGTATCAGCCGGGCGCGCGGCACTGTCGGTAATGGCGCGCGTGTTTGTTGCCTGCCAGTGATCCAGCAGGTGGTCCAGCAGATCCGCACGGCTGTCGAAATGCCAGTAAAACCCTGAGCGCGCGGTATTCAGCTTTGCTGACAGCACCATGATTTTGACATTTCCCACCCCCTCGCAGATCAGCGTGTCGAGAGCCGTCCGGATCCAGTCATCGCGCGTGTGGCGGGAAGGACTACGGTCGTTTTTGTGTTTATTTTTTCCGGCCATCCGTGCTCTGCAGCCTTGTTTTATGTCCTGCGCGCGCAGTCCTTCGCGCATACTCTATCCCGGATCGGTCTGCATAATACAGAGGATGCAGCGCGATTACCGGCTGTCAGTCCGCCGGCGGGCCCTCCGGCAGGCGGACGACAGAACTGCGCCGGTAAAGCGATGTCACTTGACGGTGCCGGATGCGGAACTGGCTGCGTCTTTTGAGCGCCGGCGGCCCGCCTGCACGGTTTTCAAGTTTCAGCGCCGGATCATAGCTTACTATTCCAGCTGCAAAGGCGCGCAGCAGCAGAAAGAAATCAGTTCCTTCGCACAGCAGCACCTCCCGTCCGTAGGCGTATTCGACCGGCGGCCCGCGCCTGACCGAAGGGACATAGCAGGCCTGTGCATGTTTGCGGTTCCAGTGCGCGATCAGACCGGTATAGCTCCAGGACGCGGCGATGCGACCTTCGGCGTCTTTAAGAGAAAGACCACCCGCGATATCCGTAATCCGGCCGGACTGCGGATCAAAACCGTCCATTTCCAAAGACAGCCCCGTCAGCGCAACCGGTCCCCTGCCCACGGTATAGACGCCGCCAAAATTCAGACGACCCGGCCTGCCGGAACGGTCGGGATACCCGTAGCGGCGCACGAATGCTTCCGCGCCTGCCTCGCGGTAAAAGCCGCCTGCAGGTTCAGGGGTCATCAGCGTGACTGCGCTGCGGGGGGTGTTGCGCATGAAGTCAGACACGCCGAACTGCTTTATTTCCCACCCGTGAAAATCAGGCGCTGCGCGTCCGTTGGGACGTATGCCGAGAGCTGCCTCCAGAGTATATCCGCCACCGTTGGGCGCGCGGTATGGCAGAGGGCCGTCAGCGCCAAGCTTCTGCGAGGCAAGCCAACCGGCATCTGCTATCTCCGCCAGCCTGGCAATCAGCATACTGCGGGCATCGGCACCGGTGTGCAGGAGGCCCAGATTGCTGAAAACGCCGCGGCTTTCGAACTGGCCGGCGTTTCTGAAGGCGCGCACTTCCGGGTCTTCGGCAAATCCTGCCCATGCGAGGATGCGGTCTCCCGGCACAACGCCAAGAAAGAGCATGCGGCCCGGTGCCCGCGAGCGGATGACGTCGGCGGGCGCGCCATCCGCGCCGCGCAGCAGCCCCGAAAGGCGCACCTCAGGATAGGCCGGATACAGGATCAGTTGTGCATCGGGCGCGCGCGACAGACCGTCCGGCAGCAACCAGTCCCAGATCAGCGGCGCTTTGGCCCTGTCCCGTCGGCTGCCTGCAAGATCAGAGGTATCCGTGACCAGCCCGCCCTGCGGCAGGATATTCAGTACGCCGAAATCTGAGCCCAGATAGAGCTGGTTTTTTGAATTGTCGTTGGGGGCGAGTTCCTTGGCGAGAAACCCGGTAGCCCCTGTCGCCGCCATCCTCGCAATCAGCGCGGTCAGGGCGTCAGTCATTGCGCGCGCCCCCGCATCTCAAGCCGCGCACCGTCCTCTGGCAACCAGGCGGCAAGGGCACCGGCGACGGCATCTGCGCCGATCCTCTCCGGCCCCTTAAGCGCGCATTCCCAGATCTTTGCCACCCGCCATCCGTCAGCCAGAAGTTCTGCTTCCTGCCAGGTGTCACGCGCGCGGTTGCCGGTGATCTTGGCTTCCCAGAACGCGGTGCGCGTGGCGGGCAACCGGAAAAGCGGACAGTTGTGTCCATGCCAGAAACAGCCATGTACGAAGATGACGGCCCGGTATTTTCTGAGCACAAGATCAGGGCGCCCCGGCAGACCTGCGCTATGCAGCCGGAACCGGAACCCCCGTGCATGCAGCGCGCGGCGGATCTGATGTTCGGGCTTTGTGTTTTTGCCGCGGATCGCGGACATATTGCGGCTGCGCGTGGCCGGGTCGTGAACGTCAGCCACCGGCGGCCAGTCTTTCGGGCGCGGCCTCCTGCATTACGGTCCGGATATGAGGCTGCATGACACGTGCGACCTCTGCAAAAACCGGCACGGCAACGGAGTTGCCGAACTGTTTGTAGGCCTGAGTGTCGGACACCGGGATACGGAAACTTTCAGGATACCCCATGAGGCGCGCGCATTCGCGGGGCGTCAGACGGCGCGGATTCAGACCCTCGCCACGGCTCACGAGAATCTCCGAGCCATCCTTGTAATAACGGGCCGAGAGCGTGCGCGCGATGCTGTCGCCTGTCACGAGCCCATAGCCGAAACCGTTACCGGCGGCTTTGTGCTTGGCCGCATAGGCCTGAAGATAGGCCCAGAGTTTATCGGTAAGTGTGTACTTGTCGCTGACCCGTGCATCCGCCCCGAGCGTATAATGCCCCTCGGGCGCCTCGCTGCCATCCGCGGGGTGCAGGATATCGCGTACACGCAGATGTCCGCGCTCGGGTACCGCCATATCGTCAAAACTGAACGGGACCGGATCGCGGAAGCCGACAATGACGATGCGTTCGCGATGTTGCGGCACGAAATGCGCCGCATCGATTACGCGGGTATGCAGGGTGTATCCAAGTTCTGCCGTCAGTTTGCGGCGGATCACCTCAAAGGTCTTGCCCTTGTCGTGGCTTTTGAGGTTCTTTACATTTTCCAGCAGAAAGGCCGAGGGGCGGTGATGTTTCAGCACCCGCAGGACATCAAAAAAGAGCGTGCCCTGGGTTTCATCGTCAAAGCCGTGTGCGCGCCCGAGTGCATTCTTTTTGGAAACGCCGGCGATGGAGAAGGGCTGGCAGGGAAAGCCTGCGACCAGCACATCATGCGCGGGAATATCGGCCGCATCGACATCGCGGATGTCGCCGGCAAGGGGGCGGTTGTCAGGAAAGTTAGCGAGATAGGTCTGCTGGGCGTATTTGTCCCACTCAGAAGTAAAGACACAGCGCCCGCCCGCGCCCTCCATCGCTTTGCGCAAACCACCGATACCGGCGAACAGATCGGCGAATGTGAAAACCGTTTCAGCCAGTGCGCCTTTGCGGGTGTCGATTTCCATGCGCAGCAGGTTCAGTACCGCCTCGCGGGGAGCTTCTTCGCCGCGTTTCCAGCGGTAAATATGCCCTTCCGAATAGCCAAGCAGTTTCGCGGCTTCAGGCACGCTGTGCCCTGCATTGCGAAGCAATAGGTCGAATTCGGTCATGCTGCTCTTCCCCTTCCGCCCTCGGCGGGAATTTTTCTGACATTATGAGCAGGAAGCTCCCGGATGCCAAGAACATAAATGAAACACCGGGCGATTTTATCCGGAATCCACGCGGGTCGTGCCGGGACGGTCAATGCCGCCCATAACATCAAAAGTGGCGCCGCAATCCAACGAACGCCGGAAAATTATCGCAGCCCCGGCACCTTTTCGAAAGCGCGCAAAATAAGGTCCGGGCTCAAAGGAATGCGGCGCCGTTCTTTGGCGGGCGCCTGACGGGACGCACCGGGGCCGTCCTGCCGATACCACGGGGCCGCAATTTTTTTCCCTTATCAATTAAGCCAAATACTGTACGGTTACGCAGGGTAGCGCGCCGGCCTTCCGGCCTGCAAAGGACGGGCGGCGCATCACCCGACCAATATTCTGCCGGGATCGCCCGTTGAAGTGGCGGCCATGAAGCGGGACAGCAACAAGGAGACACGAATGGCGATCGAACCACCCCTCACGGATCTGCCGATCAAAACCGCCGACACGGGGTTTTACCGGGGATTCAGCGTTAACGTTACAGTCATCAGTAAAATCATCATCAGCGCGCTCGTAGTCTGGGCGATTTTCTGGCCGATTCAGTCGGGCGCTGTCCTGAACGGGATGAACAGCTATATCCTCGGCAACTTTGCCGCCTGGTATATCTGGGTTGTCGCTTTCTTTGTCATCGTGTGTCTGGCGCTTGCGATCTGGCCGACTGCGGGCAGGCTCAAGCTGGGCCTTGATCATGAAGAACCGGAATTTACCAACTTTTCCTGGTTCTCGATGATGTTTGGTGCCGGTATCGGTGTGGGCATGCTGACATGGGCTGTTGCGGAACCTGTCGCCCATTTCGGAAGCAACCCGGAGACCATCAAAGGCCTGACCACGGGCGGCGCTGCGGATAACGTGCGCATGGCCTATAAATGGTCCTTCCTGCACTGGGGCTTCAGCGCCTGGGCGTGTTATGGCATTGCCGGACTGTCTCTGGCGTTCTTCAGCTACCGCAGAGGTCTGCCCCTGACGATCCGGTCGTCGCTGACACCGCTTTTCGGCAAATCACTCTCCGGGCCCCTGGGCCATGTCATCGATATAGTTGCCGTTGTGGCAACCATTCTCGGCGTCGCGCAGACACTCGGTTTTGGTGTCGAGCAGTTTGTCGCGGGTTTGTCGCGGATCGGGATCGGCGGTCTCGTCAATGCCGAGGGCGGCGCCACCATGGCGGGCATCATTATCGCTATCATCGTGATTATGGGGGCCTCGACCCTCTCGGCACTCTCAGGGGTCGGCAAGGGCATCAAATGGCTGTCGAACATCAATATGGTGCTGTCGATTTTCCTGCTGAGCTTTTTCATCATTTTCGGCGCCACCTGGTTCGGGGCATCGGCGATGTTTGTCGGGCTCTGGGACTATGTTCTGGCACTGCCGGCTATGAGCCTGAACGTCTGGAAATCAGACGGTGTCGAAGGATCCGAAGCTTTCCTGCTTGCTCAATGGCAGGGCTGGTGGCCGGTCTTCTACTGGGCATGGTGGATCGCTTTTGCACCCTTTGTTGGCCTCTTCCTCGCGCGTATCTCGCGCGGGCGGACGATCCGCGAGTTCGTGCTCGGGGCGCTCATTGTACCTGCCCTGATGTGCTTTGTCTGGTTCGCCTGGGCCGGTGGGACGGCCATTG
>NZ_JAHEHZ010000178.1 GCF_024639605.1 Roseobacter sp. | reverse complement strand
GCACGGCTTTGCATGTTTTCGGTCGGAAGGCCCCCCGGTGCGTCTTGCGGGCAGGCAGGCTTCGGCGCTACACCGGGAACGGGCGAGCTAGGGGGCATTATGTCTGATAATCTGACAATCGTTGATCATCCGCTGGTACAGCACAAGCTGACCATTATGCGGGACAAAGAAACACCGACGGCGGTATTCCGGCAGTTACTGCGCGAGATCAGCCAATTGCTGGCCTATGAGGTTACGCGCGGCCTGCCGATGACGACGAGGCGGATCGAAACACCGATGCAGGAGATGGATGCGCCTGTGCTGGACGGCAAGAAACTGGCGCTGATATCGATTCTGAGAGCGGGCAACGGCCTGCTGGACGGTGTGCTGGAGCTCATTCCGTCAGCGCGCGTGGGATTTGTCGGCCTTTACCGCGATGAGAAAACGCTGAAACCTGTTCAGTATTATTTCAAGGTGCCCGAAGAGCTCGAGGACCGGCTTGTTATTGCAGTGGATCCGATGCTGGCCACCGGGAATTCATCTGTCGCAGCGATTGATCTGCTGAAGAATGCCGGCGCCAGCAACATCCGTTTTCTGTGCCTGCTGGCAGCACCTGAAGGTGTCGCACGGATGAACGAGGCACACCCGGATGTGCCGATCGTTACTGCAGCGCTTGATGAAAAACTCAACGATATCGGCTATATTGTGCCGGGTCTGGGCGATGCCGGTGACCGGATGTTCGGCACGAAATAACCGGAGGGCGGCGCGAAATGCGCCGTCTGTCCCTTGTTTAACAGAGCGGATTGCGGCATCGTCGTGCTTCATCTTGTGGGGGCAGGACTGGTTATGATGCGCATTTTTTCAAGGTCTTTTTACGCGCTGGTTTTCAGCATCTGCGGCACCGGGGTGATTGCGCAAACCACTGGGGTGCCGGCGGAAATGCCGCCGGTGGGCTACACCGGCAGTCAGTTTGTCGACAGCAGGGGCTGTGTTTTCAATCGTGTAGGGGTTGATGACGCTGTGCGCTGGGTGCCGCGGGTTAACCCGGCGCGCCGGCAGGTATGCGGCCGCTCCCCGACCTTTACCGCAGCCGTGACGGCTCCGGCGCCGCCCGGGGAGGCACCGGTAATTCCGCCCGGGGCCGAAGTCGTGATTGTTGTCCCGCAAAGCACAGAGCCTGCGGCGGCCGGTTCTGATCCGGCTGTGCCTGTCGCCGATGCGCCGCCGGCTCCGACCCCTGCGCCGGTTGTGCAGGCACCGGTGGCGCCTGTTGTCGTTGCGCCTGCACCTGTCGTGGCAGCGCGGCAGCCTTCACCGGTGCGCAACCGGCGGGTTGGTCCATCGCTCGCCGGGACGGTCGTGACACCGGCCACTGCTGCTGCAAAAGGGGTGCCGCTCACGGCGCGCGTCCTGCCGCGCCACGTTTACGAAGAGCGCCAGGAGTTCCGGCCCGTGACTGTTCCGCCGGGGCATCGCAAAGCCTGGAGCGATGGCCGGCTTAATCCGCGCCGTGCCGAACAGACGCTGCAGGGCCATGCTGATATGCAACGGCTCTGGAGTCGCGGTGTTCCGATGCGTGAGCAGGAAAGGTGAGCGTCAGCCGCCGCAGATGTTCTGCAGTCGCAGCCAGTCGGCATCGCTGAGAAGTGCCACCGGGTCGCGGCCTGCCATCGGGTCAGCTTCCAGCAGCGGCAGCACGTCTTCCCCGGTGATATCGCGCGCCAGAGCATAAGGTGCGCTGCGCACTGATACCGCAGCAAATGCAGCAAGCAGGGCGTCGGGATCAGGCATCTCACGCTCGCGCGTCAGCAACACCTCGGCGTAACGATCAAGGATTTCTCCCTTCAGCGTGCCGGTTGTGAGCAGCTGAAACCCCGACCTGGTCCCGGTGGTTTCCAGCAGATCACGCAACGGATCAGAATTCCGCGCGAGGGTCTGCTCGGCGAGGGCAAAGCCTGCCGCCACGTCGGGCTCCTCAAAATCCTCCACCAGTGCCCGGTCGAGCAGAATACGCCCGCCGGGCAGATGCAGGCTGGTTATGACGGTGCCGGGCATCAGGCTGATCGGACCGGTGCCGAGCCGGGCGCGCAGCTTTTGCAAAGCGGAGACCCCGGCCTTATCCGCGCAGGCAGGACCGGTCATCCGCTCAATCCGCTCCAGCAGCGCATTGCCGATTTCCGTCCGTTTCACATCCGGCACAACCGAGACCGTGTGGCTGATCAGCGCGCCCGGCAGCCAGAAGACTGCCAGCGCCGCCACCGCCAGCGAGGACACCACCACGCCCAGACCCCGCAACCGTCCAGGCCGGGGCCGGGCACGTTCCACCGCGCGGCGCAGTGTCTCGATGGCCTCGATCATCTCAGCCTCCGAAGCGTCAAGTTCGAGGGTTTCACCCGGGTCTCCGTCCGGGTGAAAGATCGCCGGGCGTTTGCCGGGGTTTGCACGCTGAAGAGCTGCCAGCGACCAGTGGGTAATCGGCTGGTCGCGCATATCCGATATGATCAGCGTTGCGTCACCGACCGAGACCACAACCTCGCGGCGCTGATCACCTTCCGCAGCGCGCCACAGACCTGTGGCCTCAAGGCGCGCGTATTTTTTGAGAGCCGTCATTGCGGTGTTTCTGCCCGGGACTGATTGAGCCCCTTCTTATCATCCCGGCCGGTTCCGGCAAACAGGGACTGCATACCGTTCAGAGGGTCGCTGCCAGCTTGCGCAACTCAAACTTCTGGATCTTGCCGGTGGAGGTTTTCGGAAGCTCCTGAAACACCACATGCTTGGGCGCTTTGAACCCGGCGAGCGTTTCACGCGAAAAGGCAATCAGCGCTTCGGCGTTCTCAGCAGCCCCCGGTTTCAGTTCGACAAAGGCGCAGGGCACTTCGCCCCATTTTTCGTCGGGTTTGGCGACCACAGCGGCCAGCAGCACATCATCATGGCCCATCAGCACGCCTTCGACCTCAACCGACGAGATGTTTTCGCCGCCTGAAATGATGATATCCTTGGCCCGGTCAGCGATCTGCATGTAGCCGTCCGGATGCTGCACCGCGAGATCACCTGAGTGGAAATAACCGCCCGCAAAACTTTCTGCCGTGGCCTCGGGGTTCTTATAATACCCTTTCATCACCGAATTGCCGCGGATCATAATCTCGCCCTGGGTACTGCTGTCTTTCGGCACCTGAACCATATTGCTGTCCAGCACGGTGATGTCTTCCATCATCGGGAAAGGCACGCCCTGCCGGGCTTTTATGGCGGCACGGTCGGGTTTGCCCAGACCGTCCCATTCCTCATTCCGCCACAGACACTCGGTGACGTGGCCATAGGTCTCGGTCAGCCCGTAGACCTGCGTCACATTAAACCCGAGCGCTTCGATTTTGGAGAGCGTCGCGGGGGCAGGCGGTGCGCCGGCCGTAAAAACCTCGACGCGGTGCTCAAAGGGACGCCGTTCCGCTTCGGTGGCATTGACGATCATATTCAGCACGATCGGGGCACCACCGAAGTGGGTGACACCTTCTTTTTCGATCGCGCTGTAGATGCCTGACGCGGTTATGTCGCGCAGACAGACCAGCGTGCCGCCCAGCAGTGGCATCATCCAGGTGTGGTTCCAGCCGTTGCAGTGAAACAGCGGCACAATGGTCAGATAAACCGGATAGACGGCCATGCGCCAGCTGACCACGGTCCCCATTGTCATCAGATAGGCGCCCCGGTGATGGCACACGACGCCCTTTGGCCGGCCGGTGGTGCCGGAAGTATAGTTCAGCGAAATGCTTTCCCACTCGTCTTCAGGCATGATCCAGTCGTACCCTGCATCTCCCTCGCGGAGCAGGTCCTCATAAACCGGGTGCCGGCCCGTTGCAGGAAACCCTGCGTCCGGGTCGGGCACTTCGATGATTTGCGGTGCTGTGCCGTCCAGCAGGGCAACTGCGGCTTCGGCAAGCTCGATGAACTGCGTGTCAGCGAGGATGATCTTTGCCTCGCCATGCGCAAAGATATAGCTCACCGTATCAACGTCGAGCCGCGTGTTGATCGTATTCAGCACCGCACCACATGCGGGCACGCCGAAGTGAGCCTCCGCCTGGGCAGGAAGGTTGGGGATCAGGGTGGCGACCACATCACCCGGTTTCAAACCCCGCCGTGCCAGTGCCGAAGCAAGCCGGGTGCATCGTTCGTAGTATTCCGCATAGGTGACGCGATGGTTGCCACAGACCACTGCCGTGCGGCCGGCAAAAACATGCGCCGCCCGGCGCAGATGCGACAACGGCGTCAGAGGGACGTAGTTTGCGGGTGTTTTTCCAAGCCCGGTCTCGTCACGCATCCAGCCCATGTCATCTCTCCCTGCAGGTCCTGCCCGATACGTCGTACGGGCCGGTGTCACGATATTTGTTTTGCAGCATTTTGGAAGGTGCCGCCGTGTGAAATCTGCCTCGGAATCCGACCCGCGGGTGATTCTCCGGCTGCCCCATATTTGTCCTGCCCGCCGCTTCGCCGCCCGGTTGCTGACATCTTTTGTCCTTCAACCTGAAATAATCTACGACAGTCACCCGGGTCTCTGCCATCTGAGCGAAACAATGACACAATCGCGCCTTAATCCCGGCTCATCCCCGACACTCTTCTGAACATCGTTAACGGGGTGAAAGAAACGGTGCAGCGCAACAGCATCGTTCAGGGGATTGTTGGAATGTCGGCAAAGAGCTTTGAAACCCGGACACAAACCGGCCTGACCGGACAGGGGGAAAGCACGGTCATGGACCAAGGGCTGACGGCTGACACTCTTGTGGCCTGCGACGCAGGCTGGATACGCGTAGGTGACCTGCGCGAAGGCGACCGGGTAAAAACCTTCGATAACAGCCTGCAGGAGATCATTGCCATCCGCCGTACCGTGCTCTGGCCCGGTGCGACCACGATCCCGCACCCCTTCTGGCCGCTGACTGTCCCGGCCGGAGCCCTGAGCAACGACACAGAGATCATCCTTCTGCCCGCGCAGGGCGTGCTTGTCGAAAGCGAACTTGTGCGGGATCCGATGGGGGATCCCTTTGCCGTAGTACCGTCGCTGGCTCTGGAAGGGCTCTGCGGCATCAGGCGCAAAGCCCCGGTGCCGGAACTGGAGCAGATCCGTCTGATCTTCCGTCAGGACGAGGTGATTTATGTGCGCAGTGGTGTGCTGGCCTTTTGCCGGGGCCGCACCGACAGTGCCCGTAT
Source organism: Roseobacter sp. (assembly GCF_024639605.1). GTDB lineage: Bacteria > Pseudomonadota > Alphaproteobacteria > Rhodobacterales > Rhodobacteraceae > Roseobacter. The sequence goes on along the minus strand of NZ_JAHEHZ010000178.1, from coordinate 686 downwards.
GAGCCGCTCATCCGTCCAGAGGCTTTACAATGTCATGGCCTATGCTCAGGCGCGTGAGGTGTTCATGCTCGACAAGGCTCTGGCGGAGCGGGCACTTGTGCGCACGGGCCGTTACACCGCGAACTTCGGGGAATATTCCCTGGCCGTTTAAGACCACCCGACCAGCAGACCGGGATAACAGACAAGAATGCAGCAAACTGAAAAGGGGGGCCGCGGCCCCCCTTTTTACCGTGTACGCGGGGGCTGCGGATCAGGCCGCTTTGGCAGTGGCACCGAAACGCCCGTAAAAGGTCTGGTTTTTCGCGGCCATGTCGCGCAGCAGATCCGGGCAACTGAAACGCGCACCGAACTCTTCGCTCAGAGCGTCACAGCGCTCGGCGGCATATGCCGCACCCAGCATATCGAGCCAGCTCAGCGGACCGCCTGACCATGGCGCAAAGCCCCAGCCAAGAATGGCACCGACATCGCCCTCACGGATGTCCATCAGCACGCCTTCTTCCAGCGCGCGCACGGCCTCAAGTGTCTGTGCAAAGAGCAAGCGGTGCTGGACGTCGATGAGATCAGGCTGTTCAGCGCGCGGCGGATACTGCTCGCGGAGACCCTCCCAGAGGCCCTGGCGCTTGCCCTTTTCGTCATAGCTGTAAAAGCCCGCATTGGCCTTGCGTCCCAGACGGCCCTCTTTCTCC
>NZ_JAHEHZ010000070.1 GCF_024639605.1 Roseobacter sp. | reverse complement strand
CGGTTTTACGATGCCGAAATCGGCGAAGAGCGTCGCCGCGCGATGTTTGCCGAAGTGGATCTGCACGGCATGAACGAACTGGTCGATCAGGGACACCCTTTTACCGAAACCATCTATGCCACCGCAGAGAAATATCCCGGTTGGCGCGATGAGATCCGGATGTGGCACGACCGCTGGATCGAGCTTGCGACCCCTGCCATCGACCGCTCTGTCAGGTTGATGAAGGCGCTGCAGGGCAAGGGAGTTCCGGTGTTCTCCCTGACCAATTTCGGCATCGGCAGCTATGATTACGCGGCCACACACTATCCGTTTCTGCGTGAATTCGACCGGAATTTCATCTCAGGGCACCTGCGCGTCACCAAACCGTCGGAAGGCATTTACGCCCGGTTGGAGGACACCTCAGGGCTCAGCGGTGCGGATCTGATCTTCACAGATGACCGCGATGATAATATCGCCGCTGCAGATGCACGGGGCTGGCAGACGCATCTTTTTGAGGGCCCTGATGGCTGGGCTGCACGCCTTATTTCTGCCGGACTTCTCACGGAAGCTGAAGCGCGATGACGATACACTTTATCCCCTTCGCAGAAGGCGAGGCGATGCTCGACTGGATCGGCCTGACAGATGCGCTGGCCGCCGGGCATCTGCTGCCCAAAGCCGAAATCGCCGATACTTTTCTGTACCGGGGCGCTGACACGCTGCTGAACCGCGCCGCCTGGATCGACGGGCTGGGTCTCGCGGTCAAATCCGCGACAATTTTCCCGGACAATGCGGCCAAAAACACGTCGACCATAAACGGCGGCGTGACGCTTTACTCAGATGACACGGGCGTGCTTGAAGCCATCATCGATTTTCACCTCGTCACAAAATGGAAAACCGCAGGAGACAGCCTGCTGGCTGCACGACGGCTGGCACGCACCGACAGCAGCAAAATCCTGATCGTCGGCGCCGGCACTCAGGCACGCGCCCTGCACGCCGCGTACAGTGCCGCCTTTCCCGGTGCAGAGTTCACCGTCTGGAACCGGTCGGCAGACCGCGCCGGGGAGATGGCACAGGAAATCCCGGGCTTGCGCACCACCGAAGATCTCCGGGGCGCGGTTGCCCGGGCAGACATCGTAACGGTCGCAACAATGGCCACCGATCCGGTGATCTTCGGAGACTGGTTGCGGCCGGGCCAGCATATCGACCTGATCGGTGCCTACCGCCCTGATATGCGCGAGGTCGATGACACCGCCCTGACCCGCGCTCGCGTTTTCGTCGACAGTCTCGATACAACCGTCGCCCATATTGGCGAGCTGAAAATACCCATCGCGTCCGGGGCTTTCTCAGCAGACGACATTGTCAGCGATTATTACACGCCCGACCGCTTCACCCGCACCTCCGACGATGACATCACGCTCTTCAAAAACGGCGGCGGCGCGCATCTGGATCTGATGACCAGCCGCTACATCCTGCAGCAATGGCAGAGCCGCTCATGATGTGGGTCTATCTGATTGTCGCCGCCGCTGTGGCCATTCCGCTTGTGATCGAAGTGACCCGCAAGCGAATGAACGACAGCGCGCGGGAAAATGCGCCCGGCCAGTCAGTGCGGCTCTCGCAGGGGGTGACGCATTACCAGTGGCGCGGCCCTGAAAAAGGCCCCGTTGCGGTTTGCATTCACGGGCTGACGACACCCTCTTTCGTCTGGGAGGGGGTGGCGGCGGGTCTGGTACGTCTGGGGTTCCGGGTGCTGACCTATGACCTTTACGGCCGGGGCTGGTCCGACCGGCCCTGGGGCAGCCAGAATGCAGAATTCTTCAACCGTCAGCTTAGTGATCTGCTGGAAAATCAGCAGGTTAAGGATGATATTACCCTGATCGGCTATTCGATGGGCGGTGCGATCGCCACCGCCTTTGCCGCGCGCCGTCCACTGGCGGTCCGGCAGGTTATTCTGATTGCACCCGCAGGCCTCCGCGACATTGATCTCAGCGGGTTCAAAAAACTTCTGCAGGTGCCTGTTGTAGGCACATGGCTGATGCTGCTCTTTTACCCCGGACAGCTGCGCAAGGGCATCAAAGCCGAAAGCGGGCTGGCCAGCAGTGTAGAGAATATTTCCGGCCGGCAGGAGGCTGAACTGGACCGGAAGGGATTTGTACCCGCCGTGGCATCAAGCCTGCGCGGCATTATCAGTGAGGATCTGGAGGCAGCACACGCCACCCTGCAACAGGATGGCGTGCCCGTGCTGGCGATCTGGGGCGGGCAGGACGAGGTCATCCCGCTCAAGTCATCTGAACGCCTCGGCGACTGGAACCCGACAGCGCAAAGCGTGGTGGTGTCAGAAGGCGGGCACGGCATCCCCTATACGCACACCTCAGAAGTTCTTGATCACATAGCCCGGTTCACCAGCCGCAACGGCTAGGCTGTGCGCAGCCCTTCAAGACGGCGCTCGCGGATCGGCAGGTGGATGATTGCGCTGAAGGCGCCGACCGCCACCCCGATCCACCACACCAGCGTGTAATCGCCATAGATGTCATACATCCGCCCGCCCAGCCAGACGCCGAGGAAACTGCCCAGCTGGTGGCTGAGAAAGACAATACCATAAAGCGTGCCCATGTAGCGCAGCCCGTAGATATGCGCGACCAGCCCCGAAGTCAGCGGGATCGTGGCAAGCCAGAGCGCCCCCATTGCGACCGAAAAGAGGATCACCGATTCAGGTGTGATCGGGAACATAATAAACAGCGCGGACACAATGGTCCGGCCGGTGTAGATGCCCGCGAGAAGGTATTTCTTGGAATAGCGTTTGCCCAGCCAGCCCGCTGTCAGGGTACCGGCGATATTAGCGATCCCGATCAGCGAAATGGCCACCGCACCAAGCGCCGAGGTTGTGCTGATCCCCATATTATCCAGTGTGCCGCCCGGCGTGATCGGCCCGCAAAGCTCGGTCACAAAGGCCGGGAAGTGCGCGGTAATGAAGGCAATCTGGTACCCGCAGGAGAAAAAACCCAGATAAATGAAGGTATAGGACGGGTCTTTGAACGCTTTGACGAGGATCTGCCCCAGGCTCTCATCCAGCTCGGATTTTGTTGCCATCACCGGCGCGCGCATCAGCGGCAGCGCCAGCATTGCAAGCAGAATGGCCGCAGCAAAGACCATAAAAACGCTTTGCCACGGCATCACACCCAGCAGCCATTCCGCGACCGGGGGGCCAAAGATCTGCCCACCGCTGCCCGCTGCCGAAACAATCGCCAGCGACATCGACCGGTTTTCATCCGACGACGCGCGGCCCACGACTGCGAGGATCACTCCGAACCCGGTGCCGGCAATGCCGAAACCAACCAGCCAGGCATAGATCTGATGTTCCAGCGGTGTCACCGAATTGGCCGAGAGCACAAGACCCAGCGCATAGACCACGGCACCCAGCAAAATGGCTTTGCGATCGCCGATCTTCTCCGCCAGCGCGCCGAAAAGCGGCTGACCCACACCCCAGGCGAGGTTCTGAATGGCAATCGCCATGGAAAACTCCGCACGCAGCCAGCCGAATTCCTCGGCAATCGGAATCTGAAAGAGACCAAAGGCCGAGCGTATCGCAAAGCTGACCATGATGATTACCAACCCCACGATCAGAACGGGGGTGAAAAGCGGTGCGCGTTCCTGCATGGAAGTCTCCGGTTGGGTGGTCACACGGTACCCGCTCTGACGCGCCCGTCAAATCAGCAGTTTTTGGCGTCACATAACATTTATTGATGCCAGCCGGCTCTTCCCTCACCGGGGCGCGCGCGCTATGCCGGATCAGTGGAAACCCTGACCGATATCTACAAGCGTCTTGTCGACGAGGGCGCGCTGCAGTCCGACCCGGCGCAGACTGCCGTGCTGCCGGAGTTTGAACGCATCCGCAAAGCGCTGGACGCGCCCGTGAAAAAGGGGCTGTTCCGCAAAGCACCGGAGCCGCCAAAGGGGCTCTATCTCTGGGGCGGGGTGGGGCGCGGCAAATCCATGCTGATGGACTTCTTTGTCTCACATCTCGGCGACATAGCGGCGCGTCGGGTGCATTTTCACGCCTTCATGCAGGAAATCCACAACGCCATGCATGAGGTGCGCAAAACCGGTGTTGAGGATGCGATCGCACCTGTGGCTGCGGACGTCGCGGCCTCGGTGCGACTGCTCGCTTTTGACGAGATGCAGATCACCGATATCACCGACGCGATGATCGTGGGCCGACTGTTTGAGGCGCTGTTTGCCGACGGTGTGGTCGTTGTAACGACGTCAAACCGGGTGCCCGATGATCTTTATAAAAACGGTCTGAACCGGGATCTCTTCAAGCCGTTCATTGCGCTGATCAAAGAACGGATGGTGGTGCATGAACTGACCAGCCCCACCGATTACCGCCAGGACCGTCTGGGCGGGCAGCAGGTCTATTTCACGCCGGTAAACGCAGAGTCGCGCGCAGCCATGGATGCGGTCTGGGATGATCTGACCGGCGGACCGGGGGAGCCGCTCATTCTCCGCGTCAAAGGGCGCGATGTGGAAATCCCTGCCTTTCGCAATGGCGTGGCCCGTGCGGGCTTTCACGAGCTGTGTGGCCGGTCTCTGGGTCCCGGCGACTATCTCGCGCTGGCCGATGCCGTCCGGGTGCTGATGATCGACAACATCCCGACACTCTCGCGCAGCAATTTCAACGAAGCCAAACGGTTTGTGACGATGATCGATGCGCTCTATGAGGCGCGCGTCCGGCTGATCTGTTCAGCGGCGGCCGCCCCCGAGATGCTATACCTTGAGGGCGAAGGCACCTTCGAGTTCGAGCGTACTGCATCGCGGCTGCGCGAGATGCAGTCAGACGGCTGGGGCGTTTAACCCCCGAAGATTTCCAGATAGGCCGCAAGCAGAATTGCGGTATCCACGCCGCCGGTGTGTGTTCTGAGCGGCGCCGGGATGGTAAATTCTCCACGCGCCGCCGCGGCATTCAGCGCAGCGTCGATATAAGCGTCACTCTGACCCTGCGCCAGCGTACGGAGCAGTAACTGCTGCAGACGGTCATCAGGTACAGCGACGTGGCCAAACCCGGCCAGCACCTGACGGGTCTGCGCGCGCAGATCCTGGCCGCTGGCGTTCCGGTCGGTGAGGCGCACAGGCCGGCGGATCAGATGGCTCACCGGCTCAGACGACGGATCGCGCAGCGCAGCAGGTCGCGCGAGGGTCATCTCAGGAGGCGATTGCCGGGCCACAGTATCCGTCTGCCCGACCGGCACACCCGCAAGATCAGAACCGTCGGTCTGCAACATCATAGCGCCGCCCAGGATCAGCGTCACACAAAGCATCACCGCAGCACCGGCAACCGGCCAGCGGGATACCTCGCGCGGACGCGCAGGCATGCGTGACAGATCAAGACCGGCAGAACCGGTCCCGGTATCCGGGTCCATATCCAAAAGCCCCCCACAGGCACTATTTCACGCATAAGGTGAAATTCCTTATACACAAGCGGGCAAGATATAGGGGAGAGGTGGATTCCCGGTCAACATGATGCTTCAGAAACCAGATCTGGTGGTGTATTTTTGACTCACTCAGCCGTAGTCGCGCTGGATATGCCCGGCAAGATAGAGTGAGCCGCAGATCAGGATACGCGCCTCCGGGGATCGGGCGACGATGGCTTTCAGCGCACCGGCCACGCTGTCTGCGGTGGCTGCCTCCATACCGGCCGCAGCGGCTGCGCCGGCGGTTTCCGCCGCCGGCAGCGTATTGGCTTCCCCCGGAATGGAAACCGCGTAAAGCCCGGCGACATGCGGGGCCATCGGGCGCAGAAAACCGCCCGTATCTTTGGTATTGAGCATCCCGCAGATAAGCCACGTTGGCCGTTCCGTCAGACTGCTCAGATGAAGCGCCAGGGCCTCCCCAGCGGCAGGGTTGTGCCCGCCGTCCAGCCAAAGTTCTGCTCCTGCGGCCAGATCGGCAAGCGCGCCCTCGCGCAGACGCTGCATCCGTGCAGGCCAGTACGCCCTGGTCACGGCCGCCTCGCAGGCAGCAGGATCAGCCCCGAGGTGGCGCAGAGCGGCAAGTGCAGTGCCGGCGTTCATAATCTGATGTGCACCGGGCAGGGCCGGCAGGGGCAGATCCAGCAGACCCGTTTCATCCTGATAGGTCATCCGGTCGCGTTCCGGCCCCGCATGCCAGTGCTGGCCAAAGGCCAGCAGCGGTGCAGCATTCCGCGCGGCGACCTCTTCGATCACATCCAGGCCTTCTTCGGCCTGCTGCGCCACGACACAAGCAACACCACGCTTGATGATACCTGCCTTTTCAAACGCGATCTTTGCAATGGTGTCGCCAAGATACTGCTGATGATCGATTGAGACCGGCGTTATGATCGTCAGCGCGGGCCGGGCGACCACGTTCGTCGCGTCCAGCCGACCGCCGAGGCCCACTTCGAGCAATGTATAATCTGCGGGGCTGCGTGAGAATGCGAGAAGCGCGGCCACTGTGGTAATCTCAAAATAGGTGATATCGGCACCGCCATTGGCCGCATAACACTCATCCAGAACAGCCGTCAGCGCCTCTTCGGTGATCAGATCGCCGCCCACCCGGATGCGTTCGTGAAACCGCGCAAGATGCGGGCTGGTATAGGCGTGAACGCTTTGGCCGGCAGCCTCTAGCCCGGCGCGGATCATCGCCTGGGTCGAGCCTTTGCCATTGGTACCGGCAATATGAATGACCGGCGGGAGTTTTTCCTGCGGGTTACCCAGCGCATCCAGCAGACGCCAGACCCGATCAAGCGTCAGGTCGATGATCTTAGGATGAAGCGCCATCATCCGCTGCAGGATGACGTCTGATGAGGCCGCTTTCATGGCTTTTTGCTGTCTGCCTTCGCAGCCACCGGCGCCGCCTCACTAAGCGCATTGGGAAGTTCAGCGCCTGCCTCAGGCGGCGGCAGGTCACCGCGTACCGCCGGCGGCAACCCCATCAGCATCCGGGTAATCGTGATCAGCTCTTCGCGCATCTGCACTCGGCTTGTCACCCGGTCGAGCATGCCGTGATCGAGCAGGTATTCTGCCCGCTGAAACCCTTCGGGCAGTTTTTCGCGGATGGTCTGTTCAATAACCCGCGGCCCGGCAAAACATATGAGCGCATTGGGCTCGGCGATATGCACATCCCCCAGCATCGCGTAGCTCGCGGTGACACCGCCCGTGGTCGGATGCGTGAGAACGACGATATAAGGAAGGCCCGCCTCTTTGAGCATCTGCACGGCCACAGTGGTGCGCGGCATCTGCATCAGCGAGAGAATACCCTCCTGCATGCGCGCGCCCCCGGCGGCGGAAAAGAGAATAAGCGGGCGTTTGAGTTTCACCGCCTCTTCGGCAGCGGCAATGATGGCATCACCCACATACATGCCCATCGAGCCTGCCATGAAAGAAAAGTCCTGTGCCGCCGCAATCACCGGCGTGCGCCCGATGTCGCCGCGCGCGACCAGCATGGCCTCGGCCTCGTTTGTCTGTTTCTGCGCAGCCCGCAGCCGGTCGGGATACCGTTTCTGATCGCGGAAATGCAACGGGTCAGGCGTCGGGGCCTTGACCTTCACTTCGGTAAAGGAGCCCCCGTCAAACAGCGCGGTAAACCGGTCGCGCGGCGAAATATACATATGGTGTTCGCAGTTGGTGCAGACGTTCAGATTGTCGGCAACCTCGCGGTGAAAAAGCATTGTCCCGCATTCAGGGCATTTGGTCCACAGGTTGTCCGGCGTTTCGCGGCGCGAAAAGATCGAATTGATCCGGGGTCGGACGTAATTAGTGATCCAGTTCATTCTGCCACCCTGATTGCAGTTGCCTGCCTGAGATAATACGGCCCGGTCGAAAGTGCAATCAGCGCCGCAGCGCCAGCCGCGCGGCCAGCCAGCTGACAATCATCATCGCAAAATCCACCGGCAACCATGACCGTACGGCATCCGCATCGGCCATCGAAAAGGGCGCCAGATAGAGCGACAGACCTGACAGGCTGTCGGGCAGAGAAACCACGACAATCGCTACGACATTGTTGGCCAGATGCACGGCGATGGCCGGCCCCAGCGTGCCCGAGCGCGCGGTCAGATCAGCCATCAGTACCCCGAATGCCACCGCCCAGAGCGCGATCAGCGTCGCATTCTCGCCGGTGTCCTGCGGCATGTAATGCCCCAGACCAAAGAGCCCCGCCGGCACCAGCATCCAGATCAGCGGAGAGCGGAACCGGGCGGCCAGTTGTTGCTGGATATAGCCGCGGAAAAGGATCTCTTCAGCGCTGACCTGCACGAAAACGGCGATGATCGCAAAGGGCAGAAACATCACCCAGGTGCCGGCTGCAAGGTTCCGCTCTATCGGCATACCCATGCCCCAGGGCGGCAGCAGAAACACAACCACATTGAGCAGCACGAGCATCTGAATAACCAGCACGAACTGTCGTACGGCCAGCCCGACATCACCGTAAACCGAGGTGATGCCGCGCTTGTGCGCGACCTTAACGGCAATCGCGACACCCAGCGTAAGAAAACCGAAGCTCATCAGCAGAACAATCATCGCAACAGGTGTGCTGCCGGTACTGAGACTGCTGAAAAAAGCAAAGGCATCCTGTCCCAGCAGCGTCAGGATGGTGCGAAACATCAGCTGATTGCAGATGAGATAGACGCCCGCCACGAGGATCAGCCCGACGATAAGGCGCCAGACCTGCGCTGTGGTACGGGCGGGATCGGTCAGATCACGATAGGCGCGATAGTCAGGAAACTGCATCAGGGGTTACTCACCGATTTCCCGGGTGCGGTCAGGCTCGGCCAGCGGGCTCTGCACCGGCGGCCCGTCGGAGGACCCCCCCGACTGTTCGTGAATTGATACGCGGGCTTCGCGCAACAGCTCCGCCGCACCTGTCAAATGGCTGGAGACCGTTTTCAGCAGGCTCATCAACACCGTGGGGTCGGTCTCGATTACCGATCTGAACTGTTCTGCACCGATGCGCAGAAACTCGGTGTCTTCCAGGGCCATCAGGTCAAGCTGCCGCGGCTCATCGAGGATAATCGCCAGATCACCGATCAGCCGGCCCGGCTCTACCGCGGTCACATCGCGGGAGACATCATCGTCGTCGCGGTAGCTCATCATCGCGCGTCCCGAAAGACACAGGTATGCCGCATCGGCGCGCTCCCCCATGGAGAAAATGCGCTTGCCGGCCGGCGCCGAGTACCATTGCGCCGAAAAGGCCAGAAGACGCTGGCTGCGCCCGTCGAGCCCGGCAAAAAGCGGCGTGCGCGAGATCACCCGGATTTTCCGGCGCAGATCATCCGAGCCGCTGTCTCTGTCCGAGGGCAGTTCGGCTTCGGTCGCACCGTCAATCCGCCCGTTGCTGATCTCGACATAGAGGTCATAGGCTTCGGGGTTGGCGAATTTGTCTTCCAGAAACACCATCGTCGTGCCCGGCAACAGCTCTTCAAGACGGCGACGGGCGCTGGCGCGCGACTCCGCATCGTGACTGGCCAGTGCAGTATCCAGGATCAGAATATCGGGCCGCTTGATCGCCGCGCGGCTGAACGCGGCACGTTCCTGAAAAACCCCCGCGAGATTAGTGCCGCCAAGGCCTGTTCGGATGTCGAGAATGGTCTCCGCGACCAGCCGTCTGAGGTCGTACTTTGCCAGCACCTCGGCCACCGTGTCTTCGACCATCTCGCCCTGCACCCCCGCCATACCGGCGATTTTGCCGTATATGACATTCTCCATCAGGGTCAGACGCGGCAGGTAATTACCGGGTTCTACCGGTACGAAAAGCTCTTTGGCGCGGGTGCGCATTTCCTCACCCTTTGCCCTGCGGATCTGCAGGATTTCTTCTTTGAAGCTGTCGGGAAAGGCCGGGCCGATCTGTTCGGCGCTGAAAGCAAAAGGCACTGTCAGCAGCAGGGCAAACTCTTCTTCGGTCAACGCCTGATCGCCCTTTTCCGACCGTCGTGCCGCGATATCGACAAGCTGTTCGTAAAGCTCCTCCTCGATCCCCAGCGCGGTAAAAAGCGGATGGCTTGTGCCGTCCATACCAAAGGTCTGGTGCAGAGTCTCGATCAGGGTCTGCGAGATTGCGATGCCCTGCTCGGCCACGCCAAGCTCGATCACCATCGACAGGAAATCGTTTTCCCGGGCAAGGCCCTCCTGGCTGATCGTACGCCGGGGCGAGGCAAACATCAGGTTGCCGCCCAGCGGGATCGAAGGGTTGAACGTGTCGGGATCAAACCGGTTCACCGCACCGCTCAGCCCTTTCTTCTCAAGCGCTTCGCGCACCTCGTCGCGCAGACTGACAAGGCGGGCCGCAAGCTCGGGATGATCGTCCGGATTCATGTGCGACATCAGCATGCGCCGGAACATAAAGTCATCAATGCCCATCGCCTCGACCAGCCGGAACCACCAGCCGCGCACTTCTTCGGCGGTCGTCAGCCCGGCAAGCCCGGGGTCCAGCCAGTCCGCGCGAATGCTGTCGGTTGTGTTGCCCGACCGCTGCGCCTCAATCGAACTGCGGTCCTTTTTGTCAGGATCCCACAGCACAGTCTTGGGGCTCGATTTCAGCGGCATCAGGAGATTGTCACCCAGCGTGCCGTCAAAGAGGTAAGGCCGCGAGTGCGCATAGCCTATACGGGCTGCAATCACCGACTGGTGCAGCTCCGACAGATCATGCCCGCTGATGGTGATGCTGCCCCGGGCGGGAATGACCTCTCGGGTCAGCATTTCGGCAAAAGCGGTGCGTTCCGTCTGGTTGCCGGACCTGATCGCCACGCGCGCACCGGCCGGAATGTCGAGGCTGATATCTTCGAGTACCGCATTTCCGTCAGCGTTGCGCACAGTGACATTGCTGATCGAAATGGCGCCGTCCAGATGCGGGACTTCCTCGGGCTCACCCTCAAAAAGCTTCTCGTCAATCATCGACGCCGGCGCAAAGCGTTCGATCACAATCTCCCAGCGCAGGGACATATCCTGCACCTGATTGTAATAGGTCAGCAGTTCTTTCCACGGACCTGAGAGGTCTTTGTACGCCGCAAGTGCCGCCACAAGCGCACCCACCGTAATCTCGCCCCGGATCGCGAGAATGCCGCCCACCGAATAGAAAAAGAACGGTGTCAGCTGGGTAATGAAGTTGTTGAGAAACTTCATGAAGAATTTCTTCTGATAGATCGCAAAGCGGATTTCAAAAAGCCGGCCCAGCCGGTCGGCAAACCCCGCCAGCCGGTAACGCCAGCCACCATTGGTTCGCAGATCGGTAATGCCTGCGGCGGTCTCACCGATTTCTCCGGCAAAGTGGCGGACCTCAACGATGCGCTTTTTGTTCAGTTGGTTGATCTGTCGCTGAAGCCGCGGAATGATCCAGGCCTGCAGTGGAATGAGTGCGACACCGGCCAGCCCGAACCACACGCTCTGGGCAAAGAGAAAGATCACGATGATCAGCATCTGCCCGGCCTGAAAAACCGGTTGAGCGACCGCATCCCCCATCAGCCCGCCCATGGGCTCGGCCTCAGAGGTGACCATCGAGACCAGCTCGCCCTGGCTGGTGGACCGGAAATAGGCGCGCGGAAAGCGCATCATCCGGCCGATGAGTTTATAGCGGAACCGGCGCAGCAACCGCTCGGCCAGCACGCCCTTCATGGTGTTCAGACGCATCTTCAGCAGGCCATGCACGAGCACCGCCAGCAGATATAGCCCGCAGAGCGCCATCAGGAACTCTGTCTGGCTCAGGCGCAGGTTCATCACATCGACAAAGGACTGATCCGACCCGATGGCATCGTTGATGATCCGCTTGGGCAGCTCCAGCGTCGCGTAAAGAAACGGAAAGGTGAAGATCGTAAAGAACAGTAAAAAGAGCTGCTCACGTCTGGAATACTTCCAGATGAACGAAAAAAGAGTTGATTCCATAGACCGGCTTTCGGGTTGGCCCGGGGTCCGGGCCGCCGGGGTCACGTCTGGTCACGACCCGCTTGTGGCTGAACGCAACTTAGGCGCGCGAATTTGCCAATACAAGCGTGCAAACGCGCTCTGCCTGTTCGGCGATGCACGCTGGAGCCTTGCAGGCATGGTGGCAGATGGCTATTCCGGTCACGACGCATTTTCCCAAAGAGGTCACTCATGTCCGCTCAACGCTTTGACAAATCGAGGCTCCCCAGCCGCCACGTCACCGAAGGCCCGGCGCGCGCGCCGCACCGGTCGTATTATTACGCCATGGGTATGACGGATGAGGAAATTCACCAGCCCCTGGTGGGCGTGGCGACCTGCTGGAACGAAGCGGCCCCCTGTAACATCGCGCTGAACCGCCAGGCCCAGGCCGTGAAGATGGGCGTCAAACGCGAAGACGGCACCCCGCGCGAGTTTACCACAATCACCGTCACCGACGGCATCGCAATGGGCCACGAGGGCATGCGCTCCTCGCTGGCGTCCCGCGAGGCAATCGCTGATACTGTTGAGCTTACGATGCGCGGGCATTGCTATGACGCGATTGTGGGTCTTGCCGGCTGTGACAAATCCCTGCCGGGCATGATGATGGCGATGATCCGCCTCAATGTGCCGTCGGTTTTCCTCTATGGCGGTTCGATCCTGCCGGGCCGTGCGCCCACCGGCTCCAAGGTGCCCGAAGATTTTGCCAACCGCGACCTTACGGTGCAGGACATGTTCGAAGCCGTGGGCCGTCAGCAGAGCGGCACCCTGACCGAGGCTGAGCTTGAAATTCTCGAACGCGTGGCCTGCCCCTCTGCCGGTGCCTGTGGTGGCCAGTTCACTGCCAACACCATGGCCTGCGTCTCCGAAGCCATAGGTCTGGCGCTGCCCAACTCCGCCGGGGCACCCGCGCCTTACGAAAGCCGCGACGCCTATGCCGAAGCCTCGGGTGCTGCGGTCATGAACCTGATCGAAAAGAACATCCGTGCGCGTGACATCTGCACCCGCGAAGCTTTCGAGAATGCCGCCCGCATCGTTGCCTGCACCGGAGGCTCGACCAATGCCGGCCTGCACCTGCCGGCGATGGCACATGAGGCGGGCATCGACTTCTTCCTCGACGATGTCTGCGAGATTTTTCGGGATACGCCTTATTTTGTCGATCTCAAACCGGGCGGCGCTTATGTGGCCAAGGATCTCTACGAGGCCGGCGGCGTGCCGGTCGTGATGAAAGAACTCCGCAAGGCGGGCCTCATTCACGAGGACTGCATGACCGCAACAGGCTATTCCATCGGTGAGGAAATCGACAAGGTCAGCCTCGAAGCGGATGGCCGCGTAATCTATCCGGTGGAAACGCCATTGTCGAAAACGGGTGGTGTCGTCGGGTTGAAAGGTAACCTCGCACCCGAAGGCGCTATCGTAAAAATCGCTGGTATGGAGCCGCAGCATCTGCTGTTCACCGGACCTGCGCGCGTCTTTGAATGCGAACAGGACGCCTTTGAAGCGGTGCAGAACCGCACCTACGAGGAAGGCGACGTCTTCGTGATCCGCAACGAGGGGCCGGCGGGTGGTCCCGGAATGCGCGAGATGCTGGCGACCACGGCGGCACTCTCCGGTCAGGGCATGGGCAAAAAGGTTGCACTCATCACCGATGGTCGTTTCTCCGGCGCGACCCGTGGCTTTTGCGTGGGTCACGTCGGCCCTGAAGCGGCCCATGGCGGCCCGATCGCACTGCTGCAAGACGGCGACATGATCACCCTCAACGCGCTTGAAGGCACGATCAGCGTGGACCTTACCGATGACGAAATGGCCACCCGCAAAGAAGCATGGAAAGGCCCGCGCGAGACGATCTATGGCGCCGGTGCACTGTGGAAATACGCGCAGCTTGTGGGTCCGACCTACCTTGGTGCCGTCACTCATCCGGGTGGCAAAAAAGAAGGCCATTCCTACATGGAGCTTTGACCGGACCGGTCCCGCGCGCGGCCGTGCGGGACCGCCACGCTCAAAAAGGCTTGCGATCAACAGGTGTTTTGCGGTTTATCTGGACGTAACCCTTTCGTCAGATAAAGGGCGCAAACCAACCGGGCACCATGAGCAAAAGCGGCGACACATTCTGGGATACGGCCATCCATCGGCGGGCTTTGCAACGCTGGGCGATTTGTGCGCGCGAGGCCACCACCGCGAAAATCAGCGTTCTGAAACGCCAGGCGACGCGGGCGCGATTGCTGCGTGATCATCTTGACCGTCTGATCCGTACCGCCGACGAGCGTCTGGCTCTGCCTGTCATCGGCTCGACCGGTTTTCCCAGACCGCACAACGCAGACTGGGCCTGGCGGCCGGAGCTCTGGCGCACCGCTTTGCCCGTCAAAGGCATCTCATCGGTGAAGAGCAAATCGATGCTGGGTGACGAGATCACCCTCTTTCACGACTGCGCGCGGTCCGAAATCACACTTCGCCAGCTCCGCAATATCCGCGAGGAAGACCTTGCACCCTACGGGTTGCGCATCGACGTGTTCCGGTTCGACGGCTCGTTTATGTCCCTCGTTGCCACCCTGCCCAAAGGATGCGTTGAAAACCTTAAACGCAGCCATATTCTGCGCGTTGTCGCGATAGCCGAGATGGAAAAACCCATCGAAATCTTTGTCCGGCTGAACATCCGTCACGGTCCCAATACCGAGCAGATCGTGCGCGAAATGCCACGGGGGGAGAAAGAGGCCAGCGTCGAATTTGACCTTGCCTATACCAACCTCAACGAAAAGCGCATCGACAAGGCCTGGATCGATTTCATTTTCGAAGGTCCTGAAATGAACATGGTGACGCTGCGGGATCTGACTATGTCGCGCCGCCCGCGCGCACAGATCTGAGGATGTCCCAATGATGCAGCCCGTACTGACCAAAACCACGATGCAGGGCGGGATCTGGAAAGGTGTCATATCAGGCGCGGATGAGACCCCTGACATCATGGCAACGCATGAGGACACGCCGGTATCCGGTGTCCGTATCATCCCTGCGGACGAGAGCGGCGAGTGGCTGCTTGAGGTGCCGGTACCGATGGCCGCCGTTGCGGACGGGCTGCAGACGATCCTGATCCGGGATCAGGAAACAGACACTGTACTGGGCAGCTTTACCCTGATGGCCGGCGAGGTTCTTGGCCAGGATCTGCGCGCTGAAGTTGACCTGCTGCGCGCGGAACTGGACATGCTGAAACGGGCGTTCCGACGGCATTGTCTTGAAACATCGTCCTGACTGAAACTATCGCGGATCGTTACGTGAAGGGACACCTCCGCTCCGGTCACAGGTACCGGGAGCACAGTTGCCGGTGCGCAGGTCGAGGAGCTCATTCGATCAACGGCCGGGCCTGGTCACCGGCCCGCATCAAGCCACCGCGCAACAACAGTCAGTCCGATCAGGCCCGCACTTTAAAAAGGCCCCGCGGATAATTCCGGGGGCCTTTTTGTCATTCGTTTAACGAAGTCTCAGTCCTGACCACCGATCGCGGACAGACCCTTGAGGATGTCGATGGCATAGGCCAGCTGATAGTCTTCCTCACGAAGGGCCGCGGCGGCTTCCGCCTTGGCGCGGTCGGCCTGTATCTGTTCGATCTCGTCATCTGTCAGGCTGTCGTTATTCAGGCTGCCACGCAGATCCGCCTCGGAACGGGACGGACGGCGTGTTGTCTCTTCCTCTTCCTCCGCTGCGGCATCCACCGGGCTGCGGGGCTGTTCCACAACGATGTCAGGGGACACACCCAGCGCCTGGATCGACCGGCCCGACGGGGTGTAATATCGCGCGGTGGTCAGGCGCATCGCACCGTCGCTTCTGAGCGGCATCACCGTCTGAACCGAGCCTTTGCCAAAGCTCTTGGTGCCCACCACAATCGCGCGGCGGTGATCCTGCAGCGCGCCGGCGACAATCTCCGAGGCTGAAGCAGAGCCGCCATTGATCAGCACGACGATGGGCTTGCCATCGGCAAGATCGCCTTCGGTCGCGTTGAAGCGCTCACCGTCCTGGATCTCGCGGCCACGGGTGGAGACAATCTCACCCTCGTTCAGGAACGCATCCGAAACCCGGATCGCCTGGGTCAGCAAACCACCGGGATTGTTGCGCAGATCGATCACAATGCCGTTGATCGCGTCCATACCACCGGCCTCTTCGACCCGCTCTTTGAACCCGGCCTCAAGGTTGGCATAGGTCTGATCGTTAAAGGTCGTGACCCGCAGCACAACTGTATCGCCTTCGGTACGGGTACGCACCGCGGTAAGTTTGATCGTGTCGCGGATGATCGCCACGTCAAAGGGCTCGGGCTCACCCTCGCGCACGATGGTGATCAGGATCTCAGAGCCCACGGGGCCGCGCATCATGGTGACCGCCTCATCAAGGCTCAGACCCAGAACGGACTCGCCGTCGACGTGGGTGATGAAGTCTCCGGCTTCGACACCGGCCTCGTCCGCGGGCGTGCCGTCGATGGGCGAGACCACTTTGACGAAGCCCTCTTCCTGCGTGACCTCGATACCCAGTCCGCCGAATTCGCCTCGCGTCTGCACGCGCATCTGGGCCGCATCATCCGGGCTGAGATAGCTTGAGTGCGGATCCAGCGAGGTCAGCATGCCGTCGATTGCGGCCTCGATCAGCTCTCCTGCGTCGACTTCCTCAACGTATTGAGCACGGATCCGCTCGAAAATATCGCCGAAAAGATCAAGCTGCTCGTACACATTGCCGGATTTGGCTGCATCCTGCGCCAGAAGCGGCCCTGCGATCTGGGTGGTCGCGAGCACCCCGGCCAGCGTACCGCCCAGTGCTGCCATGGCAAATTTTTTCATCCTGTTATCCATCCTTGTCCGTTCGGAACCAGAGGCCCGGGTCCTCGGGCGTGTTGTTCTGTCTTACTTCTATATAGAGCGTTTCGGAACGCCCGGCACCAGTGACATCACCATCTGTTGACTGCGCCTCACCGGTCTGAGCCTCTGCGCCTCCCATAAGCCCCAGCGGCGTGCCTGCGTCAATGACCTCGCCAGCATTCCCGTAAATTGTGCCGAGCCCCGCGAGGATAAACAGAACATCCGACTGTGGCTCAATGATGACAACCTGCCCCAGATTCAGCAGCGCGCCAGTGTAGCGTATGGTCGCAGCAACCGGGCTGGTGACAATCGCGCGTTCCTGGGTGGTGACGATGATGCCGGGGCGGGTCACACCGGCGGCATCGGGCTCGCCCGCGCGGCGCAACACAGACCCGTTGACCGGCAGCGGCAACGCACCTTTCTGACCCTGCAGATCCGCAGGTGCCGGGGCAATGACATCTACCGCGATCCGCTCAAGCCCCCCTGCAAAACTGTCGAGCGTCTCTGCAGAGGCGATCAGGATCGCTTCACGCACCGGATCATTGGTGAACCGGGCCGGCAGCACACCACGATCAGCAATCGCCTGGTTCAGCGCTGTGCGCGCTGCCTGGATCTCGGTCAGGCCGGCCTGAAGGCTTGCAGTTGCATCGCGCTGCATGTCACGCAGCATCTGCAACTCTTCGAGATCGCGGCGCAGCCCTTCTGCCTGTGCTGAAAGTGCCGGAGCGGTATCTGCCAGCAGCATACCGGCCCTCGCGCTGCCGGTCGGGCCCTGCGGATGCAGGAAAATAACCGGCGAAGGCTCAGATGCCATCTGCTGCAGGACCGACAAAAGCGCCGTGATCTCTTCATCACGGGCCTGCAATCCGGCCGCCAGTTCCGCCTCGCGGACCGCGGCAGTGCGCTGGCCACTGCGCAACGCGCTCAGGCCTTCTTCGAATGCCCCGATGATCTGTGTAAGCGCGCGCACACGGTCGCGCGCAGAAACGGCATTCTCAAGCTCCGCCGAGGCGGCCTCAATCTGCGCCATTGCATCGCGTGCGTCAGCCGCCGGATCCTCCGCCGCAAAGACCACCGCCGGCAGGAACATCGCCAGAAAGCAGATAAACCTCATGAAATCAGGCACCTGCCCGTCATCTCCGCAGGCGGTTCAATGCCCATCAGATGCAGGATCGTCGGCGCCAGATCGGCCAGCCGGCCGTCAGTGATCTTTGTGCCTTCCGGCGCGCCGATGACGGCCACCGGCACCGGGTTCAGCGTATGCGCCGTATGCGGCCCGCCGGTCTCGGGGTCAATCATCACGTCGCAGTTGCCATGATCGGCACAGACCACCATTGCCCCGCCCGCCGCCTCCAGCGCTTCCAGCACCCGGCCCAGTCCCTGGTCCACGGCCTCACAGGCTTTGATCGCGGCCTGCAAATCACCGGTATGACCGACCATGTCGGGGTTGGCGTAGTTCACCACAATAAGGTCGTACCCTTCGCGGATTGCATCGACAAAAGCATCCGTGACCTCGGCCGCCGACATCTCGGGCTGCAGGTCATAGGTCGCAACATCGGGTGATTTCGGCATCTTTCGGTCTTCGCCGGCGAAAGACACCTCTTCACCACCGTTCAGAAAGAAGGTCACATGCGGATATTTCTCGGTCTCCGCCAGACGGAACTGTCGCAGCCCTTTCTGCGCCACCCAGTCGCCCAGCGTATTGGCGATCTCGGGCTTGGGATACATCACCGTCATGTAGTCCGAGTGCGCCTGGGAATACTGCGCCATACCCATCAGCGCGGACCAGTTGACCCTTGCGCCGCGGTCAAACCCGTCGAATTCCGGCGCCCCGACGGCTGCCATAATCTCGCGCGCCCGGTCCGCCCGGAAATTCAGGCAGAAAACCGCATCGCCGTCCCGCGCCCCGGCATAATCGCCGATGACCGTCGGCGCGATAAACTCATCGGTCTCCCCGCGCGCGTAGGCGGCCTCAACGGCACAGGCCGCATCCTGCGCCTGCTCACCCTTGCCCCGGATGATGGCGCGATATGCTTTTTCCACCCGGTCCCAGCGATTGTCTCGGTCCATGGCAAAATAGCGCCCGGTCACAGTGACTATCCGC
>NZ_JAHEHZ010000177.1 GCF_024639605.1 Roseobacter sp. | reverse complement strand
GTTGTCCCGCAGCCACGGCCGGGCCGCACGAAAGTTTCGCAGTTTCAGCGTATAATCGGTATGTGCATCGCCCAGACGGTCCATATAGTTGGAAACATTGCAGTAATCATGCATGTCATCCATCCAGGCCCGGGCGATCTCCTTGAGCTTCACGGGATCGAACGGCGTCGGCCCGTCAAGCGACGGGGAGACACCGTTCAACAATACGGCCATCTGATCGAGATCGTATTCCGTGACCTCGACAAGCGGCGCGAGTATATGGAAAAACCGCGCCAGACCATCACGGTCGTCAAATCCGAGCGCCTTGAGCCTGCGAAAATATCCCGGTTCTGAATAGGTATAGCTGTCCACCTGCCATTCGAGGCTGATCGCTTCTTCAGCAACGATTTTAACACCATATTTATCATCCTGATTGCGGATGAACCCCCAGGAGGCCCGCGCCATGGCATTCAGAAAGTCCATCGGCACACCCGGAAAGGCGGCATATGTCAGCATCTGTGCGGCCGGATTGTCATAGGCCTTGTCGAGGATTTCCATCCGGCTGTCGCCAAGC
This sequence comes from Roseobacter sp., assembly GCF_024639605.1. Taxonomy (GTDB): domain Bacteria; phylum Pseudomonadota; class Alphaproteobacteria; order Rhodobacterales; family Rhodobacteraceae; genus Roseobacter. The sequence continues at coordinate 5,348 of NZ_JAHEHZ010000177.1, read as the reverse complement.
CGCGTGTTGATGTTGAGCTTTGGGCTGATCTGTGTGCCGCGTCTGAGCGTGTCATGGTTGGCACAGCCCGAGATCCAGTTCGAGCCATGCCGGATGATCTCTTCGATCCGCCAGAATTTGGTCAGCCAGAACGTATAAAGAAACGGCGTGTTATGCGCGAAGGTCAGCGGCCCCCATTGGAACACATCATCATCGCGCTGGTTCTCTATGACTGCGCGGTACGTTGAAGACAGTTCCCAGTCCTCTTCCGGCCAGGGCCGCCCGTCTTCAAATATGAACCAGGGGCGATAGCTACGCCCTGCCACGTTTTGCTCAATATCGGCCATTTCCTGCAGAAATTCATCGTCATGCCGTAGTTCCTGATTGTCTGAATCCCACCATTTGAAGTCCTGCGCGCCATCTACGCGCACCCCATCCGCACCAAAATCAACTTTTCTGCGCTGCATCTCCAAGAGCACGGCGCGCACCACCGGGTGACGATAATTAAGGTTCTGGCCGTACATATTCGGCCCGGCGAAATAGTGATGATTGAGCGCTTTGAGGCCCTGATTGTCCGAATGCCCGTAGACCACATCAAAGATCAGTTTCTTGGGCGCACCGGGGAAGTTGTGCAGTGCCGCGGCCAGATCGACAAGCTCGTCAGGCCGGTGCGTTTCCAGCATCGCGGGGTTGATTGCAGCCATGCCAGAGATCACGACGTCATAGCCCCAGTTCGTTGTGTCAGGGCGCCGGATGTCCACCGTGAGATGCGTGTCATCACCGGCTATCTCGGTCCAGAAAGCGGGCCCTTCCTCGTAAACGGTCGTCGGTTCGACGGGCAGAAGCTGCACTGCGTCATAGCCCAGAAACACCCGGTCGGCGGGTTCCGGTTCCGCTCCCTGACGCACGCGTTCGGCAAGTGTTTCGATATGCCGTGTAAGCCCGGCGATACTCATGCCGGCGGTGGCCGTGGGCACATGGATTTGCAGGATGCTGCTTGCCGGCCCGAATTTATGCACACCCTCGCCGGGCAGCGCGTCATAATAGGCTTTGTCCGCGCGGGCATCCTGCATCGCGGCAAGATCATAATATTCAGCCGGTGCAAAAGGCCCGAAGGGCAGGGAGGCCGCGAGGGGGTCATGGATCCGGTGCCACGCCCGTTCCGCATCGCGCCAGACCAGCGAGTAAAAACTGCCGATGGTGTCGCGGGTGCCGGCCTGCATGCCCTCGATGGCCGCCACGCACCAGGCGTCAATCTGGCGGACCGGGATCCTGTGCAGCGTGAAATCGACGGTCTGGCGCGCCCGCAAGGTGTCAATGCCGCCCTCGGGCACAAGAACTTCAATGAAAACGTCGCTTTCGTGAATGCGGTGTTCCTGAATTTCCGGTGCCCAGAAGACCACTTCGCACAGGTCGCCGCGCCGCAGAGCGCCCATCCGCCGGGCAATCTCCCGCGAGGCCTCAAAGGCCGGTCGTCCGCTCTGCTGAGTTGCCACCAGCCACTCCGCCAGCTCGTTGGTCGCGGCTTCATGCTGGCGCACGGCGGCGTCGGTTGCGTTGCTCATTTCGTTCACTCCGACTTCTCCCGGATAAACAGTTGTCCTGACAGGGGCGGCAGGCTCAGTTCCACGGAATGCGCGCGCCCGTGTGCCGCGACCGGGTCAGACATGATCTCTTCGGTGCCGCGATCACAACCGCCGTAGTCCGCTGCATCCGAGCTGAATATCCTGCTCCAGTGACCCGCATCAGGCACGCCCAGCCGCCATTCGGCATGTTCTGCACCGGAAAAGTTAAATACTGCAAGTACCGCAGGGTCGTCTGCTCCGCTTTTGCGTATCCATGCAAAGACACTGCCATCTTTTGCAGCACCGTCAATCCATTCAAAGCCTTCGGGTGTGCAGTCGCCCCGGTGCAGCGCCGGCGTATTCCGGTAGAGATGGTTGAGTTCGCGGACCATGCGCTGCACGCCCTTGTGTGCGTCATTTTCCAGCGCGTCCCAAGGCAGCTGCCCGTCGGCGTCCCATTCACTCCGCTGGCCGAATTCCTGGCCCATGAACAACAGCTTCTTGCCGGGATGCGCCCACATAAAGCTGTAAAAGGCCCGCAGGTTCGCAAACTTTGCCGCATCATCTCCGGGCATCTTGCCCAGCATCGAACCCTTGCCGTGCACCACCTCGTCGTGACTGATCGGCAGCACGAAATTCTCGCTGAAGGCATAGTGCAGCGAAAACCCCATCTGGTCATGGTGATGCGACCGGAAGAGCGGATCGGTTTTCATGTACTCCAGAGCGTCATGCATCCAGCCCATGTTCCATTTGAACCCGAAACCAAGGCCCCCGTCATGCACCGGTCTGGTGACCCCGGGCCAGGCAGTGGATTCCTCTGCGATCACCATCAGCGAAGGGTCATGGCCGTAAACGGTAGTGTTCAGCTTTTGGAGAAACTCAATTGATTCAAGGTTTTCCCGGCCACCGTGTTTGTTGGGGATCCATTCGCCATCCGCCCGGCTGTAGTCGCGGTAAAGCATTGACGCCACGGCATCGACCCGCAGTCCGTCGATGTGGTGTTCCTGCGCCCAGTAAAGTGCATTGGCCAGAAGAAAGTTGCTGACTTCGGCGCGACCCAGATTGTAAATCCAGGTATTCCAGTCCGGATGATATCCTTCTTTCGGGTCGGCGTGTTCATAAAGCGCCGTACCGTCGAACTGCGCCAGCCCGTGCGGATCATCGGGGAAATGCGCGGGCACCCAGTCAAGGATGAGACCCAGATCCGCAGCATGGCAGGCATCGACAAAGGCGCGGAAGTCGTCAGGCGTACCAAACCGGCTGGTGGGTGCGTAAAGACCTGTCGGCTGATAGCCCCAGGAACCGTCAAACGGGTGCTCGGAGACCGGCAGAAGTTCGATATGGGTAAATCCCAGGTCTCGGACATAGGGCACAAGGGTCTCAGCCAGCTCGCGGTAGCTGAGCCAGCTACCGTCGTTGAGACGTCGCCAGCTGCCCGCGTGCACCTCATAGATCGACACCGGACTCTGCGTTGTCTGCCGTGCCGCACGCGCGCGCCGCCAGTCACCGTCCGCCCATGGGTATGAGTCCAGCGCCTGTACCACGGAGGCATTGTCCGGCCGCAGATCCGCGGAAAAACCGACCGGGTCAGCTTTGGGATGTGGCAGGCCTTCGCCGGCGGGCGCGATCTCATACTTGTAGCGTGCGCCGGGGCCTGTCCCCGGGATGAACAGCTCCCAGACGCCGGTGGCGCCGCGTCTGCGCATCGGGTGCCGCCGCCCGTCCCAGTCGTTGAAATCGCCAATGACCGAAACACGCCGCGCGCCAGGTGCCCAGACCGCAAAGCGGGTTCCCGCCACGCCGGACATCTCGCAGGGGTGGGCACCAAGCGTGCGCCACAGGGTCAGGTGCGCGCCTTCGGAGATCAGATGTTCGTCCAGTTCCCCCATCAGCGGACCGAATTGCCAGGGATCAGTCGCCTCCCAGGTGTCGTCACCCCGGCGTGCGGAAAGGTGGTAAAGCGCCGGACGCGCAGCGAGCCGCAGCGCAAAGATGCCAGCGTCGTGGACCAGGACCATAGGATGTCGCTTGCCGGTGTCATCTAACAGGTCAACCTTCTCCGCGCCGGGCACAAAACTGCGCAGAACCCAACCATCTCCGACCTGGTGCGGACCCAGAACTGAAAACGGATCGCCATGTTCGCCGGTCGCGATGGCGTCCAGGGCTCTGTCATCATCCGGAGTCAGCACGTGCGTGTCTGATCCCGTCGCTGCGGAAAACCCGTTGTTCATATTATCCCCGTCTCTTAGCGGTGCGGACCTTGTTCGCGTCTGCTTCCGCCCCAACGAATGCATCGCACCTTGCAAACATGTTCGGAACTCAATGAACGCCGACGCGACTTTGTTCCGAAACCGCCGGAAATTTATCGCAGTCAGAGGCCTGCGAGGGCGTCGTGCAGAGCGGAGTAAGGTCTTATTCTTTCTGCGCCGGATCCGATGCTACCGCGTCGCGCGGCACTGACACGGCTTTTATCACTGCAAAAACCTTCAGGCCCGGTTGCAGGTTGAGCGCCTCGGCTGAACGCCGGGTGATCCGCGCCAGCAGCACCGTGCCGCCCGCATCAAGCTGCGCAATCACACCCGGCCCGTCACCCTGGCGCATGGCAGTCAGGGTCGCCGGCAGCACGTTCAGCGCTGAGATCCCTGCCGGCTCGTTCAGGCTGAGCATCACATCCTGCGCGTCGATGCGCACCCGCACGCGGCTGCCGGGGTTGCCGGGCACGCGCGGCAACAGAAGCGTAATCCCGTCGGCCTCAAGCTCGCTCAGCCCGTCAGGGTGATGGGTCACGACCCGGGCGCTGATCAGGCTGCCGGCCGCGCGCACCCCAAGCGGTGTCGCGGTCGCATCGCTCAGGATTTCGTCAGCCGGCCCCTGTCCTGCGACACGTCCGTCTTTCAGGGCAATGACCGTGCTCGCAAGACGGCTCATCTCCGGAATGTCATGGCTGACATAGAGCACAGGCACAGGCATTTCGTCCCGCAATCTCTCGAAATAGGGCAGAATTTCCGACTTTCGTTCCGCGTCGAGCGCCGCAAGCGGCTCATCGGCCAGAATGATGTCTGGCCCTGCCAGCAGCGCACGCCCGATCGCCACCCGCTGCTTTTCACCTCCCGATAACGATGCCGGACGCCGGTTCATAAGATGGCCGATGCCGAGCAGGCCGATCACATGATCAGGATCGGCCCGGTGCGCATTTTTTGGAGCGAACCGCTGGCCATAGCGCAGGTTCTGCGCCACGCTGAGATGGGGAAAGAGCCGCCCGTCCTGAAAAATATATCCGACCCGGCGCTTGTGTGGCGGCACCCGGATGCCATTTGCGGTATCCGTGAGAACCCGGCCTGCAAGGGTGATGCGTCCCTCACCGGGCTGCAAAAGGCCCGCGACCGCATTGGCAATGCTGGTCTTGCCGCTGCCGGACCGGCCAAAGAGTACGGTGATCCCCGGGGGCGCCTCGAAGGACACGTCCAGTGTGAAATCGCCGAACCGGTGTTTGAGAACCACGCTCAGCATCATGTGCCCCCGACGCGGCGCGCGACCCGGCGGGCCATAAACTCGGAGGCCAGCAGCGCACCCATGGCGATGACAACTGAAACAACAACGAGACGCAGTGCGGACGTCTCACCCCCCGGGACCTGAAGAAATGCGTAGATGGCCGAGGGCACCGTCTGCGTCTGGCCGGGGATGTTGGACACAAAGGTGATGGTTGCGCCGAATTCCCCCATCGCCTTGGCAAAGGCAAGGATCGCGCCCGCAAGTACACCTGGCATGATCAGGGGCAGGGTGACGGTGGCAAAAACCTGAATG
>NZ_JAHEHZ010000069.1:2127-18903 GCF_024639605.1 Roseobacter sp. | reverse complement strand
CATGACGATTAAAAGGTCCGGTCCCGCAAGGCGCCGGGCCTTTTGTCATGAAGAGTATCTGAAATACGGATTAAATTGTAAAAACACGGCACGTCTCTTGCTCTGATCCGCCATGATTTTGTCACAGCTTTCCCGCCATCCTCACTCTGCGCGACCAGTCCGGATTTCTGCCGGTTACCGGGACGCGCGAAGGGAAAAAGGGGACACCCGGAGCCGTGATGAGCCACGAAGACGCAGAACTGCCGGACGACATTTACAGCGAGGCGCTGCCGCCCGGCAGCAAACTGCTGAGCGGGCAATATGAGATCGTACAGTACCTGTCGAGCGGCGGGTTCGGCATAACCTACCTGGCGCGCGACAGTCTGAACCGGACGGTGGTGATCAAGGAGTGTTTCCCCGAAGCCTTTTGCAGCCGCGTCAACAAAACCGTGCGCGCGCGCACGCGCAATTACTCCGATGATTTCAGATCCATTGTCGCGCTTTTTATCCGCGAGGCACATGCACTCTCCCGGCTGGATCACTCAAGCGTCGTCGGCGTGCATCAGGTGTTTGAAGACAATGAGACCGCCTATATGGCGCTCGATCTGGTGGACGGGCGTGATCTGCTCGACCTGATCGAAAACGACACCGTCAGCTTTTCACCGGGCGAGGTCTATCGTATGGCGCTGGCGCTGCTTGATGCCATCGGCCATGTACATGCCCAGGATCTGCTGCATCGCGATATCTCGCCCGATAACATCCTGGTGGACAAAAGCGGTCGCCCCGTGCTGATCGATTTCGGTGCTGCCCGCGAGGAGGCCAGCCGCAAAAGCCGGGTCCTGTCACAGGTGCTTGTGGTCAAGGACGGATATTCGCCACAGGAATTTTACGTCGCCGGCAGCCAGCAAAGCCCGAGCAGCGATCTTTATGCGCTTGCCGCCACGCTGTCCCATCTGATCTCCGGACAGGCTCCCCCCAACAGCCAGGCGCGGCTCGCGGCTCTGGCAGGTAATCAGCCCGATCTTTATGAGCCTTTGCGGGGTCGTTTCCCGGACTATGAGGACGCCTTTCTTGAGGCCATCGATAAGGCGATGAACATTGTGCCTGCAGCCCGGATCCAGTCCGCCGAGGAATGGACCCTGATGATTGATCACGGCAAACGCGCCGAGCAGGCGCGCGCGCGCGCGATGGATGACAAGACGATCGATCTGACGGTCATGAACCTCGTGAAATCGGTCAACCGTGATCTGCAGGAGACCGCCACAAGCGTGACCGCTGCCGCCCCGGCGGCTGCACAGGCAGATGACAGTGAGACGAAGCCTGACAAACCGGCACCGAAAGCTGTTATCGAAGACCTGACCTGGTCTGCGGAAGAGTACGAAGGTTTCGCAGATGATGAGCCCGCGGCGCGCGAGACACCCTATGCCCGCATCGTAGAGGCCGCGCAGCGTATGCGTAGGGAACCAAAAGGGCGCAGATGGTCTTTGCGGATCAGCATGCGGCGCGCGGCAACGATCCCGGTGATCTTTTTCGCCTATTTCTTTTACGGGCAGGCGGCACTGCAATACGAGCAGGTGCAGGCCGCCACAGTAGATCCGATTGTGCGTCTGGGCGAAGAATTCCGCACATGGAATGAGCCCGATAAAGCAAATATTGAGATATCCAGGGGTACTGGTGGGTGAGGGTGAACCGATATCCGTGCTTTATCAGTTGCCCGGCGGTTCAGGCAGTGCGTGTCGCATGCGCAAGCAGGCAAATCAGAAAGGCAGATCAATGACACTCTTCAGAAAAGTTTTTCAGAACCAGGCCCGCCCGGTAGATGCTCCGGACGAAGACGCGCTGCGTGATGCCGTGGCGGAGGCCACCGGGGCAGAAGAGAACGAACGTCCCGATCCTTTTGTTCTGTCTGATCAGGTTGAGGCACTGCCGGACGATGCGGAGTTCGCTGACGACGTGGCGGAGGCTGATGAGGACGAGACTGATGCGGCTGAAGACCTGCGCGAAGGAGCGGCAGTACCGGATTTTGACGAGGCTGACCCTGCTGATGAGCAGGGCGACCGGGACGAGAGCGAATTTATACTGCCCGAGGATGAAGAGACCGGCAATGATCTTGTTGAAGGCATTCTGGCTGCTGCGCGCGAAACAACCGCTCAGTATGAAGCAAACATTCCCGCCGCAGCATCATCCGGGTCCGGTGACAGCGCAGCTGAAACCCGGGACGATCTGATCACGGACACGGCTGCCGGGGTGCCGGACCTGCAGGAAGAAACCGGGAACGATCCTGTCACGATGTATCATGAGGAGGCCGGCGGAGATGTCAGCGATACGCCGCCCGGCAGTGATGCAGATCTGTCGCCGTCGCCTGAGCCCGCTGACGCGGCAACAACAGACGTAGCACTGCCGGAGGCCGCCCCTGAAGAGGATGAAATAGACCTGTCCGCCTTTGCCCGCGACCAGCTGACAGCACTGGGCGGACAAGGTGCTCCGGCAGCAACCGGTGAGGCAACTGTTGGGTCCGATGCAGGTCTCTCCGCACCGGCTGCAGGTCGGGCCGGTCGCCGTGCCGGGCGCGTCAAGACCAGATTGCTGGGCTTTAATCGTGGCGGCGCAGATAATGCAGACCCGATCGGCGGCGCGCTGGAGGCCACTGCATCTCAGCAGCAGGAAAAGTTTCCCGTGGGCTGGCTCGTTGTCATAGAAGGCCCCGGCGTCGGGCATTCGTTCAGCATTTTCACCGGGGCCTCGATGATCGGGCGTGGTGAGGATCAGGTGATCCGGCTCGATTTCGGCGACAACTCCATTTCGCGCCAGAACCATGCCGCCATCGCCTATGACGAAGAGGACAATAAATTTTACATCGGGCACGGGGGCAAATCGAATATCATCCGACGCAATGCCCGTCCGGTGCTGAGTACCGAAGAATTGCAGCACGCGGATCTGATCCGGATCGGGGAAACCACGCTGCGTTTTGTCGCGCTCTGCGGGTCGGATTTCAAATGGGATGCAGTGGACACCGGCAATGACGCTGCGGTTTGATTTCGACGCAGTCTGTGCGCTCAGCAAAGGGGCGCGCAATTATCAGGAAGACGCGGTGATTTCCGATTTCTCCCGCGGCGCGGATGTCGGTCTGGCCGTGCTTGCCGACGGAATGGGAGGGCATGCCGCCGGCGACGTTGCCAGCAAGATCGTGGTCACTGAGGTATTCAGCGAGCTGATGTTTCAAAGTTGCGATCCGCAGGCGTTTGAAACCAATATTGCGTCCAGCCTGCACGACGCGGCCATGGCTGCCAATGCCTGTCTGCGCGAACATGTGCGTGCTTTTCCGGAAACCCGAGGGATGGGGGCAACGCTCGTTGCAACCGCCATCATCAACCGGAACCTCTATTGGATCTCGATTGGTGATTCGCCGCTTTATCTGTATCGAGACGGCACGTTGCAGCAGCTCAATGAGGATCACTCCCTTGCACCTCAGATCGATTTCATGGTGCAGTCAGGACTGCTGGACGCCGAAGAGGCGAAACATCATCCGGACAGGAATACACTGACGTCGGTCCTCTTTGGCGAACAGGTCCCGCAGATTGATTGCCCTGCCGCGCCGCTCGAGCTGATGGCGGGCGACATCGTCATCGTGGCCAGCGATGGCCTGCAGTTTCTGTCAGAAGATCAGATATCGGCGGTGTTGGGCGGTGACCCGCAGATACGTAGTGCAGAACTGGCTGACCGGCTGATGGAAAAAGTCTGCGCTCTCGATGATCCGGACCTCGATAATGTTTCTTTCTCGTTGGTGCGGCTGGAGGGCGCGGGGACCGCAGCGCAGAGTGTGCCGGCTGAAACGCGCGCGCAACAGCAGAGCATGCGCTGTGTCGGCTGAACAGGACGCAAAAGTGGTTCTGCAGCGGCTTGAGGCTGCCGTCGCGGACGCATCTCTCAGTGACGCCTCCCGTGACACAGGTCGTGAGTTACTGTCCCGGCTTGCAACCGGTGTCCGGGTTGTCATCACCGGTCCGCAAGGTGTTGGAAAATCAACTTTGTGCGATGTTCTGGCGGGCGGGAGCGGGTTTTCCGAGCCTCTCCCGGCGACAAGGGTCTTTCAGCACGAAGACACGGGGGCGACAGGATCACAGGTTATTCTTCGGCCGACCGGATTCCTCAAAAGCATGCAGCTGACAGACTTTCACGGCAACAGCGATCCTGCAGCGCAGAGCGCAGCCCTCGATGAAGCCGATATCGTCATCTGGTGCACCGCAACTTTTTCACAAGCCGAGCGGGACGTCTGGGCGCCGGTTCCGGATCACCTGAAAGATCACAGTTTTCTCGTACTGCCCCGCGCGGATATTCTTGCTCGAGACGGGTTACTTGCCGGTCGTGTCGCCGCGCTGAGAGACGTGGCGCGGGAGGAGTTTCATAACTTTTTCCCGGTTGCTCCGCTCTCAATTGCTAAAAGGATCAGGAGGGGCGATCCGGTGAGTGACGGACAGTTGTCTGCGAGCGGCGTCAGCGCTCTGTCGGAGGCCATTCGAAATCTTGCGTCTTCAGGTCGGCAGGCTGATCTCGACAGTGCTTACCTGTTTCTCGGACGGTGCGGTCATGAAGAAATTTCGGTGCCGGCCGGGACGCAATCACAGACGGCCGGCAGGCCATCGGGAAAAACAGCCGTGCGCGACGTCATCACTCTGGCCGCGCGCAATATCGCAGATCTGCACAGCGGTGTGGCGATGCAGAATTTCGACGCTCTGCGAGACCTCTTTTCAGAATTGTCAGAAGAACTGAGCGATCTTGCGGCGGATGCGAAGCCGGAAGATGCGGATGCGAGAGCCTGGTGGGATGAACTGAGTACGGCAAGCGATAAACTCATGCTCGCGGGTCTTGAAAAGGGCCCGGGTGCAGCCGCGGACGCGGCAACGATTGTCTTGCAGCTTTCGCGTGACGTGCAGAGCGGAGCCTTCGCATAAATTTTTAAATACTCAGGTTCGTTCAGGCCGATGACGGTTACAAAGTATGCACTTTTTACCGTCATCCTGCATCTGAGTTTTCAACAGTCAGGGATACGTATGTCGGCGCGCTGTCTGCCATCGCAGAAGGATTTTCAGTTCGTCGTGCCGGGACGGATTGCCGGAGGTGTGAAATGAACGCATCCGCGCCATCGGAGGCAAATTCGTTCCGGCACACACGCCTGCTTGCGGCCGGCCTTGATCAGCTTCGTGAATTCAAAGCAGCCACCGGGGAAGTACAGGAGGCGCTGAGCTGCATCAGTGAAGCCGGCGATGAAAACACGCGCCGCCGTATCACGCGTCTCACACGTCAGCTGGAAACTTTCGAGCCCAGTGTCACGATGATCGGTCAGATTAAATCCGGTAAAACCTCTTTGGTGAATGCGTTTGTAGGACAGCCGGATCTTTTGCCCGCAGATGTGAACCCATGGACATCGGTCGTCACCTCGCTGCATCTTTACCCGGAAACAGCAGACTTCAGAAACAGCGCTTCCTTCAGGTTTTTTGACGAGGATGAATGGGACCGACTTGTGTCTGGCGGAGGCCGCATCGGTGAACTCGCGAGCCGTGCGGGCGCTGATGATGAACTGGAGAAGATCAAAAAGCAGGTTGCAGAGATGCGCGAAAAGTCGCGCGCGCGCCTTGGCCGTAAATTCGAAGTGATGCTCGGTCAGCAGAGGGATTACGGTTACTTCGACAAAGAACTTATCGAGCGATATGTCTGTCTCGGGGATGATTCTGACGATGATCCGGCGGTCGTTCAGGACGGCCAGGGTCGGTTCGCGGATATTACCAAGTCAGCTGATCTTCACCTGACGCGACCATCTCTGCCAGTGCGAATGTGCATCCGTGACACGCCGGGCGTCAATGACACATTTATGATGCGTGAACAGATCACCATTCGCGCAATCCGCGACAGTCGGATCTGTGTGGTTGTCCTGTCGGCTCATCAGGCTTTGTCCTCTGCAGATCTTGCGCTGATCCGGTTGATCACGCACGTGCGGTCCCGCGATGTCATCATTTTCGTGAACCGGATCGACGAACTGTCCGATCCTGCCAGCGAGATTCCGATGATCGCGCGCAGTATTTCGGACACACTGGAACGACACAACGGGCCCGCAGACGCAGAAGTTATTTTTGGCAGCGCTCTCTGGGCATCAGCAGCCCTTGCAGGTGATGTATCCGGTTTGCCCGCCGGGAGTGCCGAAGCTTTAAAGAACAGAAGCGAAACAGCGCATTTTCCAGAAGCAGCACACGATCTGGACATCAAGGACCCGGCCTCTGTGGCTTGGGCAATGTCGGGCATTCCGGAACTCCACGACGCTGTTGCCGGACGGATTGCCGGTAGCCTTGGTATGGCCTTGCTGCAGCGAACCAGCGCAAGCGGGCTCAATCTCGCAACCAGCATCAGAGCAGCAGACCAACTGGCCGTACATGCGCAAAACCCGGAGCAGGAGGTCTGCCTCGACAGTACCGCCGCCCGCGATCAGGTCGCCGCGGTTCTGAAGCAACGCAAAGCCGCGCTGTCAGCCGAGTTCGACGCCATTACGACAGCGTTTTCGGAGCGCATGAATCGCGTACAGGAGAGCTTTCTAGAGCGGGCGACCGGGTCACTGGTTCTGCATCTCGAAAAGCTCGGTGAAAAAGTTCCCTGGACATATGATCCTGCCGGCCTGCGGGTGTTACTGAATTCGTCACACAAGGTGCTCGCGCGGAAAAGTACGGTTGCATTTGATAATGCTGTGCGCTCCGCCGCACATGATTTTGCAGCGGTCTATCAGAATTCATTCGGGCTGCACCCGGATGAGTTTCCACTTGCCCTTCCGAATGCGCCGCGGGTACCACCGCCGGTTTCACTGGGGAGAACTATCGCGTTAGACCTTCAGGGCCAATGGTGGAAAAGATGGTGGCTGCAGCGCCGTGGCTATGATGCATATGCCACGGCTTTCACAAACCTGATCCGGGAGGAAACGGATCCGGTGGTTCAGGAACTGCGCGATGATATAGCGCAGGACATCCGGCGTCAGGCCTGCGCTGACTTTGACGCGTTTCTTTCAGAACAGGAATCTGTATTCTACACTCTTGATCGCCTTCGTGAGCGCGGTGAAGCGGAAATCGTAGCATTTGTTCAGAATCATGAAGCATCCTCAGGCAAACGGGATGTCTCCGCAGCTCTGCAGATACTGGGAAAGTATTCCGTGTATGAATAACATGACAGCCGATACTCCGCCTGCTTTTCTGCAGAACGTTGATGAGACTGAAGGAAGGCGCCCGCGGATTGCCCTTATGGGTGAATTCAGTGCCGGCAAGAGCACTTTGGCCAATCTGATGATCGGCTCGGAACCGCTCCAAGTTCAGATTGTCGCGACGCAGATGCCGCCTGTCTGGGTCAGTTTCGGCACCGGAGAGGCCGTGGTTGTCGGCACAGACGGTGAAGAAACCCCGTATGATATGAAAGGAAACGGAACCGTAGATCCTGAAAAGACGGCGTATATACGCGTGTTTGCCGAGGAAGATATCCTCCGCCTTGTAGATATTGTTGACATGCCCGGCATTTCTGATCCGAATATGTCCTCGGAAGTTTGGGAAAGAGTTCTTCCTCTTGCGGATGGAGTTATCTGGTGCAGCGCGTCAACTCAGGCCTGGCGACAGAGTGAAGCTGCTGTCTGGGAAACTGTGCCGCAACAGGTCCGGTCAAAATCCATACTTCTGCTGACCCGGGCGGATATGCTTGCTTCATCGCGTGACAAATCGCGTGTTTTCAAGCGCGTACTGTCAGAAACTGAAGGTTTGTTTGCGCAACGTCAGATGATCTCGCTGCTCGAAGCGCGGGATGCAGGCGAATGTGCAGAAAAATGGGCCGGGAGCGGAGCCGAAGATTTCGTAAACGCTTTTCTTGATATTGTCGCGGAATTACGCCTCGTTCTTAACAGCGGTGATGCCGGATTATCGCTGCCTGAGACGCGCGGTCGCGAGGAAGTCACGGTGGCTGGTCATGAAACGTCATCTTCTCAGGACTCTTCTGAACATATTTCCCAACGACGGCCGACGGCAAAACGTCTGAATCCGGTTGATGACACTGTCGGGCACGTTGTCGAAGATGATCAGGATTTTATGCCCAAATTTTCCTGAGTCCTGGTTTTTGCCCGCGTTAACCGGAAAAAAAATATGTGTGTCTAGTATCTGGCATCGGTGGCGGGAAGCCTCCGTGCAGCTTCTGGTGAAACAAATGACAATCCAAGATCGCCTCTCAGAATTGCGTACGCGCTTTGAAGGCTGTGAGATCGCGGCATTTGCCGATCTGTCAACGCAGATGGTACTGGCATCGAGTGCCGGGAAGGGGGTGCCGCAGGAGCAGTTGGACACTCTGTGCGCCGAGGCTTGTGAAGCACTTTTGTCCAATGCTTCAGACGTAGTAAAAAGCGCTTTTAGTGCACCTCAGAATGCGGCAATTTCTTACTCTGTTGTCCCTCGGCAAGGCTATAATCGTGTCTACGTAACATCCCCGGAAACTCCGGAAGAAGCCATATGCCTGCAGTGCATTGGAAGAACGCCCGTAGGAGATATCCTCTCAGCGTCCTGCAGTCTTCTCAGCATCGTTGGATCGGACATATGAAAAAAGACGCAGACGAGGCTCGCCTCGATTCTGTGCTGTCTGTTCTCGGGCGAATTGAACAGTTGCACACCAGTCAAACACGAAAAATCTGCGGAACCGCAGGCCATACGCTGGTCGACGCGCTTTGCCATGAGGTCAGCGAGACCATTCTTAGGCGTAGATTGTCATTTGATACCGAAGCTGGAAATCTGGTTCTTGACGCTGAGGAGCGGAGAATAAACTGCGTTCGCTCTGCGAAAGGCGGCTGGGCCGTTAAATGCAGAGACGTCATCGGTCGGCCGCTGTCCCGCAAAGATGCTACAGAAGTAAAGAACATGCTGACGGCTTTTGCAGCCATCGCAGATCAGGTGGAAGTCGTGGCTGACCTGCCGAAAGGCTCCAAAAGCAGTCCGACCGAGGGCGTACCTGTGGATGATCTACTCCGGACTGACGGCTTTTGCCTGAAGTCAGGAATTGATGCTTGTGCCGGTTACGCGGTTGCATCGCTCATAATCCGACCCGGGAGTGCGCCGGCCGTTTCCGGTCAGGCGGACATGCTGGACAAGCTCACAGAGGTGCGCAAAGCGGCCGGGGCGGACGAACCGGTTATATTCCGGGCGGGCGGACTAGCTGGTAATCTGGCTGTAGCGGTTTTCAGGACAGACGATTTCGACGGCACGTTTGCTTTCCCGGCCGAACATCTCGACGCAGTGCTCAGTGCATTTCACACACAGCCCTGAAACCATTCCCGCGCTGCTTGCCTCGCGTAAAAAAGCGTGGAACATTCTGGTTCCCATGTGCTTCACGGATCAGACTGCGGCTTTACAGGACGACACAGATGGCAATTACGATCTGGGCAGAAATGTGCGCAAAGGACTTCGAAGACGTCGATCCGATGCAAACGATCGCAATCTTTCCGACAGCTGCAACTGAACAGCATGGACCTCATCTTCCTCTTGGGACCGACAGCATGATTGCCGAAGGTATGCTTGAGGAGTTGCAGCGTCAGAATCCCGCCGATCTTGACCTGCGGGTGCTGCCGGTTCAGGCGATCGGAAAGTCAGATGAACATATCTGGGCTGCGGGAACTCTGACACTCAGCGCAGAGAGCGCCCTGAGCGCATGGACAGAGATCTGCAAGTCTGTGGCCCGGTCCGGGGTGCGGAAAATTGTCATTGTGAACAGCCATGGCGGTAATCTTGATCTGTTGTCGATCCTGGTACGCCGCCTCAGGATAGACGCAGCCATGCTGGCCGTCCGTTGTCAGTGGGGCGCTTTCGGCGCTCCCGAAGATATTTACTCGGAGCAGGAAAACACGCATGGCCTGCACGGGGGAGATGTCGAAACGTCAATGATGCTTGCCTTCAGACCGGAAACCGTCCGGATGGAGTTTGCAAAGGATTTCCGGTCGAGCGCTGAATCCAGTCTCCTCCCTCCTACCGGCGCGGTCGCGTCAGGCTGGATCGCACGCGATCTCAATCCCGACGGCGTGGTGGGAGAAGCCCACCTTGCAACTGCGCAGAAGGGCCGGGCGACTGCCAGCCATCAGGTGCGCGGGTTCATTGAAATGCTCAGGGCGGTGGCAGGATCACCGCTGCCCGACCCGTAGTTTTTTACGAGCCTGCCACAACAACTTCCGTGTTCCACTCGCGGCATTTCATGCGTAGTTTTTCGGGCAGTTTCGCATCTGTAAAGACTGTTGTAAGCGATTCCATCGAGGCAATCCGCGCAGGTGCTGTACGCGCAAATTTCGAGTGATCAGCCACCAGAAAGGTCTTGCGTGACTGCGCGATGATCGTGTGGCTGACGCCAACCTCCTGGGTATCAAAATCCAGCAGATCACCATCCGTGTCCATTGCGGAACAGCCGATGACGGCGAAATCAAATTTGAACTGCCGTATTGTATCAATTGTCACATTGCCGATCAGTCCGCCGTCCGCGCGCCTCACCGTACCGCCGGTCACGATAATCTGGCACTCCGGGTTCTCCGTGAGAATGGTCGCCACATTCATGTTATTGGTGACCACCATAAGATCCCGGTGCGACAGCAGTGCACGCGCTACTTCTTCCGTGCTTGTCCCGATATTCAGAAACACCGAACATCCGTCCGGAATGTATCTTGCACAGGTGCGTGCGATTGCTACTTTTGCGCTCTGGTTCAGCTTGCGACGTTCTTCATATTCAATATTGGTGGTGCCCGATGGCAGGATTGCACCGCCGTGGACACGTTCGATTTTGTTCGCTTCCGCAAGGTCAGTTAAATCCCTGCGGATCGTCTGAAGGGTGACGCCGAAATGCTCTGCAAGGTTCTCGACGGTCGCCTTTCCATCGCGTCTTACTATTTTCAGAATGTCCGGTTGTCGGAAGGTTTGCGCCATAAATCAGGTCTCCTGGCAGTTTTGTAAGTCAGTTTCATCGTCGTTTGCAATGATTTTGGCGAAAATAACAAAATTCCTGAAAGAGCTTTCTGCCGGTCCTGTTCACACAGAACCGGCAGAAACCCGATACCGTAACATGTGCGCCGCTGATGAATGCATCGTTCGGAATGTCGATGCCGGCACAGAGAATACTTTCGTTTTCAAAAAAAGCGAACAAAAAGGAAAATAACCGGTTGCGCGGTGTGTCGGGCTGCGCTACCAATCCGCCAGTCGCGTTGCCGGAGGGGGGAACTGTTGTCAGGTCAGAACTCAGATATCTGCGATCTTTTTGTGATCGGTGGTGGCATCAACGGGTGCGGTATTGCGCGAGACGCGGCCGGACGCGGATTGTCTGTCACACTCGCTGAAATGAATGATCTGGCGTCGGCCACATCTTCGGCCTCCACCAAGCTCTTTCACGGCGGGTTGCGGTATCTGGAGTATTTCGAGATTCGTCTTGTACGCCATGC
Source organism: Roseobacter sp. (assembly GCF_024639605.1). Lineage (GTDB taxonomy): Bacteria > Pseudomonadota > Alphaproteobacteria > Rhodobacterales > Rhodobacteraceae > Roseobacter. The sequence continues at coordinate 7,451 of NZ_JAHEHZ010000069.1, read as the reverse complement.
GCTGGCGGAACGTGAAACCCTGCTGCGCGCCATGCCGCATATCAGCTGGCCCATGCGATTTGTGCTGCCTTATCATAAAGATATGCGGTTTGAGGGTGATACGCCCACATCGCGCATTCTGAACGTCGTGATGCCCTGGATGAAGGGGCGTCGCCCTGCATGGCTGATCCGGTTCGGCCTGTTTCTCTATGACAGCCTCGGCGGGCGCAAAATCCTGCCCGCGACAAAAACGCTTGATCTGAGAAACAGTGTCGAAGGCGCGCCGATCGACGATAAATTTGAGAAGGCCTATGAATACTCCGACTGCTGGATTGAAGACTCGCGGCTCGTGGTACTTAATGCCCGCGATGCGGAGCAGCGGGGCGCCGAAATTCTTGTGCGCACCAAGGTTGTTTCTGCTGCACGCATTGACGATCTCTGGGAGGTCACCGTCGAGGACCGGGATACCGGCGAGACGCGCACCCTTCGCGCGCGGATGCTGGTCAATGCCGGCGGTCCCTGGGTAGGTGACATCATTCAGGAAAAAGTGCGGATCAATTCAACAGAAGGCGTGCGGCTTGTGCGCGGCAGCCATATCGTGACGCGCCGGCTTTATGATCATGACAAATGCTATTTTTTCCAGGGCACCGACGGGCGGATTATTTTCGCCATTCCCTATGAGACCGATTTCACCCTGATCGGAACAACTGATGCGGAACACACTGCCCCGGATAAAAAGCCGGAATGCTCGCCCGAAGAGCGTGATTATCTGATAAACTTCGTGAACCAGTACCTGAAAAAAGATATCAGCACTGATGATGTCGTGTGGTCTTATTCCGGTGTGCGTCCGCTTTATGATGACGGCGCTTCAAGTGCCACGGCGGCAACGCGGGACTATACACTCAAGGTCGATGACGCGGCCGGCGCGCCGATCCTGAACGTTTTCGGTGGAAAAATCACAACCTACCGGAAGCTGGCCGAGGACGCGATGGAGAAGATCGTGCCGTTCTTTCCGGGCACGTCCGGGCACTGGACGGCGGGCGTTGCTTTGCCGGGCGGCGATTTTCCGGTCGACGGGTTTGATACGCTTGTGGCGCAGATCAGCGCTGATTATCCTTTCCTCACAGCGTTCTGGGCGCGTCGCCTGGTGCGGGCATATGGCACCGACGCGCGCGATATCCTGCAAGAGGCGACAGATACCGATGCACTGGGCCGCGATTTCGGCGCGACGCTGACCGAGCGTGAAGTGCTCTGGCTGATGAAAAACGAATATGCACGGACGGCCGCGGATGTGGTCTGGCGCCGCAACAAACTGGGGCTGCGCCTGTCCGCAGAAGAGATCGCAGCGCTTGACGTATTCATGGCGTCAGCGCGCACAGAACAGCAGGCGAAAGCTGCTGAGTAACGGGGGGGACCGACATGACCTTGACGCTGGAGGGTGTGTCAAAGACGGTTGGCGGAGAGACACATATCTATCCGACCGATCTGGAGCTGCAGAAAGGCACGATGAACGTGCTTCTCGGCCCGACGACATCCGGTAAAACAACGCTGATGCGGGTGATGGCGGGGCTTGATGTGCCGGCCACCGGCCGTGTGATCTGGAACGGTGAAGATGTCACCGGTATGCGCGTGCAGGACCGCAAGGTGGCCATGGTCTATCAGCAGTTCATCAACTACCCTTCGATGACCGTATACGACAACATTGCCTCTCCGATGAAACTGCTGGGCCAGTCGCGCGACGAAATCGACCGCAGGGTGCGCGATACGGCAGATATGATGAAGCTGACACCGATGCTCGATCGCAAGCCGCTTGAGCTTTCAGGCGGACAGCAACAACGCTGCGCACTGGCGCGGGCGCTGGTAAAAAACGCAGGGCTTGTTCTGCTCGACGAACCGCTGGCCAATCTGGATTACAAGCTGCGCGAAGAACTGCGCGCGGAAATTCCGCGTATTTTCGAGGAATCCGGTTCCATCTTTGTGTATGCCACCACCGAGCCTGAAGAAGCGCTGCTTCTGGGCGGGCATACCGCCACGCTCTGGGAAGGAAGAGTGACCCAGTTCGGGCTCACGCCTTCAGTTTATCGCAAGCCCGTAAATGCAACTACCGCAAGGGTTTTTTCAGATCCGCCGATGAATTTCCTCCGCATCCGCAAGCGCGGTGATCTGCTGGAATTCGGTGACGGGCAGAGCACACCGCTGCCAGCCGGTGCGAGCGGACTGGCCGATGGTGAATATACCGCAGGCTTCCGGCCCAACCACCTCGAACTCAGCCCGCACATGGCCGGTACGATGACCTTCGACACAAAGCTTGAGGTCACTGAGATCACCGGTTCGGAGACCTTTGTGCACCTGAACCACAGGGGCGAACGCTGGGTGGGTCTGGTGCATGGCGTGCACAGTCTGCAGCCCGGTCAGGCGCTCACTGTCTATCTTGACCCGGCGCATGTTTATCTTTTTTCAGAAGACGGGCAGCTGGTTTCGGCAGCACCCTATGCGGAGGCGGCATAATGGCCAAAATCACGCTGGATAACCTGGCCCATTCCTATCTCGCGCATCCGAAATCGGAGGATGATTTCGCGTTGAAGGAGCTCAATCATGACTGGGTTGATGGCGAGGCCTATGCGCTGCTCGGCGCGTCGGGCTGCGGAAAATCTACACTTCTCAACATTATTTCCGGCCTTCTGGAGCCCTCGCAGGGGCGCATTCTCTTTGACGATCAGGACGTGACCCACGCGCCGACCGCAGAGCGCAATATCGCGCAGGTTTTCCAGTTTCCGGTGGTCTATGACACGATGACCGTGCGCGACAATCTCGCGTTTCCGCTGCGCAACCGGGGTGAGGATGCCGCTTATGTTGCGAGCCGGGTGAACGAAATTGCGAAGATGATCGGCATGGAAGCTGAACTTGACCGCAAAGCGCGCGGTCTGACGGCAGATGCCAAGCAAAAGATTTCGCTTGGGCGCGGCATGGTGCGCGAGGACGTCAATGCGCTGCTCTTTGACGAACCGCTCACCGTCATTGATCCGCATATGAAATGGGAACTGCGCACGCAGCTGAAATCCCTGCACCACGAATTCGGTCACACGATGATTTATGTGACCCATGACCAGACAGAAGCGCTGACCTTCGCAGACAAAGTCGTCGTCATGTATGACGGTCGTGTGGTGCAGATCGGCACACCGCAGGAGCTTTTCGAGCGTCCCGCGCATACGTTTGTGGGCTATTTTATCGGCTCGCCCGGCATGAACCTGTTTGACGCGCAGATCGACGGACAAACCGCTCTGATCAATGGTGTGAAAATGCCGCTCGGGGCCGGGTTTGCGCCGGCGGATGGCCGGACGCAGGTCGGCGTGCGCCCGGAATTCATCCGTCTGTCGGATGCTGAAAACGGGTTGCCGGCGAAAATCCTGCGGGTTGAAGACGTGGGGCGGCACAAGATCGTACGCCTTGATGTCGGTGGCACGCAGGTGAGTGCCATCGCCGGTGAAGGGGATGAAATCCCCTCCGGTGCGTCCAAAGTCACGTTCGATCTGAAAGGCGTGAATGTCTACGCCGATGACTGGCGTATTTCACCTCAGGGGGAGGCGGCCTGATGAACAAGACTGTAAATCAGAAAGCATGGTTTCTTGTGCTGCCGGTGCTCGTGCTGGTGGCGTTTTCAGCGGTGATCCCGCTGATGACAGTGGTCAACTATTCCGTCCAGGACACGTTCGGCAACAACCAGTTTTTCTGGGCAGGCCTTGAGTGGTTCAAGGTGATGCTCGAAGAAGAACGGATGTGGGATGCGCTCTGGCGCCAGCTCACCTTCTCCGCAATCATTCTGGCGATTGAAATACCGCTCGGGATTTATGTCGCCCTCAACATGCCGAAAAGCGGTTTCTGGGCATCCTTCTGTCTGGTGCTGATGTCTCTGCCGCTGCTGATCCCCTGGAACGTGGTTGGCACCATCTGGCAGATCTTTGGCCGGGTCGATATTGGCCTTCTTGGCTACACGCTTGATAAAATGGGTATTTCCTACAACTATACGCAGGATATCTTTGCCGCCTGGGTCACCGTCATCGTGATGGATGTCTGGCACTGGACCTCGCTGGTGGCACTTCTGGCCTATGCCGGGCTGCAGTCGATCCCGGATGCCTACTATCAGGCGGCCAAGATTGACCAGGCGAGCCGGTGTAAGGTCTTCCGCTACATTGAACTGCCGAAAATGGCCGGCGTGCTGATGATCGCCATTCTGCTGCGGTTCATGGACAGCTTCATGATCTACACCGAACCCTTTGTGGTTACCGGGGGCGGGCCGGGCAATGCCACGACCTTCCTTAGTATCGATCTGGTGAAAATGGCGCTGGGACAGTTTGACCTCGGACCGGCGGCGGCCTTCTCGATCATGTACTTTCTCGTGATCCTGCTGATCTCCTGGGTGTTCTACACCGTGATGACCAACCTCGACAAAAGGGATGGTGTCTGATGTCCGATACAACGATCCAGGCCCCCGGCGCTGCCGGTATTCCGGGTAAAGTGACCGAAGCAAAGGTCTCCACCACCCGCCGCCGCAAACCACCGGTCAAGGGCTCAACCATCGTCATGGCGCTCTATCTGCTGTTTCTGCTGCTGCCGATTTACTGGCTGCTGAACATGAGCCTGAAAACCAACACCGAAATCCTCGGGCAATTCTCGCTCTTTCCGCGCAACCTGACCCTCGAAAACTACGTCAAGATACTCACCGATGAGAGCTGGTACATCGGCTATGTGAACTCACTGATTTACGTTGTGATGAACACGGTGATCAGCCTTGCGGTGGCATTGCCTGCGGCTTATGCGTTTTCGCGCTATTCCTTCATGGGCGACAAGCATCTGTTCTTCTGGCTGCTGACCAACCGGATGGCGCCGCCGGCAGTTTTCGCCCTGCCGTTTTTCCAGCTTTATTCCTCGGTCGGGCTCTTTGATACGCACATCGCTGTTGCCCTGGCGCACTGTCTTTTCAACGTGCCGCTGGCGGTCTGGATCCTTGAGGGCTTCATGCGTGGTGTGCCCAAAGAGATTGACGAGACGGCCTATCTCGATGGCTATTCCTTTCCACGGTTCTTCGTGCGGATCTTCATGCCTCTGGTGGCCAGCGGGATCGGCGTTGCAGCCTTCTTCTGCTTCATGTTTTCATGGGTCGAACTGTTGCTCAGCCGGACGCTGACAACAGTTGACGCCAAACCGATTGCTGCCATCATGACGCGAACTCAGGGTGCAGCCGGCATCGACTGGGGCGTACTGGCAGCAGCCGGTGTGCTGACGATCGTGCCGGGCGCGCTGGTTATTTATTTCGTACGAAACTACATCGCCAAGGGCTTTGCCCT
>NZ_JAHEHZ010000069.1:0-2027 GCF_024639605.1 Roseobacter sp. | reverse complement strand
AATGGCATGGATGGCATGGACCGTACCGACGGCAATCTTTTTTGCGATAATCGCAAGCCTGCTGGTGATCTTCACCATACTCGCAATCAAATTTCCTGAGACACCCCGCACAGGTATTCTCAGGATCGAAACAACGCGTGGTGATCGTTTGTTCATCACGCTGTTGGGCTCGGCCTTTATCAATCTGATCTGGCTGGGTCTCGAGGTCGCACCACAGCCCTATGCGCTGCTGGCGTGCCTTGTTTATGCCGTGGCGGTGTTCCGCTGGGTGTGAACGGGAAGACTGGCCCGTCCGGGACCCCGGGCGGCCACAAAAACAGTTCAAATAACGTCTGGGAGGACACTATGAACTTTTCACTAAGATCAACCACGGCCATGGGCGCCATGGTGGCATCGCTTTTTGCGGTGCCTGCCTGGGCGGACATGGAAGCAGCAATGGAGTTTCTCGATAACGAGATTAACGGCCTGAGCGTGCTGAGCCGCGAAGACCAGGAAGCGGAGATGCAGTTCTTTGTAGATGCTGCCGCCCCGTTCCAGGGCATGGAGATCAAGGTTGTCTCCGAAACCATCACCACGCACGAATATGAAAGCCAGGTCCTTGCACCGGCCTTCACCGCGATCACCGGCATTCAGGTCACCCATGACCTGATCGGCGAAGGCGACGTGGTCGAAAAGCTGCAGACACAGATGCAGTCGGGCGAAAACATCTATGATGGCTACGTCAACGACAGCGATCTGATCGGCACGCACTGGCGCTATCAGCAGGTGCGCAACCTGACCGACTGGATGGCGGGCGAGGGCGCTGACGTGACCAACCCCGGTCTCGATCTGGATGACTTTATCGGCACCCAGTTCACGACCGCACCGGACGGCAAACTTTACCAGCTGCCCGACCAGCAGTTCGCGAACCTTTACTGGTTCCGCTATGACTGGTTCAACGATGAAAAGAACAAGGCCGATTTCCAGGAAGCCTTTGGCTATGAACTGGGTGTGCCGGTCAACTGGTCTGCCTATGAGGACATCGCCGAATTCTTCACCGGTCGCGACCTGAGCCACCTTGGTGTGGAAGGCGACGTGTTCGGCAACATGGATTACGGCAAGAAAGACCCCAGCCTGGGCTGGCGTTACACTGACGCGTGGATGTCCATGGCAGGCATGGGCGACGTCGGTGAGCCGAACGGTCTGCCGGTTGACGAGTGGGGTATTCGTGTGAACGAAAACTCACAGCCTGTCGGCTCCTGCGTCGCGCGTGGCGGTGCCACCAACGATGCTGCCGCCGTTTATGCGGTGACCAAGGCGATCGAATGGCTGCAGAAGTATTCGCCGCCAGCAGCTGCCGGCATGACCTTCGGCGAGGCCGGCCCGATCCCTGCGCAGGGTAACGTGGCCCAGCAGATGTTCTGGTACACCGCCTTTACCGCGGCGACCGTGAAGCCTGATCTGCCCGTGATGAACGAGGACGGCACACCCAAATGGCGTATGGCTCCCAGCCCGCACGGTGTGTACTGGAAAGACGGCCAGAAGGTCGGCTACCAGGACGTGGGCTCCTGGACACTCATGAAATCCACTCCGGTGGACCGTGCCAAAGCCGCATGGCTCTATGCACAGTTCGTGACGTCCAAGACAGTTGATCTGAAGAAATCGGATGTGGGTCTTACCTTTATCCGTGAATCCACGATCAGCTCCGACCACTTCACCGAGCGTGCCAATAAACTGGGCGGACTGGTGGAATTCTACCGCTCGCCGGCACGTGTGGCATGGTCTCCGACAGGTACAAACGTGCCCGACTATCCCAAGCTTGCACAGCTGTGGTGGCAGAACATCGGCGACGCAATGTCCGGTGCGAAAACACCTCAGGAAGCACTCGATGCGCTTTGTGAAGCACAGGAAAGCGTGATGGAGCGTCTTGAGCGCGCAGGTATCCAGGGTGATATCGGCCCGGTCATGAACGAGGAGCAGGATCCGGAATACTGGTACAGCCAGCCCGGCTCGCCTGTTGCCAAGCTCGAGAACGAAGACGAAGAGCC
>NZ_JAHEHZ010000176.1 GCF_024639605.1 Roseobacter sp. | reverse complement strand
TGTAATCCTTTGACGACATCCCGCCCTTGCCGATGATCAGCCGCGCGCCGGTTTTTGCCATCCATTCAGGCAGCCATTTAGCAAAGCGAAAGCTCGCGGTCGCCGTCACAGCGCCAAGATCGAACGAGCCGTCCTCGCGGATCACCGCCGCCGGCGAACAGTGGAAATTGGCGGCACTCTGCGAGGGCAGTTCCAGCGGGATATTGGCCTTTTCCTCGAGCGCGCGCATGTAAACACCCTCGCGCGCGGTATAGATCAGCCCGTCCAGATAAACGATGTCACCAAGCCTGAGATCAGCGACAGCCTGCGCAGTCGGTGTTGTGCTCAGGGTGACTTCGCGCAGGCTCATTGGGCGGCCTCCAGGCCGGCTTCCCAGTCCACGCTTTCGCGGCGCTGATAAGGGGTGAACCAGTCGGGATCGGTGCGGTATTCAACACGCCCGTCGGGGAACAGCCGCGCAACGGCCCGGCGCGAGGACAGACAGAAGGCATGCACAGACATCTGCATGCCGCCAGTATGGCAGTAGCCGACTTCAATATTACAATCTATCACCATGTTTTTGCCGACAAATCCCATCGCGCCCATACCGATGGAATTGCCGAGCTCTTTAAACTCATCCTCCATCGCCGCGATCTTCGGATCGGAGTTGCGGCTACCCACCGTGCGCAGGGTCGAGGCACGCTTGCCAAGCACCATACAGGTGTCTTTGGACCCGCCGAGCCCGATGCCGATAATCGCCGGCTGACAGGCCAGCCCGCGTTTACCAAAGGCCATCAGGCTGTCGAGGTAAAACCGTTTGATGCCCTGCACCCCGTCTGACGGGAAGAGCATCCGGTAGTCCGTGCCGAAAAGCCCGCCTTTGTGCACCGTGATAAGATCGATCCATTCGCCCTCCGGCTCAAAACCGTATTCGATCTCGGGCGCGCCGATACCGACATTGTTGTTGTGATCCGTACGCCAGAGCGGGTGGACCCGGTTGGGGCGCAGCGGCACTGAGCTGGTGGCCGTCGCCGTGGCGCGCCTGAGCGCGGTCTCCAGCGCCACCGGCCCGCCTTCAATGCGTGCCTCATTACCCATTTTCACGAACCAGCGCGGCACCCCGGTGTCACCGCACATCGCACGGCGGTCTTCTTTGGCCGCTTCATAATTGTCCAGCATCGCTTTGAGAACAAAGGATGAAAGGTCTCCGTCCTCTGTTTTCGCCGCTGCTTTGAGACCGTCGAGATAGTCTTCCGGGATCTCGATGGCGGCCTTTTCCATCAGGCGCTCTGCGGTGTTCCGGATCAGATCAATTGTTATCATTGTGCTGCCACCAGTGTTTCGGGCTCCCCGTCGGGCAGAATGGTCTCGCCGGGACGGACGATCGTAAATCTCACGTCTTCTCGGCCAACCTCCAGGCGGTCGCCCTGCATCCGCGCGATGGTGAAATAGCTGTCCGTCAGATCCCCCTCGTCAGGAAAATCCTCGCGGTAATGCGCGCCGCGTGAGTTTTCGCGCGCAAGCCCCGCGCGGGCGATCACCTCAGAAACCTCACAGAGCGACGCAAGGTTCAGCCAGTCGTGCCAGGTGAGGTTGAACGCCAGATTGTCAGCGGAAACGCCGGTCTGCAAAAGCTCCGCGCTGATCTCATCGATGCGTTCGAGGCCGCGCTTCAGGCCCGCGGCGGTGCGCATCACGCCGACCTCTTCCCACATCGCCTCCTGCAGACGGTTGCGCAGGGGCTGCACCAGCGCCGGTGTCTGGCGCAGCGGACGCCGAGCGCGTTCCATCTCTGCGGCAAGCACCCCTTCATCAGGCTCGCGCAGTGCGCTCATGCGACGAATATCCGTGCCCATCGTGTCTCCGGCAATCCCGCCATAGACGGTCGAGTTTGCCACACCATTGCCGCCGAGGCGGTTGGAGCCGTGGGCCCCGCCCGCATCTTCGCCGGCCACATAGAGCCCTTCAAGGGCCGTGCGCGTGTCGGTATCGACCACCACGCCGCCCATGAAATAATGTGCCGTCGGCACCACCTCGACACGCCCGGCGGCCAGATCGAAGCCGCTGTCTTCGCAGCGTTTGACCATGCCTTTGAACTTTTTGCGCACCAGATCCGGGCCCAGATGCGCCATTGAGATAAAAAGCCCCTTCTGCTCGGGGTTATTGTTCTTGCGCATTTCGGCATACATGCCCCGGCTCACGACATCGCGGGTCGCGCGCTCACCCTTGGCGTCGTAATCGAACATGAACTGCTGACCGGCTCCGTTCAGCAAATGCCCGCCAGCGCCGCGCAGCCCCTCTTCGAGCACCGTGCCGGTCATCCGGCTGTGATCGCCGGCAAGCAGCCCGGTGGGGTGAAACTGCACCATCTCCATATCCCGCAGCGGCAGTCCTGCGCGCAGGGCCATGGCGAGCCCGTCCATGGCTTTGTCCCCGCTGGGCGTGTGGTATTTATACATGGTCGGGCCGCCCCCCGTGGCCATCAGCACCGTTTTCGCCCGCACAAACCGGAACTTACCGGTGCGCATGTCGATCATCAGCACGCCTGCCAGCGCGGTTTTGTCTTTCGTCGGCACAAGGCCAATGGCGCGGTGCTCCTGCAGCTTTTCCACGGGGCGCGCCAGCACCTGTTCCATCAGCCGGTTGATGATCTCGATGCCTGTCAGATCGCCCTTGTGCACCGTGCGGTCCGCCGTCTGCCCGGCAAAGGCTTTCTGGTGCAGCGTGCCGTCCGGATTGCGGTCGAAAAAGCAGCCGATTTCGTTTTCCAGCTCACGGATACGCACCACTGCCTGTTCGCAAAGCCGCCAGGCCATATCCTGATCAGGCAACCATTTGCCGCCCTGTATTGTATCCATGAAGTGCCGCTCGACAGTGTCGCCGCCCCCCAGCGCCACATTATACCCCCCCTGCACCATGCGGGTGCAGCCGCATTTGCCGATCAGCCCCTTCACGGCGATGGTGATTTTGGTGCCTGGCGGGGCAGATTGCTGGGCGTGCAGTGCAGCAAAGAGCCCCGCGCCACCGGTGCCGAGGATCAGAATGTCAGTGTCATGGCGGTCAACGTCATGGGTCATGGTCAGATCACCTGTAAAAAGAATGTGCCCGAAAGCAGCACGGCAAAGCCCACCGCACCCGCGGCCAGTGATTTCTGCGGCGCGGACCAGGGCAGCCATTCCATCGCCATCAGGCGCAGCCCACCCGCAGTGTGCACAGCAAGCAGAAACACGAGGCCGAATTCTGCAAATTTAACAAGAGGCAGCTCGGCAAAGGTAAGAAAATTATCGAGCCGTTCCGGCGCCCTGAGTGCAAGCGAAAGCACATAAAAATGCAGCGGCAGAAAGAGCGCGAGAGCCACGCCGGAGACCCGGTGCAACACAAACGCCAGCCAGAGCGGATGGGCGCGTGCAGGCCGCATCATACGCCGCCCCCGGTGACGGCCATGACCGCTCTGCCGCCCATGGCAAAGAGCACAAGCCCGATGCTCCAGCTCAGTGTCGTCAGTGCCGCGCCGCGCATCCCGAAGGTTTCATGGATGATCACCCGCAGACCGATGGCCGCATGCACGGATACCGCCAGCACAAAGGTGCCGTAAAAGGCAAACCAGAAGATCGACCCCTGCGTACGACCCAGGATTTCGCCGGTGCTCAGTCCTCCCTGCACCGCGTAGATCATCACTGCGATATGCCCGAGTGTCAGTGGTGCCATAATCAATGCGGTGATCCGCTGAGCCATATATAAACGCAGGTTCAGCATCTTATCCCTTTCGGTTGCGGAAGAAACTGCGCGCCGTTTCACGTTTCAGACCGGCGATGGCGGCCATCGGATCCAGCTCGTTGGGGCAGTAGAAGGTGCAGCTTCCCATTGAGTGGCAGTTGTGACACCCGCCCGTCCCAGATACGGCGTCAAGGATCCCCGCACGGTTGTCGTGTTTGGTATCATTATAAAGTGTCCAGGCGCGTTGCAGCGCCGCAGGCCCGAGGTAGTCGTCATTGCCCGCCACCGTGTCGCAGGCCGCATAACAGACCGAGCAGTTGATGCATTCGATGCCCGCACTTGCCGTCACCCGGTCGTCGCCGTCCGGGTCAACGGGCGCGATCGGCTCATTGCGGCTGGCCGAGGGGGTATGCACGCCACCTGCGGCCACCCATTTGTCGAAGAACGGATCCATATCAGCCGCCAGATCCTTGATTACCGGCAGATTTCTCAGCGGGCCCACTTTTATGGCACCGTCGGTCAGCACCTTCCTGACGTGGGTTCTGCAAGTCCAGCGCGGCTCACCGTTCACCATCATCGCACAGGAGCCGCACATGCCTACGCGGCAGGCAAAGCGATAGGTCAGAGTGGGGTCTTCGTACTGCTGAATCCAGGAGACCACATCGAGAATTGTCTGGCTCTCATAGGCAGGCACCTGGTATGTCTGATAATCACCGTCCTCGCCGCCCCGCCAGACCGAGACATCCATTGTTTGTGACTGACCGTCCACCCGGGGCTCCTGACGCGATTTTATTTGGCTGCCCGAGATATAACGTGGAGCAAAGCTAACGAAAAGGAATATGTTCTTATGGTTTTCGTAAGTATTTCTTACAAAGTGCGGCCGGCAATCTGATGGTCGGGAGCAGGCTCAGCGAACTTCTGACTGCCCGTTTCGGAGAGGCCCCGGGCGTGCCTGACGGTCTGGAGAGCCATCCGTTTCTTACCTGCCTCGCGGCGCGCGGATCCTGCCGGGCGTTCACGACTGACACAGTGACCGACGCCACGCTGGAAACCCTTGCGGCCGCCGCTCTTTGCGCGCCATCCAAGAGCGATCTGCAACAGCGCGACATCCTGATTGTCAGTGCACCGGAACAAAGGGGCGCGCTTCGCGATCTGCTCTCAGCGCAGGCCTGGATCGCCGATGCCCCGCATTTCGTGATCTTTCTGGCCAATAACCGGCGGCAGCGCCAGGTTCAGAAAATGCATGAAAAGCCCTTCCCGAACGACCATCTGGATGCCTTTTTCAACGCAAGCGTCGATGCCGGCATTGCGTTGGCGCTTTTCATGGCCGCTGCTGAAGCCGCAGGCCTCGGATGCTGCCCCATCAGCACGATCCGCAATCACCTCGCGCCGGTACGCGACCTCTTCTCACTGCCCGATCATGTGTTTCCTGTCGCCGGCATGGCCATCGGCTACCCTGCGGACACGGCCCGCATGAGCCCGCGCCTGCCTCTCAGTGCGACAGTACATAATGACCGCTTTTCGGACTGTTCAGACGAGGTGATCCAGGACTATGACGCGCGCCGCAGTGCAGCTACCGGCGGCCCCGCCTGGTCACGGACCAGGGCTGAGATGTATGCAGAACAGCAGCGCGGGGATTTCGGCGGTTTCATCCGCGGCATCGGCTTCAAAACAGATTAACCGGGCAATTCAAAGCACTGCATCAAAAGTCTTTTTCAGCTTCCCGACAATCTCGTCCACATGTTCGTCTTCCATGATGAACGGTGGGGCGAGCAGCACGTGGTCGCCGTTCTGCCCGTCCACTGTGCCGCCCATCGGATAGCACAGCAGCCCGTTGGAAAAGGCCGTTTGCTTGAGCTTTTTGTTTACGGCTTTCGCAGGATCGAAAGGTTTCTTGCTGCCCCGGTCCTCGACGACCTCAAGCCCGAGAAAAAGCCCCCGGCCCCGTATATCACCAATATGCGGGTGCTGGCCGAATTCAGAATGCAGCGCTGCCTGCAGCTTGTCGCCCATCGCGGCACAGTTTTCCACAAGCCCGCCGGTGAGTTTGCTCAGCACTGCATTGCCCGCGGCACAAGCCGTGGGATGGCCGATATACGTATGCCCGTGCTGGAAAAAGCCGGAACCCCCGGCGATCGTGTCGTGGATCTCAGCGGTGCACATCATCGCGCCGATCGGTTGATAGCCGGCGCCGAGCCCCTTTGCGAT
>NZ_JAHEHZ010000004.1 GCF_024639605.1 Roseobacter sp. | reverse complement strand
GTGGTCGAAGGCTATCTTGCTGATGGCGCGCCTGTCGGCTCGCGCACACTGACACGGGATTTTTCGGAAAAGGTGAGTGCGGCGACGATACGCAACGTCATGCAGGATCTGGAATATCTGGGACTTCTCGACAGCCCGCATATCAGTGCGGGGCGGATCCCTACACAGCAGGGTCTGCGTATGTTTGTCGACGGGTTGCTGGAAATCGGCGACCCGGATGACCACGACCGTGAGCAGATAGATGCAACGATGAGTTCCAACTCCGAGGACGTAAGCGGACTTCTGGACCGGGTGGGGTCCGCGCTTTCGGGGGTGACGCGGGGCGCATCGCTGGTGATGACGCCCAAACGCGAAGCGCCGATCAAACATATCGAATTTGTCTCTCTGTCGCCTGACCGGTCGCTGGTGGTGCTGGTCTTTGCCGACGGGCATGTGGAAAACCGGCTGTTTACCCCGCCTCCGGGTCAGACGCCCAGTTCCATGCGGGAGGCTGCGAATTTCCTCAATGCGCTGATCGAAGGTCGCACGCTGAGCGAGCTTCAGGGGGTGATCGCGGCACAGATTTCCACCCGCCGGCAGGAAATTGATTCGCTGGCGCGTGCGCTGGTGGAAAGCGGGCTGGCGGTCTGGGAAGGCGAGGGCGATCAGATCGAGCGTCTGATTGTGCGCGGGCGGGCCAATCTGCTCAGTGGCGGTGGCGAAGAAGAGGATCTGGCCCGGATCCGGCAGCTTTTCGACGACCTGGAACGCAAGCGTGATATCGCGGAATTTCTCGAACTGGCCGAGGAAGGCGAAGGCGTTCGCATTTTTATCGGCTCAGAAAACAAACTTTTTTCACTTTCGGGTTCCTCTCTGGTGGTTTCCCCATATATGAACTCGGATCGGAAGATCATTGGCGCCGTGGGTGTCATTGGTCCGACGAGACTGAATTACGGACGCATTGTGCCGATTGTGAACTACACGGCGCAACTGGTCGGAAAGCTGATTTCAGACCGAAAGTAGGGGTTGATGATGGCAGAGCCTGAGAAAGAAGAGTTTCTGGATGATATCGATGATGCAGAGGCCGAGGCCTTTGCAGAAGATATGGCCGAGATTGATAATGAAGCCGTGGAGCTGGAAGAGATCAAAGCCGAGCGTGATGAATACCGTGACCGGTTCATGCGCGCGCTCGCGGATGCCGAGAATGCGCGCAAGCGGTCGGACCGTGACCGCCGGGAGGCCGAAAACTACGGTGGCTCCAAACTGTCGCGGGATATTCTGCCTGTCTATGACAATATGAAGCGGGCGATTGAGACAATCACCGACGCGCAGAAGGAAGCCAATTCGGCGCTGATCGAGGGTATTGAGCTGACGATGCGCGAGCTGCTCAGCGTCTTCAAAAAACACGGTATCGAGGTGATTGCGCCCCAGGTCGGTGATCGTTTTGATCCCAGGCATCACCAGGCGATGTTTGAGGCACCGGTGCCGGATACCAAAGCAGGCGATATCATTCAGGTCGCCGCCGAGGGGTTCATGCTGCATGACCGGCTTCTGCGTCCTGCGCAGGTCGGAGTGTCTTCAACACCGGCGAAATAAGGCTGGCAACAGTTTCTGAGGTTTAACGGGAGGCGGTCAGGATCTGGCTGCCTCTTTCAGTTTATAGAGCAGATCGAGCGCCTCACGCGGGGTCAGTTCGTCAGGATGGATGTCTTCCAGCGTCTTCTCCAGCGCGGACGATTTCTGCGCTGCCGGGGGTGGCGGTGGTGTGGCAGCGAAAAGCGGCAGGTCGTCAATCAGCGTCTTCTGCGTGACACCACCTTCACGCTCTCCCTTTTCCAGCGCTTCGAGCACAACGCGCGCCCGGGCGATCACTGCAGGCGGCAGGCCTGCCAGCTGCGCGACCTGAACACCATATGACCGGTCGGCCGCGCCCTTGCGGACCTCATGCAGAAAAATCACTTCGCCTTCCCATTCCTTCACGGCGACGGTGGCATTTTCTACGCCGGCGAGTTTGCCTGCCAGCGCCGTCATTTCGTGATAGTGCGTGGCGAAAAGCGCGCGGCTTTTGTTGACGTCGTGCAGGTGTTCAAGCGTTGCCCAGGCGATGGAGAGCCCGTCATAGGTGGCCGTGCCGCGGCCGATTTCATCGAGGATCACGAGGGCGCGGTCGTCTGCCTGGTTCAGAATTGCGGCGGTTTCCACCATCTCGACCATAAAGGTCGATCTGCCGCGTGCGAGATCATCAGAAGCGCCGACGCGGCTGAAAAGCTGGCTGATCAGACCGATATGCGCCTCAGCCGCAGGCACAAAGCTACCCATCTGCGCCAGTATCGCAATAAGTGCGTTCTGGCGCAGAAAGGTCGATTTACCGGCCATATTGGGACCGGTCAGCAGCCAGATCCGTGCTTCGTCGCCGCCGGCGCTCAGAGCGCAGTCGTTGGCGATGAAGGGTTCGCCCGATTGCTGGCGCAGCGCGTGTTCGACAACCGGATGGCGTCCGCCGGTGATGTCAAAACTGCGGCTGTCGTCCACGCGCGGGCGGACCCAGTTTTCAGCGACGGCCAGTTCAGCGAGGGCCGCGGCAGCATCCGTTTCTGCAAGCGCCGCGGCAGTCCGGGCAACCGGTCCGGCACAGGAGAGAACTGTCTCTCGCAGTTCTTCAAACAGCCGCTTTTCGATCTCCAGCGCGCGGGAGCCCGCGCTGAGAATTTTCGTCTCCATCTCAGACAGTTCCACGGTTGTGAAACGCACCTGATTGGCCGTCGTCTGGCGGTGGATAAACGTTTCTGACAAAGGTGCAGAGAGCATTTTATCCGCATGGGTTGACGGGGTCTCGATGAAATACCCCAGAACGTTGTTATGTTTGATTTTCAGAGAAGAAACGCCTGTGTCAGAGACATATTGTTTCTGCATGCGGGCGATGACACTCCGGCCTTCGTCGCGCAGCTGGCGGGCCTCATCAAGGTCCTCGTCGATTCCGGTGGCGATAAAACCACCGTCCCGCGCAAGGAGGGGGGGCTCAGCGATAAGCGCCGTGTCGAGCCGGTCGATAAGCGCGTCATGACCGTCGAAATCTGCGATCGCTTTCTGCAGCAAAGACGGCAGGTCTTCGGTGTGCAGCTCCTGGCTGAGATGGTGCGCCTGTGTGAGACCGTTGCGCATGGCGGCAAGGTCACGCGGGCCACCCCGGTCAAGCGACAGACGCGAGAGCGCACGGTCGAGATCCGGCACGCGGCGCAGACGATCACGGGTCTTTTGCCGCAGAGCATTGTCGTCGGCAAAATATCCGGCTGCATCGAGGCGCATATGGATCGTTTCCAGATCCCGTGAGGGGCTGGATAGCCGTCGTTCAAGGAGCCGTGCGCCGCCTGCCGTTACTGTGCGGTCGAGCACCGACAGCAGCGATCCCGCACGGCCACCCGACAAAGCCTGGGTCAGCTCAAGATTGCGGCGGGTGGCGGCATCGATCTGAACGGTGCGGGCCTCAGCTTCTTTGCGCGGCGGGCGCAGCAGGGGCAGCCGCCCTTTTTGAGTGATGTCGAGGTATTGCAGAAGAGCACCCATGGCGGATACCTCAGCGCGCGAAAAGCTCCCCCAGGCATCCAGCGTGCTGACCCCGAAAAGCGCGCAGAGGCGCTGCTCACCGCCTGTGCTGTCAAATGCTGAGCGCGCAAGTGTGGTGAGCGCGATATCGAAATCCTCTGCGGTTTCGCGCAGGCCGGCCTCGCTGCTTTCCGAAACAATGAGTTCTGACGGTGCGAGCCGCGCCAGTTCCGGCCCGAGCCGCAGCGGGGTCAGCGGCATGACATGAAATGCGCCTGTCGAAATATCGACCCAGGCGAGCGCCTGTGCATCGCGCACTTCGGCAAAAGCGGCGAGAAAATTGTGCCGCCGCGCTTCAAGCAGGCTTTCTTCGGTCAGCGTACCGGGCGTTACGAGGCGCACCACATCGCGCTTTACCACCGACTTAGAGCCTCTTTTCTTCGCCTCTGCCGGGCTTTCCATCTGTTCACAAACGGCCACGCGGAAGCCTTTGCGGATCAGTGTCAGAAGATAGCCTTCGGCGGAATGCACCGGCACGCCGCACATGGGGATGTCTTCGCCGTCATGCTTTCCGCGCTTGGTCAGCGCAATATCCAACGCCTCGGAGGCGTTCACCGCATCCTCAAAAAACATCTCGTAAAAATCGCCCATCCGGTAGAACAGCAAAGCATCCCGGTACCCGGATTTGATCTCGAGAAATTGCGCCATCATCGGCGTGACGGTCATAGAGCCCCCCGGCGGTTTGCGCCGACCTTACAAATGCCGCAGGCGGACGGAAAGCCTCAAATGGTGCATGCTTGAGGCGTGCGCCTGGCCGGTGTAATGCTTGGCGTTCCGGAAGTTCACATAAGGCACCGCACCATGTCCAAATCCCGCGTCACGCCCGAAGAGGCGCTCGCCTTTCACCTTGAGCCGATGCCGGGCAAGTTCGAAATTCAGGCCACGGTGCCGATGACCACGCAACGTGATCTGAGCCTTGCGTACTCACCCGGCGTGGCGGTGCCCTGCGAGTCGATCGCGCAGAACCCGGAGACAGCCTATGATTACACCAACAAGGGCAACCTTGTGGCGGTAATCTCCAACGGAACGGCGGTGCTGGGTCTGGGTAATCTCGGCGCGCTGGCGTCAAAGCCGGTGATGGAAGGTAAGGCGGTCCTTTTCAAGCGGTTCGCGGATGTAAACAGCATCGATATCGAACTCGATACGGAAGATCCCGATGAGTTCTGCCGGGCGGTCCGGCTCATGGGGCCGACCTTCGGCGGGATAAATCTCGAAGACATCAAGGCGCCTGAGTGTTTCATCATCGAGCAACGCCTGAAAGAAGAGATGGACATCCCGGTCTTTCATGACGACCAGCATGGCACGGCGGTGATCTGTGCGGCCGGGCTGATCAATGCACTGCACCTGTCGGACAAAAAGATCGAAGACGTCCGCATCGTGCTGAATGGCGCAGGCGCGGCAGGAATCGCCTGTCTTGAACTGCTGAAATCCATGGGTGCGCAGCATCAGAACTGCATCATGTGCGATACCAAGGGAGTGATTTATCAGGGCCGGTCCGAAGGTATGAACCAATGGAAATCCGGGCACGCCGTGGCCACGGAACTGCGTACCCTCGAAGAAGCAATGAAGGGCGCGGATGTTTTCCTCGGCGTCTCTGTTAAAGGGGCAGTGACGCAGGCGATGGTCGAAAGCATGGCCGAGAACCCGGTCATTTTCGCCATGGCGAACCCTGATCCTGAGATCACACCGGAAGAAGCGCATGCTGTACGGCCTGATGCGATCGTTGCCACGGGGCGCAGCGATTATCCAAATCAGGTCAATAACGTGCTCGGCTTTCCCTATCTTTTTCGTGGGGCGCTCGACATTAACGCCCGGGCGATTAACGATGAGATGAAGATCGCCTGCGCCCATGCGCTGGCCAATCTCGCCCGCGAGGATGTGCCCGACGAGGTGGGCCTGGCTTATGGCAAAAACCTTACCTTCGGGCGTGACTATATTATTCCGACGCCGTTTGATCCGCGGCTGATCTGGCGGATTCCGCCGGCGGTCGCCCACGCAGGGATGAATACCGGAGCTGCCCGGCGACCAATCATCGATATGGACGCCTATGAGGTGTCGCTCAAAGCACGTACGGATCCGACCGCGAGCATTCTGCGCGGGATCAACGCACGGGCGCGGGCAAATCAGGCGCGGGTGATCTTTGCCGAAGGTGACGACCCGCGGGTGTTGCGCGCGGCGGTGATGTATCAGCGCTCGGGGCTTGGAAAAGCGGTCGTTGTCGGGCGCGATGACGATGTGCGCGAAAAGCTCGATAAGGCGGGCCTCGGCGATGCTGTACGCGAAATCGAAGTGGTGAATGCAGCTAAGACGCAACACCTCGATACCTATAAAAACTTTCTCTACGACAGGCTGAAACGCGGTGGTTTCGATACTCAGGACATTCACCGTCTCGCTGCGCGGGACCGGCATGTGTTTTCGGCGCTGATGCTTGCACACGGGCACGGCGACGCCCTGGTGACCGGTGCGACGCGCAAATCAGCCCATATCATGGATCGCATTAACCACGTTTTTGATGCGAACACTGAAAGCGGGGCGGCAGGGATAACGGCGCTGCTTCATAAAGGGCGGATCGTTTTTATTGCGGACACCCTGGTGCATGAATGGCCCGATGAGGAGGATCTCGCGAATATTGCGGAACGCGCCGCCACCGTCGCACAGAACATGGGGCTTGAGCCGCGGGTGGCTTTTGTGAGCTTTTCGACTTTCGGCTATCCGGTGTCCGAGCGGGCGGAGAAGATGGCTAAGGCGTCTGACGTGCTGGACCGGCGCGGCGTGAGTTTTGAATACGAAGGCGAGATGACGGTCGATGTGGCGCTGAACATGAAATCCCAGGCGGTGTATCCCTTCTCGCGGCTCACGGGGCCTGCGAATATCCTGGTGGTCCCGGCGCGGCATTCGGCGAGCATTTCAGTCAAACTGATGCAGGAAATGGCGGGGGCCACGGTGATCGGGCCGATCCTTGCGGGTGTGGACGGATCAATCCAGATCTGTTCGACGATTTCCACAGCCAGTGACATCCTGAACATGGCGGTTCTGGCCGCCTGCAAGGTCGGCTGATGACGATATACAACCTGGGCTCGATCAATGCAGATAACGTCTATACCGTGCCGCATCTGCCGGGTCCGGGAGAGACGCTGGCGGCGACCGGGCTGCGCCAGGGTCTGGGCGGTAAGGGTGCCAATATGTCGGTGGCCGCAGCCCGCGCGGCGGCGCGCGTTGTGCACATCGGTGCGGTCGGACCTGACGGGCGCTGGGCGGCGGAACGTCTGCTGGAATATGGCGTCGACACCCGCCATATCGTGCAGGTCGCAGAGGTGACCGGACACGCGAATATTTGTGTTGATACCGCCGGAGAGAATGTGATCATCCTCTGCGCCGGTGCCAATCACGCCGTTCCTCAGGCAGAGATCGCAAAAGCTCTCAGCAGCGCAAATGCCGGAGATTTTTTCGTGACCCAGAATGAGACCAACGCCCAGGCAGAGGCGGCCAGGATGGCGCATGATCTCGGGCTCCGGGTTGTCTATGCAGCAGCGCCTTTTTCAGCGGACGCCGTGAGGGCGGTGATGCCGGTGCTTGATCTGCTGGTGCTGAATGCCGTTGAGGCAGAGCAGCTTTGCGCAGAAACAGGCTCTGATACAGGCAATTTGCCGGTGCAGGATATCGTGGTGACCCGTGGTAGTGAGGGATGTATCTGGTATTCCGCCGGCGCTGCGCCGCAGGTTTTTCCGGCCATACCGGTGACGCCGGTCGATACAACCGGGGCTGGCGATACATTCACCGGGTATCTTATTGCGGGCCTTGATCGCGGCATGCCGATGGCTCAGGCGATCGGACTGGCGACCCGTGCCGGGGCACTGATGGTCATGCGTCACGGCACCGCCGACGTTATCCCCGATCTCAAAGAGATCGAGGAATTTGCGTTTCGCTGATCAACTGCCGGCAAAGGGCGCGTCCGCACCCCAGAGCTCCTTCACGCGCTCATCGCGCCCGCAGGCATTCCGGTACGCTTTATAGGCAGAGGACTGACGTTTGGGGCCAAAACGTGTGAGCACCAGCTTGTCACCTTTGTAATAATCCTGATGATAGTCCTCAGCCGGATAAAACGTTCCGGCAGGCAGGACCGGCGTGACGATGGTCTGGCCGAGGGCCTGCCCGGCGGCTGCAATCGCGCGTTCGGCGTCGCGTTCGGCCTCCGGTGTGTCAGCGAAGACAGCGGTCCGGTAGCTGTCGCCACGGTCGCAGAACTGCCCGCCGGCATCGGTTGGATCGACCGAGCGCAGGAAGAGATCGAGAAGTTTTTCGCGTGTGACCACGGCAGGGTCAAACCGGATCTCAACCGCTTCATAGTGGCCGGTGCCGCCACCTGTGACCTCTTTGTACGTCGGGTTTGCGGTCGTGCCGCCGGTGTATCCTGACACCACTTCGCTGACACCGGTGACGCGTTCGAAATCAGCCTCAACGCACCAGAAACAACCACCGGCAACCACCAGTGTCTCCTGTGTCTGCGCGTGTCCGGTTTTCGACTGAGCGAAAATCCCCAGAGCGATCATGCCGGCAAGAGCCACGGACTTTATCGTATAATGTCTGAGCATATCATGTCTCCTTTGGATCGAGACTGCCGTGCGGGGCTGTCTGTGACAACTCACGCCGGCGCGAGGTCACGGCGTGGTGAACGCAGGTGAACGGTAGCCTTGCGCCGACGTGTATTTCGGGGTCAGTCTGAAACAATCATGCCGGGGCAAACACCCTGCCGGACCGGTCACTGAAACAAAAGGAAGCTGAAATGCGCATCGCGATGTGGTCCGGCCCCCGCAATCTGAGCACGGCGATGATGTACAGTTTTGCCGCGCGCGGCGATTTCACCGTTATGGATGAGCCCTTTTACGCGCCCTACCTTGTGGCGTCAGGTGCGGATCATCCGATGCGCGACGAGATCCTGGCCGCGCACGAAAATGATCCGGAAAAAGTGGCGCAGATCTGTGCCGCCCCCGTAACGACCCCGCATCTCTATATGAAACACATGCCACATCATATGCTTACCGGATTTCCGCTGGACTGGGCGCGTGATTGTGTGAACGTGCATCTGATCCGCCATCCCGCACGCGTTATCGCAAGTTATGCGGCCAAACGCGAGCACCCGGACCTCGAAGACATCGGCTATCTTCAGCAAAAGGCGCTTTATGACCGTCTGGGCGGTGTGGTCATCGACGGTACAGATATCCGTGCGGATCCTGAGGGCATGCTGCGTGTACTTTGTGAGGCGATCGGTCTGCCTTTTGATCCGGGTATGCTGCACTGGCAGGCGGGGCCACAGGCGCAGGACGGTGTCTGGGCCAGGCACTGGTACGGGGCTGTGCACCGGAGCACCGGGTTTGCCGGTGCCGAAGCGCCGTTACCGGAACTGACCGGCGAAAACGCGGCGCTTTGTGAGGCGGCTTTGCCCGCTTATCTGGCGATGAAAACGCAGTCTGTAAAATAATCTGAAACTATCCCGGGACCGGTTTCGTGGTTGTTGCATCAACCTCAACAGGAGACCGAGATTATGAGAAATTCAGTTGCCACAATATTTGCCCTTTGCCTGACTGCCGGCGCCGCCGGCGCGGACGGCCATGCGGCCCCGATGGTCGATGCGATGAACCAGGATGTGTCCAACGGAATCGTCAGCGCGGAAAAGGTAATGGCGGGTGAAAACGGCTGGCTCGTCGTGCACCGCACAGATGCCGAAATGAAACCAGGCCCCGTTGTCGGGTATGCACCGCTGCGCGCGGGTGCGAACACAGATGTGGCCGCAATCCTTCAGGATAACGTGGCAAGCGGCGACATGCTGATGCTGATGGTACATTCAGAGGCAGGCGGGACTGCGACAGGCGTGTTTGAATACACGCTCGGCGCAAAAGAAGACGGGCCGATCAAGCCCGACGGCAAACTGGTCATGCAGGTCATCACGGCCGACTGATCGCGTCACAGACGCGGTCAACAGACCCGGGTCGCAGCGATGCGCCCGGGTCTTTCAGGTTCAGGATTTCAGCCGGCGCTCGCGTGCGGCCAGCAGCTTCAGGCGCAGCGCGTTGAGCTGAATAAAGCCTGCCGCGTCCTTCTGGTCATAGGCACCTGCGTCATCTTCAAAGGTAACATGCGCCTCTGAGTAAAGCGACCGGTCCGACCAGCGTCCGACGGTGCGCACGTGACCTTTATAGAGTTTCAGACGCACAGTTCCCTGCACATGGGTCTGACTGGCGTCGATGGCAGCCTGGAGCATTGTGCGCTCCGGGCTGAACCAGAAACCGTTGTAAATGAGTTCAGCATAGCGCGGCATCAGCTCGTCTTTGAGGTGCATAGCACCCCGGTCGAGCGTGATCGATTCAATTGCCCGGTGCGCTTCCAGCAGAAGCGTGCCGCCGGGCGTTTCGTAGATACCGCGTGATTTCATGCCCACAAAACGGCCCTCGACCAGGTCCAGCCGTCCGCAGCCGTGTTTGCCACCCAGTTCGTTGAGTTTTGTTAGGATCGTCGCGGGGCTCATGGCCTCGCCGTTAATGCTGACCGCGTCGCCTTTTTCAAAGCCGATCTCGACGTATTCGGGCGTATCCGGGGCGTCTTCGGGACTGACAGTGCGCTGATAGACGTAATCGGGCGCATCGACGGCAGGGTCTTCCAGCACTTTGCCCTCGGAAGAGGTGTGCAGCAGGTTGGCGTCGACCGAAAACGGTGCCTCGCCACGCTTGTCTTTTGCAATCGGGATCTGGTTTTTCTCTGCGAAATCAATAAGTTTTGTCCGGCTGGTCAGATCCCATTCCCGCCAGGGCGCGATCACTTTGATCTCGGGGTTCAGCGCATACGCGGCAAGCTCGAAACGCACCTGATCGTTGCCTTTACCGGTCGCGCCGTGGGCCACGGCATCCGCGCCGGTTTCGGCGGCAATCTCGACCAGGCGTTTGGAAATCAGCGGGCGGGCAATGGAGGTCCCCAGCAGATAGAGCCCCTCATAAACCGCATTGGCGCGGAACATCGGAAAGACGAAATCGCGTACGAATTCCTCGCGCAGGTCCTCAATGTAGATGGCGCTCGCGCCCATCATCTCAGCCTTGGCGCGGGCGGGTTCGAGTTCTTCGCCCTGACCGAGATCGGCGGTAAAAGTCACGACCTCGCAGCCATATTCCGTCTGGAGCCATTTGAGGATGATTGATGTATCAAGACCGCCGGAGTAGGCGAGCACAACTTTTTTGGGCGCAGACATGGAAATCTTCCTTTTCGGTGTGTGACGCCGCCTACCGGTTTTCGCGGGCAGGGGCAAGATTGAAGCCATCGTTGACCCGGGGCGGGGCAGCACTTATCGACGAGGATGAACAAGGGCGCATCCGGATTGTGAGGACCATATGACAGAGGCTTTTCGCGCGCGCGCGGATGCGGCAACCGAGGCGATGCGCGCGGTATTTCCGGCCACCCCGCTGATGCGCAACGATCTGCTGTCGGCAAAATATGATGCGGACATCTGGCTCAAGCGTGAAGACCTGAGCCCGGTGCGCTCATACAAACTGCGCGGCGCGTTCAATGCCATGCGCAAGGTCATTCCCGACCAGCAGATGTTCGTCTGTGCCAGTGCGGGAAACCACGCGCAGGGCGTTGCCTTCATGTGCCGTCATTTCGCGGTGCGCGGCGTGGTGTTTATGCCGGTGACGACACCAGAGCAAAAAATAATGAAGACGCGTATGTTTGGTGGTGAGTATGTCGAAGTGCGGCTGGTCGGTGATTATTTTGATCAGACCCTCGCCCAGGCCCAGGCATTCTGTACGCAGGAAAAAGCGCATTTTCTGTCGCCCTTTGACGATGAGGACGTGATTGAGGGACAGGCCTCCGTTGCCGCCGAAATCGAAGAACAGCTGGGCCGGTTGCCCGACCGGATCGTGCTGCCCGTGGGCGGTGGCGGTCTGTCAGCGGGCACGCGCAGCTATTTCGGGGACGCGGTGGCGTATACGTTCGTCGAACCGTCGGGCGCCAAAAGCCTTGCGTCCGCTCTCGCAGAAGGCACACCGGTGGATGTCTCGCCGATCAACAGTTTTGTCGACGGTGCGGCGGTTGCCAAACTCGGCGCGCGCACCTTTGAAAAGCTTAGCGATGTTTCAGCATCAGAGGTCATCCACCTGTCCGAAGACCGGATCTGTGGCACCATTGTCGAGATGCTCAATGTCGAGGGCATCGTGCTGGAGCCTGCCGGTGCGCTTGCGATTGAGGCGCTGGGCGAGATTGCTGAACTGATCCGGGGCAAAACCGTGGTTTGTGTGGCCTCGGGCGGTAACTTTGATTTTGAGCGGTTGCCCGAGGTCAAAGAACGGGCGCAGCGCTATGCCGGTCTGAAGAAATATTTTATCCTGCGTTTGCCACAGCGGCCCGGTGCGCTGAAAGATTTTCTGCAGACGCTTGGCCCGCACGACAACATTACCCGGTTTGAATATATGAAGAAATCGGCGCGGAATTTCGGGTCGGTGCTGATCGGTATCGAGACCGATCACTCACGGAATTTCGCCGAGATGTTCCGGCGCATCGAAGAGGCCGGGTTTACCTATACCGACATCACGAACGACGAAACCCTTGCGCAGTTTGTGATCTGACCGATGGAGCCGGGCGGTAAAATCGCGGTGATCACGGGCGGTGCCAGCGGCATTGGCGCGGCCCTTGCTGCGCAGATGATCGCCCGGGGGGCACGGGTGACGATCGCTGACCTGGATGAGAAGGCGGTGAAAGCGCGGGCGGCTGCGCTCGGCTGCGCGGGCCATGTCTGTGACGTGCGCTCTGAGGCGGATATTGTCGCGCTGATCGAGACGGTGCGTGAAGACCAGGGCGAGGTTGATATATTCGTCTCTAACGCGGGCCTTTTTGCGCCTCAGCCAGGACATGCTGCCTCGGCGCCTGATACCGTCTGGCATCAGAACTGGGCAGTTCATGTGATGGCGCATGTATACGCTGCCCGCGCGTTGCTGCCCGGAATGATTGAACGGGGATCGGGGTATTTCGTGAATGTCGCCTCTGCGGCCGGTCTTCTCAATCAGGTAGGAAACGCGGCCTATTCCGCAAGCAAACACGCCGCGGTCAGTTTTGCCGAATCGCTTGCCATAAGCCACGGGGATCAGGGCATCGGTGTTTCGGTGGTATGTCCGCAATATGTGGCGACGCCGCTCATCGGACTAAAAGATGCCGACGCCGGGGTGCATGCATCTCTTTTGACAGCCGCGGAAGTGGCGGAGGTTATTCTCGACGCTGTATCGGCGGAGCGGTTTATGGTGCTTCCCCATGGCGACGTGGCCGCGTTTTTTGCAAAGCGCGCGGCAGACCCTGAGAGATGGATCGCAGGTATGCGGCTTTTCAATGCCCGCGCACAGGCGCTTGAGGCCGACGGCGACCTACCGGCTTATTACAGTTTGCTCTGATCCGAGGTGCGTCCGGCGACTTCGTTCAGAAAATATGCGCGCGACTGCTGATAACAGGCAACAAGGCCTGGCACATCAACAGTGTCCGATGCGGCGACTTTAACCTCCCCGTCCCGGCACAGCTCAGAAAACTTCCGAAAGCCCAGATTGAGCGCGCTGCCTTTGAGAAAATGCAGGCGTTCGGCAAGAGTTTCGCGCGAACTGTCCGGAAGCCCGTCGATTTCGCCGTCGACTTCCTCAAGGAAGAT
The DNA here is from genome assembly GCF_024639605.1 of Roseobacter sp. Taxonomy (GTDB): domain Bacteria; phylum Pseudomonadota; class Alphaproteobacteria; order Rhodobacterales; family Rhodobacteraceae; genus Roseobacter. The sequence continues at coordinate 40,971 of NZ_JAHEHZ010000004.1, read as the reverse complement.
CTCGATCACCTCATCAAAGTCTTCTGCGCCCACCTCGCTTTGCAGCGCGCAGACACGGTCCCAGTCAATCATTCCGCGCTCCTCGTCCGCCGGGGAAGTGTGACTCTAAAATCCTAAAAGAGAGTTAGCGACTGAGCTGCATCACGTTTCCGTAGACCTTCATCCATCCTTAAGGATCGGACGCGTATCAGGGAGGGGTTGCAAAAAACCGAATTGAAATGTCCCTTACGACGACCCGAAACAGCAAAAACTATACGCCGCCGGGCAGTTCAGATGCCCGGCTTGTGCTGGTTGTTGATGACAGCAAACTGCAGCGACGCATTCTGAGCAGTTCGCTGACCCGCTGGGGGTACGAGGTAATGGAAGCAGAAAGCGGGATGCGCGCACTGGAAATTTGTCGCGAAAGGCCGCCTGAGCTGGTACTTAGCGACTGGGTCATGCCTGGCATGACCGGCATCGAATTCTGCCAGAAGTTCCGCGAAATGACCGGAGAGAATTACGGATATTTCATTCTTCTTACGTCCAAGAGTGACAAAAACGAAGTGGCACAGGGACTGGACGCCGGAGCAGATGATTTCCTGACCAAGCCGGTGGATGGCAACGAGCTTCGCGCGCGCATGACCGCCGGAGAACGCATCCTCGAGATGCAACGGGAACTCACGGCGAAAAATCATGTGATCACCGAGACACTGGATGAGCTGCAACGCGTTTACGATTCGCTGGACCGTGACCTGATCGAGGCTAAAAAGCTTCAGCAGTCCCTGGTCAAAGAGAGGCAGAAAATTTTCCCCGGCGCCGAGCTTTCCCTGCTGCTGCGCTCAAGCGGTCATGTCGGCGGCGATCTGGTCGGCTATTATCCGGCAGCGCCGGGGCACCTTGGCCTGTTTGCGATCGATGTCTCGGGGCATGGCATCAGCTCCGCACTGATGACCGCCAGGCTGGCCGGATATCTGTCGGCAAGCGCGCCTGATCAGAATGTGGCCCTGCAAAAACAGAGCGACGGCTCCTACATCTCGCGTCCGCCAGCCGAGGCGATCGAAAAACTCAACGAACTGGTGCTCGATGAGATGGAGACCGAGCATTACTTCACGCTGCTGCTGGCGGATATCGATCTGGTCAGTGGTCATGTCGTGCTGGGCCAGGCCGGGCATCCGCACCCGGTGATACAGCGCGCGGACGGCACAATCTGGCAGGACGGGACCGGCGGATTTCCGGTCGGGCTGATGTCGGGCGTGACCTTTTCGCAGTTTGAGCTTGCGCTGGGCCCCGGCGACCGGTTGCTGATCCTGTCGGACGGGGTCACGGAATGTCCGGGCCGGGGCGACGAAATGCTGGGCGAATGCGGGCTTGCCCGGATACTGCAGGACATGCCGGACGTACGCGGTCCGGAGCTCTTCCGTGTTCTGATTGAAAAGCTGACGGCATTTGCCGGTCATTCAGAATTTCCCGATGATGTGTCCGGGATCCTGATTGAATTCAGCGGCCCGGACGGTAAAAATACCGGCTGACAAACAACCGGTCGCCATCATTGCCCAAAGCCGCAGTCGCCTCGCCGGACGACAGAACAAGCGACACGTGGTCGGGCTCGGAAGGTTCACGCACCTGGTAGACAGGCCGCGCAACATAAACATGGCATATTTTTTCCGCCCAGAGATCATATTCAGGCATATAGGCAAACCGCCGGAACGCACCCAGCCTGCGTGGCGCGGCAATCCGCCAGCCGGTCTCTTCCATTACCTCGCGGTGCAGCGCCTGCGCCGCGCTTTCGCCCGGATCGATCCCGCCGCCTGGAAGCTGAATGTCCGGCGTCTCACCCAGCTGGCAGGTCAGCAAAAGCCGCCCGCCCAGAGGTAAAACCGCATAGGCGCCTGGTCGCATGACATACTTCTGCTCTGCACCAGGCGCATGGCCGATCCGTCTGATCATACTGGCTGACCCTCTTTCCATTCGGCTTGTGACGCTTATATGGACGCGGTATGCCAACTGCCTGGCAATAAGGAAACCCCGATGACACACGGACAGCAGATCGCGTGGGACGACACGGTCCTGCCATTTCAACTTGATTCCAGTGATATCCGTGGCCGTGTTGCACGGCTGGACGGTGCGTTGAACGGTATCCTGAAACAGCATAATTACCCGCCTCAGGTCGAGGCGCTGGTTGCGGAGATGGCGTTGCTGACGGCGCTGATCGGGCAGACCATCAAGCTGCGCTGGAAGCTGCAGTTGCAGGTGCAGTCCAAGGGCGCTGTCCGGATGATCGCGACAGACTACTATGGTCCTGAAAAAGAGGGCAGCCCGGCCCGTATCAGAGCCTACGCAAGCTATGATGGCGATCGTCTGACCGATGCGGCCCCCTTTGATCAGGTGGGCGAGGGATACTTTGCAATCATGATTGATCAGGGCAAGGGCATGACCCCTTATCAGGGGATTACCCCGCTTGCCGGCGGGTCGCTGGCAGCCTGTGCGGAGGCCTATTTTGCGCAGTCTGAACAGCTGCCGACGCGGTTTTCGCTGAGCTACGGCCAATCCACAGAGCCGGGCGTTGCAGAACACTGGCGTGCCGGTGGTGTGATGCTGCAGCATATGCCCAAGGCCTCGCCCTTTGTTGCGCGCGGCGAAGGCAGCGGCGAGGTTCTGACAGCGGACGATATCGTGTACGGCGATGAGGCTGAAAACTGGGGCCGCGTGAACATTCTGCTCGATACCGTCGAAGAAATGGAACTGATCGGCCCGGCGCTGCCGCCAAACGATCTGCTGCTGCGCCTTTTTCATGAGGAACAGCCGCGGGTTTTCGACACGCAGACGGTGCGCTTCGGCTGCACGTGCTCTGAAGATCGCGTGCGTCAGAGTCTTTCGATCTACTCTGCGGCGGATATCGGAACGATGACCACCGACGCAGGGCGCGTAACGGCTGACTGTCAGTTCTGCGGCGCGCACTATGATCTCGATCCGGCCACCGTCGGATTTGACGCGGAAAAGAGCGGCGATGACACCTGAAACGGATGCGATCCGGGCGGCACTTGCCCGTCCGGGCCGCCCATCATCCGATTTTGATCTGAACCCCGGTACGGTGCTGCCAGCGGGCAGGAAACTGCGACCAGCGGGTGTTCTGGCGCCGGTGACGGTCGAAGACGGTCATCTGCGTCTTTTGCTTACCAAACGGTCCTCCGCACTGAAGCATCACCCGGGACAGATCGCCTTTCCCGGCGGTAGCCAGGATCCCGGCGATATCGACGTTACGGCCGCGGCGCTGCGCGAAGCACACGAAGAGATCGGGCTGCCACCGGATCATGTCGAGATTCTCGGTCATCTGCCTCCGCACGAGACGGTAACAGGGTTTCTGGTCACGCCGGTCATTGGAGTGGTGCGCAAAGCATTCGGGATCACGCCCGAACCCGGCGAAGTCGAGGAGGTATTCTCTGTCCCGCTGGCCCACGTGCTGGACGCCCGTAATTTCGTCATCGAAGGGCGCATCTGGCGCGGCACGCGACGGTCATATTATGCGGTACCCTACGGGCCCTATTACATCTGGGGTGCAACTGCGCGTATGTTGCGGGCATGGACCGAGCAGATGAAACCCTGATCCCTCCCGCGACCGCCTGGCTGCACGACCCGGCGACGCGCGCGGTGTGCGACGCCATCACGGCGGAGGGGGCCGCGATTTACTTTGTCGGGGGCGCTGTGCGTGATGCTCTGCTGGGCGTCCCGGGAGCTGATGTTGATCTGTCCACGGATGTGCTGCCGGAGGAGACGGAACGTCTGGCCAAGGCGGCCGGTCTCAGGACCGTACCGACAGGGATCGAGCACGGCACGGTGACCGTCATTTCGCAGGGCCGTGGCTTTGAAGTCACAACATTCCGGCGCGACGTGGAAACCGATGGCAGGCGCGCGGTGGTGTCTTTTTCGCGCGATATTCACGACGATGCAAGGCGACGGGATTTCACGCTGAATGCGCTCTATGCAACACCTGATGGCGGGCTCGTTGACCCGCTGGGCGGACTTGAAGACTGCCTTTCGCGGCGCATTCGTTTCATAGAGGACGCAGAAAAGCGCATTCGCGAGGATTACCTGCGCATCCTGCGATATTTCCGGTTTCACGCCTGGTATTCGGACCCTTCGGAGGGGTTTGACACTGACGCGATGGACGCAATTACGCGCAATATCGACGGATTAGAGACGCTTTCCGCTGAACGGACCGGAACGGAGATGCGACGCCTTCTGGCGGCACCCGATCCAGCACCGGCCATTGCCGCGATGCGTCAGACCGGTGCCTTGCTGCAGGTTCTTCCGGGCGCTGACGACCGGTTTCTGGCCCCGCTCGTGCATCTCGAATTGCTGACCGGCCAGGCGCCCGACGCAATCCGCAGGCTTGCGGCGCTGGAGGGTGAAGACCCTGCAGAGCGCCTGCGTCTCAGCCGGAAAGATACGCGCAAACTTGCGCAGATCAACCGGGCGCTTGCAGGGGGAACACCCCTGACCGAACTGGCCTGGCGAGAAGGCGTGCCGCTGGCCTTTTCGGTCATGCTTCTGCTGCACGCAATGAGCGGGACACCCCCTGATCCGGACATTCTGCCAAAGCTGAAACGCGCGGCGGAGGCTGTCTTTCCGGTGACTGCTGCTGACCTGATGCCCGCGTATAAGGGTCCGGCGCTGGGCGAACGGCTCAAAGCGCTGGAAGCGCGCTGGATCGCCTCTGGTTTCAGGCTCAGCCGTGAAGATTTAATGACAGGGGAATGAACGCCTCGACAAAGCGGCTCAATTATTGCTAGAACGACTGCATCAGAGTGGAGGAATACGAAATGTATCGCGGGATCTGGAACAGCTGAAGCTGTCATAACCCTTCCCGTCAGGCCCGTCGCCGGCGCCTGAACATTTCTTATATTCTGTACCAAGGCTCCTGATATGTTCCGCTATTTTGAACGACTCGTTGACCCCTATGTCGCGTATTCCGAAACCAATGAGCCGCCGCAAAAGCTCTGGCCGTTCATGCGCGACTATGCGCAGCCCTTCCGTCGTGTGTTCATTCTTGCCGCGATCATGTCGGTCGTCGTGGCCGGTATCGAGGTTGGACTGATCTATTACATGGGCCGCGTGGTGGACCTGCTCAGCGGCGATCCGGCGCTGGTCTGGGAGACCTATGGCACCGAGCTCATCCTTGTGGCGCTCTTTATCCTCTTTGTCCGCCCTGTGCTGCAGGCCGCCGATGCGATGCTGCTCAATAACACCATCCTGCCCAATTTCGGCACGCTCATTCGCTGGCGGGCGCACCGGCATGTACTGCGTCAGTCCGTGGGCTGGTTCGAGAACGATTTTGCGGGGCGCATTGCCAACCGGATCATGCAGACACCGCCTGCCGCCGGTGAGGTGGTGTTTCAGGTCTTTGACGCGATCTCTTTTTCGCTTGCCTATATGCTGGGGGCTGCGATCCTGCTCAGCACGGCTGATCCGCGATTGCTGTTGCCGCTGCTGATCTGGTTTGCGCTTTACGGTCTGCTGGTGCACTGGACTGTGCGCCGTGTCAGCCCTGCGTCGCAGGCCTCATCGAATGCCCGCTCAATGGTAACCGGTCGCGTGGTCGACGCCTATACCAATATCCATTCGGTCAAGATGTTCGCACATCATGACCAGGAGGTCGATTACGCCCGCGAAGCCATCGAACACGCGCGCGATACGTTCCAGAAAGAAATGCGCATATATACGATCATGGATGCGACGCTTGTGGCGCTGAACGGGATCCTGATTGTGAGTGTTGTGGGCTGGGCCATCGCGCTCTGGGTGCAGGGCGAAGCGAGTGTTGGTGTCGTGGCCGCGGCTACCGCGCTGACGCTGCGGCTCAATGCGATGACCGGCTGGATCATGTGGGCGCTGACGACGTTTTTCCGTGAACTGGGTGTGGTGGCCGAAGGGATGGAGACCATCGCACAGCCGCTCGCGCTGGTGGATGACGCAAAGGCCAGACCGCTGCAACTGACCAATGGCGAGATCGTTCTGAAAGATCTCAGCCACCATTACGGCCGGGATACCGGCGGGCTTAACGGCGTGAATCTGACCATCCGTCGGGGAGAAAAGATCGGCCTCGTTGGTCGCTCAGGTGCCGGAAAATCGACCCTAGTAAAGCTGCTTTTGCGGTTCTACGATGTGGAACGCGGAGCCATTCTGATCGACGGACAGGACATCAGCAAGGTGACCCAGGACAGTCTGCGCCGCGCCATCGGCATGGTGCAGCAGGACAGTTCGCTCATGCACCGGTCGGTGCGCGACAACCTTCTTTACGGGCGGGATGATGCCACCGAAGAGGAGATGATCGCCGCCGCCCGCCAGGCTCAGGCGCATGAATTCATACTCGATCTGCAGGATCCGCAGGGCCGTCAGGGCTATGACGCGCAGGTGGGAGAGCGTGGCGTGAAGCTCTCCGGCGGACAGCGTCAGCGGGTGACGCTCGCCCGGGTGATCCTGAAAAACGCGCCGGTCCTGCTGCTGGACGAGGCGACAAGCGCGCTCGACAGCGAGGTTGAAGCAGCCATTCAGGATACGCTTTACGGTATGATGGAGGGCAAAACCGTGATTGCCATCGCGCACCGGCTCTCCACGATTGCGCAAATGGACCGTATTCTGGTGCTGGATCAGGGCCGGATCGTCGAAGACGGCACCCATGACGCGCTTTTGGCTGCGGGCGGGCTATATGCAGATTTCTGGACCCGGCAATCGGGTGGATTTCTGAGCACAGAAGGTGACGCGTGAACATCAACGACCGGATCGACGCATTCCGCCCGGCTGAGGGGCCGCCGCCCGAAAGCCTCGGCGCCTTCATGCGCTGGTGTCTGTCGGGCGCCTGGCCTGCGCTCTGGCTGGCTGCGTTCTTTTCGGCGGCCGCGGGTGTGATGGAGGCGGGCACGGCGCTCATCCTCGGTATGGTCATAGATGCCACGGCGGCCAGCGGTCCGGAGGCGTTCTTTTCAGGCTCTAATATGGCGGTTCTGGCAGGAGCGGTGGCGTTTTTCCTGATTGCGCGACCGCTTTTGTTCGGGCTGTCGGCGTCGGCCAACGCGATTGTTGTGCAGCCCAACGTAAACCCGCTGGTGCTGTCTCGCCTGCACCGCTGGACGCTGGGCCAGACCGTCGGGTTTTTCGATGATGATTTCGCCGGTCGCATTGCGCAGAAACAGATGCAGACGGCCCGGGCGGTCACCGAAGTGGTTTCTGAAATGATCAACGTTGTGGCCTTTGCACTGGCCTCGCTCCTGGGCTCGGTCCTTTTGCTGCTGGCTATCGACTGGCGCGTGGCGCTGGGATTCGGTGTCTGGCTGATAGCCTATTTCGCCATGATCCGCTGGTTTTTGCCAAGGATCCGGGCGCGCTCTGCCGGACGTGCCGGCGCGCGGGCGATGGTGTCGGGGCAGGTGGTCGATACGATCACCAATATCAAAACCGTCAAGCTCTTCGCCCATGACGATCACGAGGATCGCGCGGCCCTCGGGGCGATGAAGTCATTCCGCGCGCGGGCGCTGGAGTTCGGATATCTTGCTGCGGGCTTCCGCTTTGCGCTGATGTCGCTGGCAGGGCTTTTGCCGGTCATTCTGCTTGGAGGCACCGTTCTGCTCTGGCAGGGGGGGCAGGCCACCCAGGGCGATATCGTTGCAGCCGGTGCGATCGCGATCCGCATCGCGCAGATGACCGGTTGGGTCAGTTTCACGCTGATGCAGATCTATGCCAATATCGGCGAGATAGAGGATGGTGTGCGCACGCTCACGCCGCGCAACCGGCTTGAAAACGCGCCCGGTGCGCGAGACCTGGAAGTGACCGAGGGCCGCATTTCTCTGCAGAAAATCGGTTTTGCCTACGGGCGGGACAAGGGCGGTGTTCAGGACATCACGATCGACATCCGCCCGGGCGAAAAACTGGGAATCGTCGGGGCGTCGGGTGCCGGTAAATCAACGCTCGTTTCCCTGCTTTTGCGGCTCTATGAGCCCGAAGAGGGTCATATCGAGATCGACGGACAGGATATATCGAAGGTCACGCAGGCGAGCCTGAGGCGTAACATCGGCATGGTGACCCAGGAAACGGCGATGTTTAACCGCTCGGCGCGCGACAACATCGGGTATGGCAATCCGGGTGCGACCGAAGAAGACGTGATGGCGGCTGCGCGCAAGGCCGAAGCGCATGAGTTTATCCCCGATCTGCAGGATCACAAAGGCCGCACCGGCTATGACGCGCATCTGGGCGAGCGCGGGGTGAAGCTTTCGGGCGGACAGCGACAGCGGATCGCTCTTGCCCGTGCCATTCTGAAAGACGCGCCGGTTCTGGTGCTTGATGAGGCCACCAGCGCGCTCGACAGCGAAGTCGAAGCCTCCATCCAGACCGCACTCGAACGGGTGATGGACGGCAAAACTGTGCTGGCCATTGCGCACCGGCTGTCAACGTTGACGGAAATGGACCGGATAATTGTAATGGACGCAGGCCGGATCGTTGAAGACGGCAGCCACAGCGAGCTGATGGCGCGCGGCGGTCTCTATGCACAGTACTGGAATCTTCAGTCCGGCGGGTTTATCCGGACAGAAGCAGCAGAATAGTTTTCCGCAGGACAGAAATATGACCGGGTACAGAATTTCGCGGCTGGGGCTGCAGGGCGATGGCGTGGCCGAGGGGCCGGTCTTCATCCCGCTGACGCTGCCGGGCGAAGAGGTCGAGGCAGAGGTCATCGACGGGCGTGCGCGAGATGTGAAAATCATTACGCCCTCGGACCGGCGGGTCGCGGCACCCTGTCCGCATTTCAGGTCCTGCGGTGGCTGTCAGCTGCAACATGCTGACGATGATTTTGTCGCGGCCTGGAAAACCGATGTGGTGCGCAATGCGCTGAAAGCCCACGGAACAGAGACTGTTCTGCGCCCGGTCGTAACTTCTCCTGCGGGCACGCGACGCCGCGCGGGATTTGCCGCGCGCCGGACGAAAAAGGGTGCCATGGCAGGCTTTCACGGGCGCGCGTCGGATACGATTATCGAAATACCCGGGTGTCTTTTGCTGGAACCGGACGTGCTTGCCGGGCGCGCCGTTGCAGAGGCGCTGGCGCTGGTGGGTGCCAGCCGGAAGACGGCATTGTCAGTGATGGTGACAGGGGCGGAAAACGGCCTCGATGTCGCGGTGAGCCATGGCAAACCGCTCGACGGTCCCCTGCGCCAGCAACTGGCCGCAATCTGTGAGAGCATGAAGCTTGCACGGCTCACATGGGAGGATGAGGTGGTCGCGATGCGCGAACCCCCCGTGCACAGCATCGGTGCGGCACAGGTGTCCCCGCCGCCGGGCGCTTTTCTTCAGGCCACTCTGCACGGACAGCAGGTGCTGACGGATGCTGTGCTGGAAGTCACAGCAGGAGCCCGTCGGGTCATCGATCTTTTTGCCGGCTGCGGGACTTTTTCGCTGCCGCTTGCTGCGCATGCCGAAGTCCATGCTGTCGAGGGCGAGGCTGCCATGCTTGCCTCTCTTGATGCCGGCTGGCGGCATGCAAAGGGGCTGAAAACCATCACAACAGAGGCACGTGATCTCTTTCGCCGCCCGCTGATGCCCGATGAGTTGCGCAAAACCGGAGCGGTTGTGCTTGATCCGCCGCGCGCCGGGGCCGAAGCACAGATTGCCGAGCTGATTAAGTCAGATGTCACAAAAATTGCTTATGTCTCCTGCAACCCGGTGACGTTTGCGCGCGATGCGGCGGTGCTGGTCGGGGCGGGCTGGTCAGCCGACTGGGTGCAGGTCGTCGATCAGTTCCGCTGGTCGAGCCATGTTGAGCTTGTGGGCAGCTTCACGGCCCCCCATATGCAGGGCTGATCTCAGGTAGGGAGACTATGATGAATTTCCGGCAACGACTGGACGACTGGCTGAGCCAGACCTGGGTCACCAATCTCGTCGTTGCGGTCATTCTGATCAATGCCGTGGTGCTGGGAATGGAGACGTCAAAGGCGCTGATGGCCGAGGCCGGGCCGCTGATCCTGGCGCTGGACCAGGCGTGCCTTGCGTTCTTTGTCATAGAAATCGCTTTGAAAATCATTGCCCGTGGGTGGCGGTTTTTCAAAAGCGGCTGGAATGTTTTTGATCTGCTGATCGTGGGGGCGGCTCTGGCACCTGCGTCTCAGGGGCTGTCGGTGCTGCGCGCGCTGCGGATCCTGCGGGTGCTGCGCGTGATTTCAGTGGCCCCGCGGCTGCGCCGGGTGGTCGAGGGTTTTATTACGGCCCTGCCCGGCATGGGGAGCGTTTTTCTGCTCATGGCGATTATTTTCTACATCGGCGCGGTGATGGCTACCAAACTCTTCGGATCAAGTTTTCCCGACTGGTTCGGCTCGCTGCCACAGAGCGGATACACGCTTTTCCAGATCATGACGCTTGAGAGCTGGTCGATGGGCATCGTGCGCCCGGTGATGGAGGTTTACCCCTATGCCTGGGCGTTTTTCGTGCCCTTTATCATGGTCACGACTTTTGCGGTGGTGAACCTGCTGGTCGGTCTGATCGTCAATTCCATGCAGGATGCGCACCACGAAGAAGCGGGGGCGGTCACCGATGCCTATCGCGATGAAGTGCTGCACCGGCTGATCGCGATTGAGGAAAGACTGGAAAAAAACTCCAGGGCTGACGAAAAAGTGAAGTTTGATTAACCGTTTTCTCATGGTATTGGTTAAGAACAAACTATCGAGAGCAGTACGCCGCAAAGGCAAAAAACGGGACAGCAGAAAAATGCGTCGCAGAGATATGTTACTCGGCACCGTAGCGACATTTTCGCTCGGGGCTTGTGCCGACTCGAAATTCCGCCGGTACACAGGACCGGAAGTCACCATGGTTTACGTGAACAAGAGCGCGCGACGGATGCATCTTCTGCATCACGATACCGCGCTCAGCAGTTACGATATCAACCTTGGTTTTGCCCCTCAGGGCCACAAGCAGTTTGAGGGCGACGGCAAAACGCCGGAGGGCACATACCGGATCGACCGGCGCAACCCGAACAGCGATTTCCACCTGTCGCTGGGGATCTCATATCCTAATGTCAAAGACGTGGAAGTTGCCCGCGCAATGAACAAATCACCCGGTGGTGATATCTTCATCCACGGACAGCGGCATCCCCGCAAACCTGACGGAAAAGACTGGACATGGGGCTGCATCGCCGTGACCAATGACGAGATCGAAGAGATCTATGCCATGGTCGCGGATGAAACGCTGATTGTTCTGAGCGCCTGAGATCAGAACGCGTTGCGCGAGACCTGTGGGGCGAAGACATCGGCACCCATGATCAGGGTCCACCAGATTTTACCGTTGGATTCCTGAAACCAGGCAAACCCCATTTTATTGGCGCGCGGCGACAGGATCACCCGGCGTGTGTCTTCCTGATCCATCCAGGCGGCAAGGGTCTCGAGCTCTGTCTCATAAGTCTCTGAGATGGTCTCTCCGACGAGGTCACCGGGAAAGCCCACGCGCCGGATCCGGTCGATCGGAGAGGATCCGTCCGATCCGAAATGCCAGGGCCGGTTCTGATTGGACATGTCGCGTGAATGGGTCGCTGCTGCGGCATTCAGCTGTGCATCAAGCTCTACTGCCGGGCGCGATGACGCGGCCCTCAGCGCATTTACAGCATCGAGGATCCGGAATTGTATCTTGGACGTGTCGGAGTTCTTGATCCGGTAAAGCTGCGGCAATGGTTTGCCGTCTGATCCCAGACGGTTTGGGGTTGGCGCGCCACAGGCGACAAGCAGGGTACTGAGTACCAGTAGAATCGATGTAAGGCGGATCATGGCACACTCCTGCTAAGCCGTTGCAGCACATAGCCTGGCGTGCGTGGTAATTCAAACTCACTTTAGCGTATTGCCGCCTGATGACATCTCTTTGATTTGCGACTGATGCTCTTACGCAATATTGTTGCCTCTGAATGTTATTTTGCCTGGAGGCATCCCATGTCTGATAAAAAGACGTTTCATCAAAGCCGCCGGTCTTTTCTGGCCGGGTCTGCGGCGATGCTTGCAACCCCAGCGATCGCCCAGGATACGGGGTCTGTAAACTCAACGACCACAACAGTTGGCGAGCGTGATCTGACAGAAACCGTGCGCCGCAATGTGTCGAGCTTCAGGACGCTCGACTGGCAGCCGTATTTTTCCAACCTCAACAACGGGGCGATTCTTGTCGATATCGACAGCCGGGCCCTGCATTACTGGGAAGAGGGCGGACTTTATAAGCTTTATCCGTCCAGCGTGCCGCTTTCCGAGGAGCTGACCCGTCGCGGACGCACCAAGGTGACCCGCAAAGTCGAAGGGCCCAGCTGGCGTCCGACGCCCTCCATGCTGGAGCGTAACCCCGAATGGCCGGAATATATCGGCCCCGGTCCGGACAACCCGCTGGGTACGCACGCGCTTTATCTCAGCTGGACCTACTACCGGATCCACGGCACCCACGACACACGCAAAATCGGGCGTCAGTCGTCAAATGGCTGCATCGGTCTGTACAACGAACATATCTCCGAACTTTTCAGCTATGCACGGGTCGGTACACAGGTGTTGCTAATTTGACGACATGGTGCCGATTTTGCGTGATAAAATCCGAATCCGGTTTGCAAACGTGATGCTATGCTGTTTAGAAAAGAAGCACGAGGTAAGTCTTGGGCGCGTGCTATCGCGGTGCGAAGCACGCCTTTTCTGGAGGTTATGATATGAAAAAACTCGTTCTCGCAGCTGCACTGACAGCCGCAGCATCGACAGCTTTTGCAGGTTCGCTTGAAGAGCCCGTCGTTGAAGCACCTGTCGTCGTAGAAGAAGCAAACGGTTCGTCTGTAGGTATCCTGCTGCCGATCATTCTTCTCGCGATCGTTGCTGCTGCGCTGTAATCTTTACAGCGACGCACATTAAAAAGGCGGCGCTGATGTGCCGCCTTTTTTACGTCCGGTGATCAGAAACTGACCAGCCCGGATCGAATCAACCGATCCAGCCTTTCAGATTATCGCTGATCACATTCGACAGTGCCTCGATATGCGCGTCATTGTCGTTCAGGCAGGGAATATAGGTGAAATGCTCACCGCCCGCCTCTTCAAAGCTTTCCTTGATCTCTTCGTTAATCTCTTCAAGCGTTTCGATGCAGTCCGCGGAAAAGGCGGGCGCGCAGACGGCGATGTTCTTTTTGCCGGCTTCTGCGAGGCGCGCAACTTCCTCGACGGTATAGGGCTGCAGCCACTCTTCGGGGCCGAACTTTGACTGGAACGTCGTGGTGATCTCGGTGTCCTCCCAGCCCAGGCGCTCTTTCAGCAGCCGTGTCGTTTTCTGACACTGGCAATGATAGGGATCACCCTCCATCAGATAGCGGATCGGCACACCGTGATAGGAACACACGAGAATATCGGGCTTTTTATCGAGCCCGGCATAGGCGGTTTCAATAGATTGCGCGAGCGCCTCAATATAGTCGGGCCGGTCAAAATAGGGCTCAACGGTTCGCGTCACGGGTTGCCATTTTTCATAGGTCAGCGCGCGGAAAAACTCGTCATTTGCGGTGGCTGACGTGGCACCGGCATAATGAGGATAAAGCGGGAAAAACAAAATCTTACGGCAACCTGCCGCTGTCATCTCTGCCACTTTTGACCGGGTCGAGGGGTTGCCGTAACGCATGCAGAAATCGACCATCACCTCGTCGCCGTACCGCTCTTTCATGGTCTGTGCGACACGGGCTGTTTGTGCCTTGGTGATCGTCATCAGAGGGCTTTCCCCCTCTGCCTCGTTCCAGATCGATTTATATGCGGCACCGCTGGAAAACGGACGTTTGCTGAGGATGATCAGCTGAAGCAGCGGCTGCCAGATCCAGGGGCTGTAATCGATCACCCGGCGGTCCGACAGAAACTCGTTAAGATAGCGGCGCATTGACCAGTAATCGTAATTGTCCGGCGTGCCGAGGTTGGCAAGCAGGATACCCGTTCTTGGCCGGGCGACTTCGGGATGATCTGCCGCCGCGTTTGCAGGGCGCACCATCACCGGTGCTGTGGAGCTGCTGTCCAACATATTAATGACCTCAGTATTCGCGATATCCCGCTGAGATAGACGGTTTTCAGCGAGGGTCAATCAGGCAAACGGGTTTCCGGCACACGCAAGGCATCCGCCAGCCGCTCTTTTGCAGAGCCGGGGCGCAGTGGCTTCTGCTGGCTGTCGTCAGGTGCCCAGCCGGTCAGAAAGACCATCTCAAAGGTCGCGGTAACCTTTGCGGCGGGGGTGGCAAAGTGGTGCCGGTAGAGATCTGCCGTCCGGTCAAAGAGCGCGCGGGGTGCTGTTTTGCGCGGCCGGGCGGCAAGCGCGCTGGTCTCGCCCATAGCCCGCAGATCGTGCATCAGATGCCGGGCGTCGCGGTATTCGGCAGTCAGCGGCAGGCTGTCGGCCACCGGCAGGGCAAGCCCTGCGCGCTGCAGCAGTGCGCCGAGATCGCGGATTTCTCCCATCGGTGCGATTCGCGGCGACAGACCACCGGTCAGCGCAATTTCCGCCTCGCTGAGGCAGCGGCGCAGCTCATCGAGGGTCTGACCGCCCAGTGCCGCTGCTATCAGCATCCCGTCCGGGCGCAAGGCACGGCGGCACTGAATAAGTTGTCCGACCGGGTCATTGGCCCAGTGCAGCGACATCGAATGTATAACCAGATCAAAGGCTTTCTCATCCAAGGGCAGTGTTTCACCGTCGGCGCAGATGGTCGCCTCCGGCAGCCGTTCCCGCCAGATCCCGGCGAAGGGCGTCACCACAGCAATCCTGGTAAACGCCCTGTTAACCATTTCCAGGCGATCCTGAATTTCGTCTGCTGCCTGAACCTGCAAGAACAGATCTCTGGTGCGCGCCCGTGCGCGGTGCATCTGCAACGCTCTGGTGTCAGTCAGTATTTTTGGTGCGGTCATGGCGGAGAGATATAGGGTGGCACAGCTTAGTTTACAAACCGCGGTGCAGACGATTTTCCCGGCTCGCTGTCTGAGCTGCGGCGACCGGGTGGATGGTGAGTTCGGGCTTTGTGGCAGCTGCTGGCGGGACACCGGATTCATTGGTGGTGCGATCTGCGACACCTGCGGCACGCCGCTGCCGGGGGAGGACAGCGAGGACACACTGAAATGTGATGAATGTATGCGCGTGGAGCGCCCGTGGTCGCGTGGTCGTGCAGCGCTGGTCTATCGCGATGTCGGGCGGCGTATCGTGCTGGCGTTAAAACACGGAGACAGGCAGGAGATCGCGGGGCCCGCGGCTCTTTGGATGAGCCGGGCCATCGCTGATCTGCCGAAAGAGAACCTTCTGGTGGCGCCTGTTCCGCTGCACTGGACCCGTCTTCTCAAGCGCCGCTACAACCAGGCCGGCCTTCTGGCACAGGCGCTGTCGCGTCATGCGGGCCTGCCGGTCTGTCCTGATCTGCTCATCCGGCATCAACGTACGGAAAGCATGGGGGACAAGACCCGGGAGCTTCGGTTCAGCTCGGTCAAAGGGGCCATCAAGGTTCATCCACGGCGGCGGCACCGTATCATCGGACGGCCGGTTCTGATCGTCGATGATGTTCTGACCACAGGGGCCACGCTGGCTTCGGCGGCTGATGCCTGTATTGCGGCAGGGTCAGGGCCGGTATACGTGGTGGTACTGGCACGGGTGGCAAAGGATACCTAAGTTCCTGTCCAGCGCCATGCCAAAGGACAGGACATATGAAAACCGTTGAAATCTACACCTCGCCGCTTTGTGGTTTCTGCCACGCCGCCAAACGCCTGCTGAGCCAGAAAGGTATCGACTTTACTGAATTCGATGTGCTGGCCAGTCCGGACCGCAAGCCCGAAATGATAAAGCGTGCAAACGGCAGCCGGACCGTGCCGCAGATCTTTGTGGGCGATGATCACGTGGGCGGCTGTGACGATCTCTATGAACTTGAGCGCTCCGGCAAACTCGACAGCCTTCTGGCTGCGTGATGAAAGCCGCGCTTATTCAGCTGAACGTCTCAGATGACCCGGTGACCAACCTCGGGATCACGCTGGACTATGTGAAAGAGGCTGCGACAGCGGGCGCGACGTTCGTGCTGACGCCCGAGGTTACCAACTGCATCTCCACCAGCCGGTCGCATCAGCGCAATGTGCTGCAGCATGAAGACGACGACATCACGCTCAAAGCACTGCGGGCCGCGGCGAAAGAGCATGAAATCTGGTTGCTGATCGGCTCTCTGGCACTGAAAACCACGGATGACGACGGGCGGTTCGCCAACCGGTCGTTCATGATCAGCCCGGCGGGTGAGATCGTTGCGCGCTATGACAAAATCCACATGTTCGACGTGCAGGTCACGCCCGAAGAGACCTGGCGCGAATCCGAAGGGTATCGCCCGGGCGGACAGGCTGTGGTCGCGCAGACGGATTTCGGCAAAGTAGGAATGACCGTCTGTTATGACGTGCGGTTCCCTTTGCTGCACAACGCACTTGCCCGCCACGGGGCGCAGATCCTGACGGTGCCGGCCGCCTTTTCGCCGGTGACAGGCGACGCGCACTGGCATGCTTTGCTGCGGGCGCGCGCGATTGAAACGGGGTGCTATGTACTGGCCCCTGCCACAACCGGCGAGCATGCGAGTGCTGCCCATAAGACCCGGAAAACCTATGGTCATTCGCTGGTTGTGACCCCCTGGGGCGAGGTTCAGATTGACGCAGGGACTGATCCCGGCGTTTACATAACCGACCTTGATATGGGATTAGTTGAGGAGGCGCGGCGCAAAGTGCCGGCACTGACGAACGCCAGAACATTTAACGGACCGGGATGAACGACGAACGCAACGCTCTGACCATATCACTGTTCAGTGAAATTCTGGCGGCCGATCAGATGGTGCGGGCGCGGCTCAGCAAGGTGTTGCCCAAGGGCATGGAGATCTCGCATTTCTCGGTGCTCAATCATCTTGCCGGACATTCTGAAGAGCGCACACCGGCGCAGCTTGCCGAGACTTTTCATGTCACCCGGGGGGCAATGACCAACACGCTGAGCAAGCTGGAATGGGCGGGTTATGTTCATATTCGCCCCGACTGGGACGATGCGCGCCGCAAGCTGGTCGCGATCAGCACCGCAGGACGACAGGCGCGCGATCAGGCAGTGGGCTCGATCACGCCGGTGATCAACCAGGTCGTGGAAAAACTTGGTGATAAACAGGTGCGCGAAGCCCTCCCGCTGCTGCGCGAATTGCGCCGGCAGCTTGGCGACAGCCCTTAGGCGGGCTTCAGGCTCGCGGTGACATAGTTCACGCTCAGATCACGATCCGACAGTTTCCAGGACCAGGTCACCGGATTGAATACAAACCCCTTGCGGTCCACCGGCTCAAGGCCCGCATCCCGCATCAGGGCATAAAGCTCATCAGGTGTGATGAACTTTGACCACTCATGGGTTCCTTTGGGCAGCCAGCGCATCACGTGCTCGGCACCGATGATTGCCATGACATAAGATTTCGCATTCCGGTTCAGTGTCGAGCACAGGTGCAGCCCGCCCGGTTTCAGCAGCTGCCGGCAGGCGGTCAGGTAATCAACAGGCGAGGCCACGTGTTCGACCACTTCCATGTTCAGCACCACGTCGAACTGCTCACCGGCGTCGGCCATCGCCTCGGCTGTGGTGTGACGGTAATCGATCTCTAATCCGGACTGTTCTGCGTGAATCTGCGCCACGGGGATGTTGCGCTCAGCGGCATCTGCGCCAACCACATCCGCGCCCAGCCGCGCCATCGGTTCTGCCAGCAGCCCGCCCCCGCAGCCGATATCAAGGATGCGCAGACCGGCAAAGGGTTTCGCCGTCTTCAGATCGCGGTCAAATTCGCCGGCGATCTGCTGCGTGATATAGTCCAGACGGCAGGGATTGAGCATGTGAAGCGGTTTGAATTTACCGTTCTCATCCCACCATTCCGCCGCCATCGCCTCAAATTTCGCAATTTCTCCGGCGTCGACGGTCGATTGAGGCGCTTGCATTCCACTCTCCATATGATCATCTGCGATTTGATAGTATATAGGCGGGTAATGGATAAATTCAGCGACCAAAAGCGCGCAGTGCAATATCTGTATCCGCCGATCGACCCGTTCGATCAGCGGATGCTGGATGTGGGTCAGGGTCACCGGATTTATGTGGAGCAGTGCGGCAACCCCGACGGTGTGCCGGTTGTGGTGCTTCATGGCGGGCCCGGCGGTGGCTGCAGCCCGGCGATGCGGCGTTATTTTGATCCTGAAGTTTACCGCGTAATCCTGTTTGATCAGCGTGGCTGTGGCCGGTCGCGGCCCCACGCCAGCGTGACGCATAACACGACCTGGCATCTTGTGGATGATATTGAGCTTATCCGGCGCGAGCTTGAGGTCGACGACTGGATCGTGTTCGGAGGCAGCTGGGGGGCGACGCTGGCGCTGATCTATGCGCAGGCGCATCCCGATCACGTGCGCCAGCTTGTCCTGCGCGGTGTTTTCCTGATGACGCAGCGCGAGCTCGACTGGTTTTACGGGGGCGGTGCCGGCAAATTCTGGCCCGAGGTCTGGGCAAAGTTCACCGGCCTGATCCCCGAAGATGAGCGTGATGATCTGATTGAGGCTTACCGGCGACGGCTGTTTTCCGGCGATATGACGATCGAGACACGGTATGCCCGCGCCTGGTCGGCCTGGGAAAACGCGCTGGCCTCGATCTATTCCTCCGGCAGTACGGGCGAGAGCCCGGGCGAGTATGCGCGCGCTTTTGCGCGGCTGGAGAATCACTACTTCGCCAACGCCGGTTTTCTGGAATTTGACGGTCAGATCCTCGCCCATGTGGGTCGGATTGCGCACATCCCCGGCGTCATTGTGCAGGGCCGTTATGATATGATCTGCCCGCCCGACAGCGCATGGGCGCTCTCTGAGGCCTGGGACAGTTGTGAGCTCAGAATGGTGCGCAATGCCGGTCACGCCTTGTCAGAGCCGGGGATCAGTGCAGAACTGGTCCGCACGATGGACCGGATCGCAGGACGATGACGCGACAGACACATATGGACAGGCGGGCGCTTTTCGCCTCGGGTGCGGCGGCGGCTCTGCTTGCGGCCTCGGGTGTTTCGGCGCAACCCGCGCCACAACGCGGCGGACGGCTGCGGCTGGCCCTGTCGGGGGCCACCCGCAGCGACAGTTTTGATCTGCGGCGCGCGGCGGAGCCCGGGCTGTTTATGCAGGTGGCGACTGCGGGTCTGGTCTTTGATGCGCTGACCGAGGTGGCAGCCGACGGCACGCTGCGGGGCGAGCTTGCCACTGGCTGGCGCAGCAATGCCGAAGGATCCCGCTGGGAATTTGATCTGCGCAGCGACGCGGAATTTCACAACGGATCGGCCTTTACGGCGCAGGATGTTGTGGCCAGCTTTGGCGCGCATCTGTCGACGCATCTGTTTGACGTCACAGGGCTTGAGGCAACCGGCCCGCACAGTCTGGTGATAAAACTGGCGCAGGGCGACCCGGACCTGCCGTTCCGGCTGAGCGCGCCGGAACTGGTGATTCTGCCGCTTGGTCCTGATACCGGATTTGCCGAAGGCGTGGGAACCGGTCTTTACCGGCTGCACAAATTCGATGCCGGGCGGCACCTGGTCGCGCACCGTGTCGGGACCCACTACAAAGACGGCCGCGCGGGCTGGTTCGACAGTGTTGAGCTCGTGTCGCTGACCGCCGACGCGGTGCGGGCGGAAGCCTTGCGCGATCATCTGGTGGACGCCGCTGATCTGACCCATGTGGACGGCCTGGGAGATCTCGAAGGGCTGCGCGTTTTGCCCGAAGAGCACTTTATGACATCAGCGGTTGATGACTGCATCGCGCTGCCGGGACAGATCGGGCGGCGCTGGCCGCTGGACAATCTGCGCGCGGCAGAACGCTGGTGGATGGCCTGAACCGATCAGGGGTTGCAGCGGCTTTACGACGGGTCTATATGAGTGCCAACAGCGGCGCTTCCGGGTCCAAACCGAAAGCACCACCGGAAAGTGTAACGGGCCGCGCGCCCGTTTTTTTGTGCCCGGATAAAACCTGAAAGTACCATGTCAAACGACCTGATCGCCAAAGCAGCTATCGACCGCCGGATGGCCGAGATCATCACCCCCGTCATCGAGGATATGGGGTTTGAGCTGGTGCGCGTGCGGCTGATGTCGGGCAAGAGTACGACGCTGCAGATCATGGCCGACAAACCTGACGGCGGGATTGAGGTCGATGACTGTGCCGAGATCAGCCAGGCCGTCAGTGCCGTGCTGGATGTCGAGGATCCGATCCTCGATGAGTATACGCTTGAAGTATCAAGCCCGGGCATCGACCGTCCGCTCACAAGGATCAAGGACTTCGAAGCCTTTGAAGGCTATGAGGCAAAGATCGAGACCGCCGAGACAATCGATGGCCGCCGCCGCTTTAAGGGTGAGCTGGCCGGTGTCGAGGGGGACGAGGTGCTGATCAATGTGGCTGAGGGCACGATCGGGCTGAAGTTCGACTGGCTCAGTGATGCCAAGCTCGTCCTGACCGATGACCTGATCAGGGAAATGCTGCGCCAGCGCAAAGCGTCGGGTGCAATAGACGAAACCAAATTCGATGAAATCTCTGACGAATCAGAGACCGATACGTCCGCTGAGGGAGACCAGTAAATGGCTATTACATCTGCAAACCAGCTTGAGCTTTTGCAAACCGCCGAGGCAGTGGCGCGCGAAAAAATGATCGACCCCGGGCTGGTCGTCGAAGCGATGGAAGAATCGCTCGCCCGCGCCGCCAAGTCACGTTACGGCGCCGAAATGGACATCCGGGTGCACATCGACCGCAAAACCGGTCGAGCGACATTCACCCGGGTGCGCACCGTGGTCGAGGATGATGAACTCGAGAACTATCAGGCCGAGTTCACCGTCGAACAGGCAAAGCAGTATATGGAAAACCCCGAAGTGGGTCAGGAATTCATTGAAGAGGTACCACCCGTCGAGATGGGCCGGATCGCGGCACAATCCGCCAAGCAGGTGATTCTGCAAAAAGTGCGCGAAGCCGAGCGCGACCGTCAGTACGAGGAATTCAAAGACCGCGCCGGCACCATTATCAACGGTCTGGTTAAGCGCGAGGAATACGGCAACGTCATCGTCGATGTGGGTGCGGGTGAAGCCATTCTGCGCCGCAACGAAAAGATCGGTCGCGAGAGCTATCGCCCCAATGACCGGATCCGCGTCTACATCAAAGACGTGCGCCGAGAGCAGCGCGGGCCGCAGATTTTCCTCAGCCGCACGGCACCTGAGTTCATGGCCGAACTGTTTAAGATGGAAGTACCCGAAATCTATGACGGTATCATCGAGATCAAGGCTGTGGCCCGTGACCCGGGCAGCCGTGCCAAGATCGCGGTGATCTCTTATGACAACTCCATCGATCCCGTCGGGGCCTGCGTTGGTATGCGCGGCAGCCGGGTTCAGGCGGTGGTCAACGAACTGCAGGGTGAGAAAATCGACATCATTCCGTGGAATGAAGATCAGCCTACGTTCCTTGTGAACGCTCTGCAGCCTGCGGAAGTCAGCAAGGTGGTTCTCGATGAGGAGGCCGGCAAGATCGAAGTTGTGGTGCCCGAAGAACAGCTGAGCCTTGCAATTGGCCGTCGGGGTCAGAACGTGCGTCTGGCCAGCCAGCTTACCGGGCTGGATATCGATATCATGACCGAAGAGCAGGAAAGCGCGCGTCGTCAGGCCGAGTTCGAACTGCGCACCAAGCTTTTTGTCGACAATCTGGATCTTGACGAGTTCTTTGCGCAACTTCTTGTTTCTGAAGGCTTCACCAACCTTGAAGAGGTGGCATACGTCGAGCTGGACGAGCTTCTGGTCATTGACGGGGTGGATGAGGACACCGCCAACGAGTTGCAGGCCCGGGCCCGCGACGTACTGGAAGCCCGCAACAAGGCGGCACTGGATAATGCCCGCAGCCTTGGCGTTGAGGACAGCCTGGTTGAATTCGAGGGGCTCACACCCCAGATGATTGAAGCGCTGGCCAAGGACGATGTGAAAACCCTCGAGGATTTCGCAACCTGCGCCGACTGGGAACTGGCCGGTGGCTGGACGACAGAAAACGGCGAGCGCGTGAAAGACGACGGGGTGCTCGAGCCCTTCGACGTATCTCTGGAAGAAGCACAGGACCTGATTATGACAGCACGTGTGATGCTGGGCTGGGTCGACCCGGCCGATCTTGAAGCCGATGCCGCAGAAGATGCGGAAGATGCCGGCGAAGAGACGGAGGAAACCGGGGTCTGATTTCAGACCCCGGAGGTTCCGGATGGGTCGCGGTGGCGCCTCAAAAGACCGCACAGACGGTCCTGACCGCAAGTGCATTGCCACGGGCGAGGTACGGCCGAAATACGGGCTGATCCGCTTTGTGGCAGGGCCGGACGGTCTGCTGGTGCCGGATATACTGGGAAAACTGCCCGGACGCGGGATCTATGTCTCCGCGTCACGCGTTGAGTTGGAGAAGGCCGCGAAAAAGGGGCTTTTTGCGCGTGCCCTCAAGCAGCAGGTCAGCGTGCCGGAGGACCTTGTTAACGAGGTCGAACGGCAACTGGCGCACCGGGTGGTCGAGCTTGTGTCGCTGCAACGCAAGGCCGGTAAGGCGGTCGCGGGATACGAAAAGGTTAAAAGCTGGCTGCAGATGGAAGAAGCCGAAGTGCTGATCCAGGCCAGTGACGGATCCGGACGCGGTAAGTCCAAGCTGAGCACGCCGCATTTCGGATCTTACATCGGCTGGCTGACGGCGGATGAATTGGGTTTGGCATTCGGACGCCAAACTGTGATACATGGGGCGCTCGCCTCTGGTGGACTCACGCAACGTGTTGTAGAGGAAGCCCAAAGACTTAAAGGCGTGCGCGAAAACGAGGGTGGCAAGGGCCATCCGAAAGGATAGACGAGCTTCATGAGCGATACTGACGGCAAGAAAACATTGGGTCTGCGCGGCACCGCGCGTCCGGGCAACGTAAAGCAGAGCTTTAGCCACGGACGGACCAAGAACGTCGTGGTTGAAACCAAACGTAAACGCGTTGTGGTGCCCAAAGCCGGTGCGACCAAATCCACTGGCACATCGGGTGCGGCGGGCGGCGATCCGTCCAGACGCCCCGCGGGAATTACCGATGCGGAAATGGAACGCCGGCTGAAGGCCGTGCAGGCAGCCAAGGCGCGTGAAGCCGGTGAGGCCGCCGAGCGCGAAGCCGAAGAAAAGGCCCGTGCCGAGGAACGTGATCGCCGCCGGGCCGAACAGGAAGAAAAAGAGCGCGAAGAGCGCGAGCGCGAGGAAAGCCTCAAGGCCAAGGCCGAAGAGGACAAGCGCCGTCAGGAAGAAGCCGAAGCCGCTGCCAAAGCTGCTGCCGCCCCTGCCGAAGAGCCCGTCATTCAGCGTCCTGCGCGCGAGAAAGCGGCCCCCGAGGCCGCACCGCGCAAACAGCAGGACCGTGAACGCGACACCAACAAGCGTGGCAAAGGTGGCGACGACAACCGCCGCTCCGGCAAGCTGACCCTTAACCAGGCGCTTTCGGGCGGCGAGGGCGGGCGTCAGCGGTCAATGGCCGCGATGAAGCGCAAGCAGGAGCGGGCGCGGCAGAAAGCCATGGGCGGCCAGGTCGAGCGCGAAAAGGTTGTGCGCGACGTACAGGTGCCTGAGGCGATCGTCGTCTCCGAGCTGGCAAACCGCATGACCGAAAAGGTTGGTGAGGTTGTCAAAGCGCTGATGAACAACGGTATGATGGTCACGCAGAACCAGACGATCGATGCTGATACAGCAGAACTGATTGTCGAAGAGTTTGGCCATAAGGTCGTGCGCGTCTCTGATGCCGACGTCGAAGACGTGATCAAAGAGGTCGAAGACGACGACAAGGATCTGATGCCGCGTCCGCCGGTCATTACCATCATGGGCCATGTTGACCACGGTAAAACGTCGCTGCTTGATGCGATCCGGAACGCCAAGGTTGTTGCCGGCGAAGCAGGCGGGATCACCCAGCACATCGGTGCCTATCAGGTGAAAACCGAAGGCGGTCAGCTGCTGAGCTTCCTTGATACACCGGGCCACGCGGCCTTTACATCGATGCGTTCGCGCGGTGCTCAGGTCACAGATATCGTGGTCCTCGTCGTTGCGGCTGATGACGCCGTGATGCCGCAGACCATTGAGGCCATCAACCACGCCAAAGCGGCCAAGGTGCCGATGATCGTGGCGATAAACAAAATCGACCGTCCGGCGGCCGACCCCAACAAAGTTCGCACCGACCTCCTGCAGCACGAAGTGATTGTGGAGCAGATGTCAGGTGACGTGCAGGATGTGGAAGTCTCTGCCATCACCGGTCAGGGTCTTGACGAACTGCTGGAGGCGATCGCGCTGCAGGCGGAAATCCTTGAGCTCAAGGCTAACCCGAACCGCGCTGCTGTCGGTGCGGTGATCGAAGCGCAGCTGGACGTGGGCCGCGGGCCTGTTGCGACCGTTCTGGTTCAGAATGGCACGCTGCGTCAGGGCGATATTTTTGTCGTCGGTGAGCAGTACGGTAAGGTCCGTGCGCTGATCAATGACAAAGGCGAACGCGTGAAAGAGGCCGGACCATCGGTTCCTGTCGAGGTGCTTGGCCTGAACGGTACACCCGAGGCGGGCGACGTGCTGAACGTCACCGGCACCGAGGCGCAGGCGCGTGAGATCGCAGAATACCGCGCGAATGCTGCCAAGGACAAACGCGCAGCGGCTGGTGCAGCAACCACGCTTGAACAGCTGATGGCGAATGCCAAGGCCGACGAGAACGTTTCCGAGCTGCCCATTCTGGTGAAAGCCGACGTGCAGGGATCTGCCGAGGCGATCAACCAGGCGATGGAGAAGATCGGCAACGACGAGGTGCGCGTGCGCGTGCTGCACTCGGGTGTCGGCGCGATTACCGAGACCGACGTTGGTCTGGCCGAAGCGTCCGGCGCGCCGATTATGGGCTTTAACGTCCGGGCGAATGCCTCTGCGCGCAACACGGCCAACCAGAAGGGCGTCGAAATCCGCTATTATTCGGTGATATATGACCTCGTGGACGATGTGAAAGCGGCGGCCTCCGGCCTGCTGAGTGCAGAGATACGCGAGAACTTCATCGGGTATGCGACCATCAAAGAGGTTTTCAAAGTCACCGGCGTCGGCAAAGTCGCAGGGTGTCTGGTGACCGAAGGTGTGGCGCGCCGCTCTGCCGGTGTGCGTCTGCTGCGCGACAACGTTGTGATCCACGAAGGCACGCTGAAGACGCTGAAGCGTTTCAAGGACGAGGTTGCCGAAGTGCAGTCGGGTCAGGAATGCGGCATGGCCTTTGAAAACTATGACGATATCCGGCCTGATGACGTGATCGAAATCTTCGAGCGCGAAGAGGTGACACGGACACTCACGTGATCCGGGTACACTGATCCGACAAGAAAAAAGGGACCGCCAGAGCGGTCCCTTTTTTAGTGGACTTTCGGTCCGGCCGCTTTGACCGGTCTGCCTGTGAAAGTGTCATCGTCCACTCTCACAACGATCCTCCCGTCCGGCAGTTCACGCACGTAGATGCCCTGAACCGATATTGCGCTTCCCATAATAATGGTGCGAAGCATGTCTATCTCCTCCCCAGGATACTGACACTGTCAGCCTAGGGGGTGTTCACGAAAATGTCATAAACAAAATGCCTGAACAGGAAGCATTTTTTCCGCGTCGGAAATAATCCGCCGATCAGAGCCAGTCGCGCAAGACCGGGATAAGCGGTATATCCGCCGCTGGCATCGGATAATTCTTCATCTCCTGCGGGCGGACCCATTTCAGGGTCTGACCTTCGCGCGACATCGGGGTGCCCTGCCATTTGCGGCAGGCAAACAGCGGCATCAGCAGATGAAAGCTTTCATAGCTGTGACTGGCAAAGGTCAGCGGCGCGAGGCAGGACGCCCAGGTATCGATCCCGAGCTCTTCCTGCAATTCCCGGATCAGCGCGATCTCAGGTGTCTCGCCCTGCTCAACCTTGCCACCCGGAAATTCCCACAACCCGGCCATGGCCTTGCCTTCGGGGCGCTGTGCAATGAGCACCCGCCCGTCGATGTCGATCAGCGCGACGGCCGATACCAGTACGGTTTTCATGCCAGGGTCTCCGGTCGCCCGTCAGGAACGGTAATCGGCGTTGATATCGATGTAGCCATGGGTGAGATCGCAGGTCCAGACGGTTGCCGCCCCGCAGCCCAGCCCGATATCAACCGCGATACGCAGATTTTGGCCCTTCATATGCGCGGCGGCATCGGCTTCCGAATAGCCCGGACTGACCCAGCCTTTTTCAGCGACCAGCACGTCCCCGAACCGGATCGACAGCAGATCTCGGTCCGCCTCAGCGCCGGATTTGCCCACCGCCATGACCACGCGACCCCAGTTCGCGTCCTCTCCCGCGATTGCGGTTTTCACCAGCGGCGAGTTCGCAACAGACAATGCATGGGTTTTTGCGTCGCGGTCGGTTCTGGCCCCGGTTACGGTGATTTCGACAAATTTAGTCGCCCCTTCGCCGTCGCGCACCACCTGGTGTGCGAGATCAATCATCACGCCATGCAGCCCATCAGCAAACCCGTCGTGCCCCGTCACTTCGACGCCCGACGCGCCGGTGGCCGCAACCAGCAGTGTGTCAGATGTGGACGTGTCGCTGTCCACAGTGATGCAGTTGAAGGTCGTTTCATTGCTGGCGGACACCAGGGCCTGCAGATCGCTTCGGGCAATTTTTGCATCCGTAAAGATGTACACCAGCATCGTCGCCATATCCGGCGCGATCATGCCGGAGCCCTTGGCGATGCCTGCAATTCTGACAGTCTTACCGTCAATGCTTACCTCTGCCGCCGCCCCTTTCGGGAAGGTGTCGGTGGTCATAATTGCTTTTGCGGCCTCTGAAATCCCGCCGGCATCAAGCGTTCCGGCCAGAGCATCGAGCTTTGCCGTGATCCTGTCAAAGGGCAGCGGTTCGCCGATAACCCCGGTTGAGGATGTAAACACCCGCGCCTGCGGCACGCCTGTTGCCTGCGCGGTAGCGTCTGCGATTGCCCTCACCGCCTCGACGCCTCCCTTGCCGGTGAAAGCATTGGAATTGCCGGAGTTTACAAGGATTGCGGCACCCGAGCCGGCCCCGTCACCGGAGATCTTTTCCTGACAATCGAGCACCGGAGCCGACCGCGTGGCCGATCGCGTAAATGCGCCGGCCACTGCCGTTCCCGGATCGAGTAGGGCCAGCATCACATCGGTGCGACCCTGATAACGCACACCTGCAGCAATGGTGGAAAACCGGACCCCGTCGATGACCGGAAGGTCCGGAAAAGAGGCGGGCGCGAGCGGGGAGACCGCGAGTGCTTTACCCATGTGCGGTTACTCCAGAAGATCGATGCGCCGCAGCAGCGCGGGGTCAACCGGGTCACCCTCGGGGCGCAGCACTTCGGCCTCCTCGGAGAACCGTTCGATTGCGGCCTCGGCAACGGTGCGCCGGGCCTGGCTTTCAAGCTCGGTGCGCACGTCATCCAGTGTGGGCACATCGGCTTTGCGCACTTCATTCAGACGGATCACGTGCCAGCCAAACTGGGTCTGCACCGGTGATGATACTTCGCCTTCTTCAAGTGCAATGACCGCGGCCTCGAATTCGGGCACCATCGCACCGGAGCCGAACCAGCCCAGCTCTCCGCCGCCCGGACCGGAGGGGCCGGTCGATTTTTCCTTTGCGGTTTCTGCAAAATCCGCGCCTTCGTCGAGGCTGGTGAGCACCTCGAGTGCTGCTTCTTCGGTCTCCACAAGAATGTGTGAGGCGTTATATTCGTCTTCGGCTTCGACGCTGCCGTATTGTTCGTCGTAAAGCGCCTGAACGTCCTCAGAGACATCCGTCCCGGCGAGGATGTTTTCGATGACCTCACCCGCAACCAGGGACCGCTTTTCGTTTTCCAGCGAATAGACCACACGCGGCGGCAGGGTCTCGGTAAACGACTGAGAGAGCGCGCTTTGCTGAATGAGCTGTTGCAGAATGCCGCTGTAGAGCACGTCGTCGGACAGCTGCTGATATTGCTGGGGAAGAGTTGCCGCGGCCGCAATCATATGGCCAAGCGTTATGTCGACACCGTTCACGGTGGCCACGACTGTTGCTGCGGATGCTTCGGTCTGTTCTGTCTGGTCCTGCGCGAAAGCCGGCGCGGAAAGGCTCAGCGCCAGCAGAGCGCCGGACAGAAAACGGATGTGTTTTTGCATGGGTTGGTCCTATGGATGTGTCGCGGCGGGCCGCGACATTGACACGGTTTGGCGGGGCCCTTACATCGCCCTATGGGCGCCACAAAGGCACGGCGTTCGTGTGTATATCTATGGGCTGCGCCGCGGACGAGCAAGCAGATCAGCGCATGACACTATCACTTCGGCTGGAGAACGCATGCTGGGTTTCGGAACGATCACAAAAAAAGTCTTTGGCACGCCCAATGACCGGAAAATAAAAGCGACCCGACCCCTGATCGAACAGATCAACGGGCTTGAGCCAGAATTCGAGAAGCTGACAGATGCAGGCATCCTCGAAAAGACCGAAGAGCTGCGCGCGCGGGCGCTCAAAGGTGAGAGCCTCGATGACCTGTTGCCCGAAGCCTTCGCCAACTGCCGCGAGGCGGCACGCCGGGCACTGGGTCTGCGGGCCTTTGACACCCAGCTGATGGGGGCGGTTTTTCTGCACGAGGGCAATATCGCCGAGCAGAAAACCGGTGAAGGCAAAACGCTGACCGCAACCTTTGCGGCCTATCTCAATGCCCTCACCGGCGACGGCGTTCATATTGTGACGGTGAACGAATATCTCGCCAAACGCGATGCCTCCTGGATGGGTAAGGTGTTCGGTGCGCTGGGTCTGAGCACTGGAGTGGCCTGGTCCGGGATGCCGGAAGAGGATAAACGCGAGGCTTATGACAGCGACGTAACCTATGCGACGAACAATGAGCTCGGGTTTGACTATCTGCGCGATAACATGCGTTCCGAGCTGAGCCAGATTTTCCAGAAGAAACACAATTTCGCAATTGTGGACGAGGTCGACAGTATTCTGATCGATGAAGCGCGCACGCCGCTGATCATTTCCGGCCCGTCCCAGGACCGCTCCGGGATGTATCAGACCATCGATGCACTCATCCCTTCGCTGAACGACACGCACTTCGAGCTCGATGAGAAAACCCGCAACGTGACCTTCACAGATGAGGGCAACGAGTTTCTTGAGCAGGTGCTCCGCGACAATGATCTGCTGGAAGAGGGTCAGACACTTTATGATCCCGAAAGCACCACCATCGTGCATCACATCAACCAGGGTCTGCGCGCGCATAAGCTTTTTCAGCGCGACAAAGACTATATCGTGCGTGATGACAGCGTCGTTCTGATTGATGAATTCACCGGGCGGATGATGGCGGGTCGGCGGCTTTCCGACGGGTTGCACCAGGCGATCGAGGCCAAGGAAGGGGTGGAAATCCGCCCTGAAAACATCACGCTGGCCTCTGTGACGTTCCAGAACTATTTCCGGCTTTATAACAAGCTGGCGGGCATGACCGGTACTGCGCTGACCGAAGCAGAAGAATTCAATGAAATCTATGGTCTGGGCGTTGTCGAGGTGCCGACCAACAGGCCGGTGGCCCGTGTTGATGAAGACGATCAGGTGTTCCGCACCGCAGTCGAGAAGTATCGCGCGATGCTGGAGCAGATCAAAGAGAGCCACGAAAAGGGCCAGCCTGTTCTGGTGGGTACGACCTCCATCGAGAAATCCGAGATGCTCAGCAAAATGCTGACCGACGCGGGGCTGAAACATAACGTTCTGAACGCACGCCAGCACGAGCAGGAAGCGCAGATTGTGGCCGATGCGGGCAAATTCGGCGCGATTACAATTGCGACCAACATGGCCGGTCGCGGCACTGACATTCAGCTCGGCGGCAACGTCGATCTGCAGATCATAGAAGCGCTGGCCGCTGATCCCGAGGCTGATCCTGAAGCGCTGCGTCGCGACATCGAAGCGAGCCACGCCGGCGAAAAGGCCAAAGTCATCGATGCAGGCGGGCTGTATGTTCTGGCCTCCGAGCGGCATGAGAGCCGGCGCATCGACAACCAGCTGCGCGGCCGATCGGGACGTCAGGGTGACCCCGGGCGCTCGTCCTTCTTTCTGAGCCTCGAGGATGACCTGATGCGCATCTTCGGCTCCGAGCGGCTGGAGAAAGTGCTGAAAACCCTCGGTCTGAAAGAAGACGAGGCGATTGTGCACCCCTGGGTTAACAAATCGCTCGAGCGTGCGCAGGCCAAGGTCGAAGGGCGCAACTTTGACATCCGTAAGCAGCTGTTGAAATTCGACGATGTGATGAATGAGCAGCGTAAGGTCGTATTTGGCCAGCGCCGCGAGATCATGGAAGCCGAAGATCTGTCTGAGATCACGACCGATATGCGCCATCAGGTTATTGATGATCTGATCGATCAGTATCTGCCGCCGAATACCTATGCGGATCAGTGGGATGCAGAGGGCCTGAACGAGGCCGTGCGCGAACAGCTCGGGATGGATCTGCCGGTCGCGGACTGGACGGCGGAAGAGGGTGTCGATGACGATGTGATGCGTGAGCGCCTGATCGAGGCGACGGATGCCTTTATGAAAGATAAAGCCGCGCAGTTCGGTCCTGAAAACATGCGCAATATCGAAAAGCAGCTCTTGTTGCAGTCAATTGACGGAAAGTGGCGCGAACATCTGCTGACACTGGAGCACCTGCGGTCGGTTGTCGGTTTCCGCGGATATGCACAGCGTGATCCGCTGAATGAATATAAAAACGAGTCCTTCCAGCTTTTCGAGGGTATGCTCGACAGTCTGCGCGAGGATGTGACCCAGAAGCTGGCGCAGATCCGCCCGCTCACCGAGGAAGAGCAAAAACAGATGGTCGAGCAGATGCGTGCCCAGCAGGCAGCGGCTCAGGCCGCAGGCGAACAGGCGGCAGCGCTTTCTGCTGAGCCGGAAGCGGGTGACAGCGATGCAGTTGCGGGATTTGTCGAAGACGACCCGTCAACCTGGGGAAATCCGGGCAGAAACGAGACCTGTCCTTGTGGATCCGGCAAGAAATTCAAGCACTGTCACGGTCGCCTGGTCTGACCTGAGGCGGGGATTGTTTCGCATCCTTGCCTTTTTGTTGCCTGAATGACTCCCAATACACGTCATAAGTGAGCCCTGTTTACGATCCATTAACCATTCTTAACAGGTGAAGAAGGATCGTTAACACATGTCTCACAAGACAGAAATTATTACCGCTGCCAGTACCCTTGTATGCGCGCTGGCGATAGGTTTTGTGATGCAGAGCGGCGAAGTCGCCGAGCAGCGTTACGGAGAGACAAATGTGGCCGGGCTGGGCAATGTGCCGGTAGTCGGCACGCCGGTGCCGCCGGTCAGCGTGAACCCTGTGGCCCGCATTTCGGAGGATGATCCGCGTCTGCGCGTGAACGGCATTGCCCTCACGTCTGCCGGGATCAGATCCACCGAGGACACAGAAACAGTCAGCGTATCTCTTCTGGAGCGGCCTGAAAAAGAGCCGGCCAAAGTGGAATACACGGTTCGGACCAGTTGCCCGGTAGTGGCCGAGGCGGAAACCCGGGCCAGCGCTATGCTGGCGATGCGCGTCGAAGCACCCTGCTATGCGGGCGAAACCGTGTCACTGTCGCACAAAGGGGTAACATTCAGCGATGTCCTCGATGCCAGTGGCCGGATGAGCGTCGATATTCCGGCGCTTGAACAGGACGCCAGAGTTGTCGTGACATTTGAAAACGGTCGTAATGCAACAGCTGCCAGTACCGTGACGACCATCGCGCTTTATAACCGCGTGATTGTTCAGACCAAAGCCGGCACCGGTGTTCAGATCCACGCCCGGGAGTTCGGTGCCGATTATGGTCAGGAAGGCCATGTCTGGTCTGGCTCACCGCGCGATCCGGAATCGGTTGGCACAGGCGTTGGCGGATTTTTGTCCACGCTGGGCAATCCGGGCACCGAAGGCGAGGATGTCGCTCAGATTTATACCTATCCCGTGACGCTGTCAGGGGCGAGCAGCACTGTCGATCTGACCGTGGAAACACAGGTGACCGAGCTCAATTGTGGCCGGACCATCACCGCTTCTACCATGCGGGTCATCAAGGGTGGCGATGCGACTGTTAAGAACCTGAGCGTTGACGTGCCGGGATGCGAGACCGTGGGCGACTATCTGGTGTTGATTAACCCGCTGGAAGACCTGAAACTCGCCGGAAAGTAACCCCAGCGAGGCTCTGTCACATGAGACTGAGACGTGCGGCGGTTTTCGCCGCACTTTTTATTTGTTGCACCCTGCGTTTCGCCGTAGCGCAGGACGTCACGCTGACCTCACAGGATGGCGGAATTGTGCTTTCCGGGGACCTGCTGGGCTTTGACGGAGAGTTTTATCGCGTCGATACGATCTATGGCGAACTGACAATCGACAGCGCCGGTGTAACCTGCACCGGCAGTGCCTGCCCCGATCTGCAGGCGTTTGTCGCGGATATTTCCATCTCAGGCTCTGCGCTGATGGGGGCTGTGATGATGCCCGCGCTCGTTGAGGCCTACGCCCGTCAAAGCAGCCTGGACGCCACCCGCGAAAATCTCGATGCATCGCATTACACCTATACGCTCAGTGATCCCGAAACAGGGCGACCTGCGGGTATTTTCCGGTTTCGCGTTACCACAACAGATGAAGGATTTGCCGATCTGCTGGCGAATGAAGCGGATATCGTCATGGCGCAACGCGGGGTCCGGCCTGACGAAGTGGCGCGCGCCCTCGAGGCCGGCATGGGCGATCTGACGTCGGAAAAACAATCAAAGGTTCTGGCGCTGGATGCGGTGGTTCCGGTCGTGGCACCGGGAAATCCGGTAATGGTGCTGACGCCCGGAGATCTTGCGCAGCTATTTGCGGGTACGAAGACGCACTGGCAGGTTCCGTACGGAGCTGGCGGGCGTGTCGTGCTCTACGCTGCTTCACCCGGGTCCGGTGTGGGGCAGGCACTGGCTGACGAGGTCATGGGATCTGAGGGTCTCGAGTTATCAGCCGATATCAGGACTTTCGCGAGTAACAGCGATATGGTCGCCGCAGTGGCCGAGGATCCGCACGGCCTTGGCCTGGCGGCTTTCTCCGGGACGGGAGACACGAAACTACTGCGCCTGGCCGCCGGGTGTATCCGCCCGATACAGGCGACACGGCGGGCGATAAAAACCGGCGATTACCCCTATACTGCTCCGATGTTTCTGTATCAGCCGGCCCGCCGCCTGCCGAAGCTTGCGCGTGGGTTTTTATCCTTCGTGAACGAACCTGCGGCGCAGCTGGTGATACGCCGGTCCGGGTTTGTCGATCAGACGCCGGAGGAGATTTCGCCGGATGACCAGGGCAGCCGTTTTGCAAATGCGATAACGTCTGCCGGTAAGCGGATCTCACTCGCGGATTTGCAGCGCATGGTGCAGGTTCTTGCGCCGATGAACCGTCTGACCACTACGTTCCGCACCGAGCCCGGTACATCCGATCTCACCGCCCGGTCGCGCGGAGCGGTTCTGCACCTCGTGCAGGCTCTGAAAAGCGGTCGGTTTGACGGGCGGGAGTTGCTTTTTGCCGGGTTTAGTGACGCATCCGGCGCAACGCTTGCCGGCCAGTCAGCATCACTGCGCGCGGCGGAAAGACTAAGCGAGATGGTGCTGGAGCAGCTTCCGGCGACGGCGCTTGCGCGCTTTACCGTCCGGGTTGACGGCTTTGGCGAAGCTATGCCGATGGGCTGTGACGGCAGCCCGGCCGCGCGGAAGGCCAATCAAAGGCTTGAGGTCTGGATACGCTGAGACATCACAAAAAAACCGGACGCAGGGTCCGGCCTTTTCAGATTGTTCTGTATCAGGTTACCGTCAAATGCGCGGTTCAGCCCTTCATCGAGTCCCAGAAGCTTTTGACGGATGAGAAAAAGCTGCTCGACTCCGGATTATTGTTTTCCGAAAGATCTTCGAACTCCTGGAGAAGCTCTTTCTGCCGGCCCGTCAGGTTCACAGGTGTCTCAACCGCAAGCTCTATGAACATGTCCCCGGTACCGCCCCCTCTGAGCGCTGGCATGCCTTTGCCGCGCAAGCGCATCTGGCGGCCGGACTGGCTGCCGGCAGGGATCTGGACGCGCCCGCGCCCGCCATCAATGGTCGGAACCTCGATGGAGCCGCCCAGAGCTGCCTTGGACATTGAGACCGGCACGCGGCAGTAAAGATTTGTGCTCTCACGCTGGAAAAGCCCGTGTTCGGTGACTTCGATAAAGATATAGAGGTCGCCCGATGGCCCGCCGCGCATGCCCGCTTCGCCCTCACCGGCAAGCCGGATCCGTGTGCCGGTTTCGACACCCGCTGGTATATTGACGTTAAGCGCGCGTTCTTTTTCCTGGCGCCCTGCACCTTTACAGGTCTTGCAGGGGTTCTGGATGTGCTGTCCGAGCCCGGCACAGGTCGGACAGGTTCGCTCAACAGTGAAAAAGCCTTGCTGAGCGCGCACTTTGCCCATGCCTGAACAGGTCGGACAGGTCACCGGCTCGGCACCGCCCTCGGCACCGGACCCGTTACAGCTGTCACAGGCCACGGAGCCCGGCACATTGATGGTCTTCTGCAGACCGGCAAAGGCATCTTCCAGAGAGATCCGCAAATTGTAGCGCAGATCAGATCCGCGCGCCGCGCGCCGGCCACCGCCGCCGCGCTGTCCACCCATGAAATCTCCGAAAAGATCGTCGAACACGTCGGAAAAGGCCGATGAAAAATCGCCCTGACCACCGCCGCCAAAGCCGCCGCCGGGACGACCGCCTCCGCCCATGCCACCTTCAAAGGCTGCATGTCCGAAACGGTCATAGGCCGCTTTTTTTTCGGCGTCTTTCAGGACCTCATAGGCCTCATTGGCCTCTTTGAACTGCGATTCAGCCTGCGGGTCGTCTTTATTGCGGTCAGGGTGAAGCTCTTTTGCTTTGGAGCGATAGCCTTTTTTGATTTCGTCAGCGGAGGCACCTTTGGCAACGCCAAGCACCTCGTAATAGTCACGTTTTGCCATGGATGGGTCCCCCTTGTCGGAACGTGACGGGCCGACCCGGAGGCCGGCCCGATCAGAGGTTCCGGGTTACATGGCGCTTACGCGCGCTTGTCGTCGTCCAGATCTTCGAACTCGGCGTCCACGATGTCGTCTTCACCAGCCTGCGCTTCGTCAGCGGCTTCAGGGGTGTCGTCACCTTCTTCCTGAGCGGACTTATAGATCGCTTCGCCCAGTTTCATCGCGGCCTCTG
Source organism: Roseobacter sp. (assembly GCF_024639605.1). Classification (GTDB taxonomy): domain Bacteria; phylum Pseudomonadota; class Alphaproteobacteria; order Rhodobacterales; family Rhodobacteraceae; genus Roseobacter. The sequence continues at coordinate 5,720 of NZ_JAHEHZ010000004.1, read as the reverse complement.
TGACGTTCTGAATACCAGCCCGGATTTTGTCCGGGTTGTCGGTTTCCAGCTCGTCTTTGAGGGCGGCAATCGCAAGCTCGATCGCTTCGACGGTTGTCGGATCAACCTTGTCGGAGTGCTCCTCAACAGATTTCTCTGTCGAGTGGATGAGGCTCTCCGCCTGGTTTTTCGCCTCGATAAGTTCACGACGTGCCTTATCGGCTTCCGCGTTCTCTTCGGCGTCCTTGACCATTTTCTCGATATCATCATCCGAGAGACCACCGGAGGCCTGGATGGTGATTTTCTGCTCTTTGCCGGTGCCTTTATCCATCGCACCCACGGACACGATGCCGTTTGCGTCAATATCAAAGGTGACTTCGATCTGCGGCATGCCACGCGGCGCCGGTGGAATGTTTTCGAGATTGAAAGCACCAAGGATCTTGTTGTCGGATGCCATCTCGCGTTCACCCTGGAAAACCCGGATCGTCACAGCGTTCTGGTTGTCTTCGGCCGTGGAAAAGATCTGAGATTTCTTCGTCGGGATCGTGGTGTTGCGGTCAATGAGACGGGTGAAAACGCCACCCAGCGTCTCAATGCCAAGGCTCAGCGGTGTCACATCGAGCAGCACCACGTCTTTGACGTCGCCCTGCAGAACACCGGCCTGAATGGCGGCACCCATGGCAACGACCTCATCCGGGTTCACACCCTTGTGCGGCTCTTTGCCAAAGAACTTGGTGACTTCCTCAACAACTTTCGGCATCCGCGTCATACCACCGACGAGAACAACCTCATCGATATCGCCTGCGGTCAGACCGGCGTCTTTAAGAGCCGCCTGGCAGGGTTTCAGTGATGCTTTGATCAGATCCCCGACCAGCGATTCCAGTTTGGAGCGGGTCAGCTTCATGACCATGTGCAGCGGCTGGCCGTTTGCGCCCATCGAGATGAACGGCTGGTTGATCTCTGTCTGGCTGGAGCTCGACAGTTCGATCTTGGCTTTCTCGGCCGCTTCTTTCAGACGCTGGAGCGCCATCTTGTCTTTGGTCAGGTCGACCTGGTGCTCTTTTTTGAACTCGTCCGCGAGGTAGTTGACGATGCGCATGTCAAAGTCTTCACCGCCGAGGAAGGTATCGCCGTTGGTGGATTTCACTTCGAAAAGGCCGTCGTCGATCTCAAGGATGGTCACGTCGAATGTACCGCCGCCAAGGTCATAGACAGCGATTGTCTGGGTGTTCTCTTTGTCCAGGCCGTAAGCCAGGGCTGCCGCTGTCGGCTCATTGATGATCCGCAGCACTTCGAGACCCGCAATTTTGCCGGCGTCTTTGGTCGCCTGACGCTGGGCGTCGTTGAAATACGCAGGCACGGTGATGACCGCCTGGGTGACTTCCTCGCCCAGATAGCTTTCTGCGGTTTCTTTCATTTTCCCGAGGATGAACGCGGAGATCTGAGAGGGAGAATATTTCTCACCTTTCGCTTCGACCCATGCGTCGCCGTTCCCGCCGTCGATCACGGCAAAGGGCAGGTTCTTTTTGTCTTTGGCGAGATCCGGGTCGTCATTGCGACGGCCAATCAGACGTTTAACGCCGAAAATGGTGTTGTCAGGGTTGGTAACGGCCTGGCGTTTAGCCGGCTGTCCCACCAGGCGCTCTTCATCTGTGAAGGCGACGATTGAAGGCGTTGTACGCGCACCTTCGGCGTTTTCGATCACGCGTGGCTGCGATCCGTCCATGATTGCGATGCAGCTGTTCGTGGTTCCAAGGTCGATACCAATCACTTTGGCCATTTTGAGATCCCTCTTGATATTAAAGGCGATGACACGGAGCACCGGCCCGTTATGGCGCCTTTGCCCCGATGATGTTCACACGAAAAGCAGGTCGCTTCGTGCGGTTCGGAGGGTATATAAGGAGGGGTCTGCAGCCCTGCAACCTTTCTGACGGGCTGCAGGTGGGAATCTTTCCCGAATTTTTTCTGTTTTCCCGGGATACCGCGCAGATGACACAGCTGAAAGTCGCAGGATTTGACGTGCACAAGGGCTTCCTGGATATCTATGCGCAGCGCGAAGTGCTGTCTGCGGTGCGCGAGGTCGTAGCAGCGGCGCCGCTCTTCACGCCTGTAACCCCGCGCGGCAAGGCGATGTCGGTGCGGATGACGGCAGCGGGTGATTTCGGCTGGATTTCGGACCGGCGCGGCTATCGCTACAGCCCGGTGCACCCTGACGGGCAAAGCTGGCCGCCGGTGCCGGACTGCATCCTCGGTATCTGGCGGGATCTGACCGGAGCCGCGCGTGCGCCGGAGTGCTGTCTTGTGAACTTTTACGGAGAAGGTGCGCGCATGGGGCTGCATCAGGACAGGGACGAGGCTGATTTCAGCTGGCCGGTTCTGTCGGTGTCACTGGGTGATGATGGTCTTTTTCGCATGGGCGGCACCGAACGGAGCGGCAGGACGCACTCGGTCTGGTTGCAGTCGGGGGATGTGGTTGTGATGGGCGGTGACGCGCGACGCGCATACCACGGGGTGGACCGGATCCGCTTTGGCTCATCAGGCCTGCTGGAGAAGGGCGGCCGGCTTAATCTGACGCTGAGGGTCGTCACCTGAGTACGCATCAGCCACGGCATCCCGGTATGTCTGTACTGTAAGGGTGCAGTTTTGTAGGGTCCGTGCAAAGGCAGGGCGGTGACATTCTCCGAATACCGCGTGCTGTCAGCCCGCAGTGCCCCGGAAATGGTTAAAGTATGAATCTGAAAAGAAGCCCGCGCGAGGTGCGGAAGACCGGCGACGACAGTGCTGCGGGATCGCTTCTCACATATGTCTGGCGGATGAGCGAATGGCACCAGCCGGCGACCTGTCTGCTGGCGGTGTTTGTGGCTTTGCTCAACCTTGTCCCGATTGAGCTCCAGCGGCGCATCGTCAACGAAGTCGTGGAAACGCGCGATATTCCGGTTCTGGTCAAGTTCGGCATTGCCTATGTCGGGGTGACCCTTGCGCACCAGCTGGTAAAATACGTCCTTTGGATTTACCAGTCCTGGCTGACCGAAAGTGCCACACTCTACACCCGCCGCCACCTTTTGCATATCTACGAAGAGCGCCGCAACGGGGCTGAGGAAGAAGTAAACGACCGGTCCGGTCGCACGGTGTCGATCGTCGGAGCAGAGGTGGAAAAACTCGGCGGCTTTGTCGGTGAGGCGATCTCGGGGGCCTGTGCCAATCTTGCAATGCTGCTCGGTGTGGTCGTCTATATGTTTGTGGTAGAGCCTCAGATCGCCGTTTTCGCACTCGCTTTTCTGGTGCCGCAGATCATCCTCACGCCGTTTCTGCAGCGGCGGCTGAACGACCTGGTGGAAGAGCGCGTTTCCATGCTGCGCGATCTGGGGGATGCGATATCGGATTCGGAAAAGGACACACGCGACCGCGGTCCCGGACTGATCAAAGATATTTACACCAACCGGATGCGGTATTTTATCCTGAAATTCATTCTTAAATCCTCTCTGAACCTGCTGAATTCACTTGGCCCGATCACTGTGTTGCTTTTTGGCGGATACCTGGTGATGCAGGGAGAGGTACAGGTAGGTGTGATTGTGGCATTTCTCTCGGGGTTTGATCGTATTTCATCCCCGCTGCGCGAGCTGATCGGGTTTTACCGGATTGCGGCGCAGGCCAGTGTGCAGCATTCGATGATCGCAAAATGGATGTCGCGTTCAGCCTGATCGACACTTAACGAACAAACCGGGGGGTGCGTCAGCGTCGCGCGCTCCAGCTCGCCGAGGCGTGGCGGCGGGTATAGAACTCACCCATCAGCCCGATCATGATCAGCACAACCGCCACCCATAGCGCATAGCTCCAGTCGGTAAAACGCGGCACGTAATTTATGAAAATGAAGCCACGGGCCTGGTCGATAGTGTGAAAAAGCGGGTTCCAGTCAAACATGGCGAGCATATAGGCGGGCATCATATTGGCCACGAACATCTTGCCCGACGCGATCATATTGGCGCGCTGGTAGATCGTGTTGAAAATCGTCACGAACTGCGGTGCCCAGGGTTTGATCGCCAGCAAAACGATCCCGATCGCCACGCCGGTGAGCCAGGACAGCATCAGCATGCAAAATGCACCGCCGGGATTTTCGATGTAAACCGGCATCCAGGCGACATGATAGATGAACAGGATGAAGGCCATGGACAGCACCTGGATATAGAGCGAACCCAGAGCGGCGGCGGCAATCGCCACAATGGTGTTCATCGGTGCGTGTTGCATCATCGGGCTCGCCGGACCTTCAGAGCCGACGACGGCACCCATCGCTTTGGTGTGGGTCATGAAAAGAAATACGCCGGACATGATATAAAGCAGGAAATCGCCGCGGACGGCGGCACCGCGCAGGCCCAGCAGGCTGAACATCACGTAAAAGGCGAGTACGAAAATAACCGCCTGCAGCAGGTTCACCCCAATGGCCAGAAAGGCATTGGCATGCGTTTTGCGCACCGACCGCACCGCCGAGTGGTAGATCAGCGTCAGGATGGTCAGCGCGGAGGTGAAGCCGCTGTGACGTCTGTGGGTCGTGTCAGTCATGTCTGCCGCGCCTCGATATCTGCACAGAGTTTCACGGAATTCTTGATGTTCCGTTATCCGCGCAGCATAAAGTCCGGAGCCGGCCAGATCAACAACCGCCGCGGGAGACACCTCTTTTATGGATTACAGTGCCTTATCGGTCGCAATGCGCAGATTATCGCTGCTGGCCGGAGCGAAAATAATGGAGGTCTATGCGGCGGACGATTTCGACGTGAAGGTCAAATCAGACGCCAGTCCCGTCACCGAGGCAGACGAGGCGGCGGATGCGATCATCTCGGCCGGTCTGCGCGAAGCCTTTCCCGACATCCTCCTGGTGACCGAAGAGCAGGCGGCAACCCACACCAGCAAGGCCGGCACGTTTCTCATCGTTGATCCGCTCGACGGGACAAAGGAGTTCATCAACCGGCGGGGCGATTTCACGGTGAACATCGCGCTTGTGGAAAACGGTGTGCCCACGCGCGGCGTGGTTTATGCGCCGGCGAAGGGGCGGATGTTTTACACCCGTGCTGACGGTCAGGCAGTTGAGGAAACCGGTGATCTGGCTTTGGACAGCGTAGGGGAGACCCGCGCAATAACAGTCTCTGATGCGGATAATTCGGCTCTGATGGTGGTTGCATCGAAGTCTCACAGAGATCAGGCGACAGACGACTATATCAACCGCTATGCCGTGCGCGACATGACCAGTGCCGGCAGCTCTCTGAAGTTCTGTCTGGTGGCCACGGGCGAGGCGGATCTTTATCCGCGGCTCGGGCGCACGATGGAATGGGACACGGCTGCAGGAGATGCCGTGCTGCGTGGCGCCGGCGGGTCAGTCGTGCGTTTTGATGACCACAGCCCGCTGGTTTACGGCAAGGAGGGTTATGCCAACCCGTTCTTCATCGCATATGCGCCTGGTGTCGATCTGGTGGCCGGCTGATGTCAGTTCTGATCGTTATTCCTGCCCGCTATGCTTCGACCCGCTATCCTGGCAAACCGCTTGCCGAACTGCGGGGCGCCTCAGGCGTCGCGCGCAGCCTGATTGAGCGCAGCTGGCAGGCGGCGATGTCCGTTGCAGGTGTCGATCGTGTGGTGGTCGCCACGGATGATGCGCGCATCCGCAGCGCCGCTGAAGGGTTCGGTGCCGATGTAGTGATGACCGCCGATACTTTGGTGAATGGAACGGAGCGTTGTGCCGAAGCATATGA